>NZ_JBPZHD010000008.1:371789-438540 GCF_051857595.1 Ideonella flava
AGGAAGTGCTTCTGATGCGGCTGGACCAGTCGATGGCCACGCAGAAGCACTTCCTGGCCGACGCCAGCATGCACTGAAGGCGCAGGAGGAGGCGCAAGCCCGTCACGAGGCTGCGCCTGCGGGCGGGTCTGAGCGGCCAATCGATCCAGCCGCGGCGAGGGAAAGGCTGCGCACCATGAGCGCCGAATTGCGACGCAAGGTTGGCTCGGCATGAGCGCAAACCTCCGTCAATCCCCGAAGGTCTTCATCTGTCTAACCGTTAGACAGACTAATTTTGTCGGGCATTTCCATCCGCGACTGGTTCCACAGTTGTCTCGGTTGAACAAGACGGAACGGGTCCAGGAGGGACCCGTAATCCGAGCCACGAACGGCGCCTCACCGGGCTCCCGGGCGGGCTATCAGAGCCTCCCTATTCGACTCATTCGTCACCGAGCTCTTCCCGGAGTTTCCGGCGATGGCTCATGCCGCCAACGATTACGCAAACCAGCGTCATGCGCGTGCGGAATGGGGATTCCAAAGTCAGTGAAACCGCCAAGGCAAAGAATGAGGAAAGCCGAACCACGCGCGGCGGATTTCAGCGCCAGATTGGAGATTTGGAATTGAAAATCACCAGCTTGAGTATTGCGCCAGATATTGCGCGCGCATCAATCATCTGAAATACTTGAATATTGGAGACCCATAATGAGCATCAGTGACGCATTGAAGGCCAGCAAGAAGGCTCCGCGCAAACCAAAACTGCCCCCGCCATTTCCGGTGAGCAAAACCTCACCATTTCCGGATGGATACGATATCGAGGCCGAGCGGATTGCGCTAAAGGACATGGTGGAGGCCGATGACTTGGATATGGCCGATCCCCGGTTTTCTCGTTACGCGGAGCTGGAACGGCGCGAAACTTTGCTGCGTCAGATGAAGTCCGAGCACAGCGCCATGGATGGAGCTGAAAAGGAGGTTACGTACCGGGAGGCAATCAAGGTCAAAAACGACCTTGGCAAGCTGACCGACGAGGCCGACGATTCGATGACCATCCACACCCGGGAGGCCTCGCGGCTCTTCATCGGACGGGCCAAGCTGCCCGGTGAGTCGGGGTATGGGCAGTCGGGTGGCAAGAAGGTTGGCGCTTCGCTGCGAGCCATCTGGTACCTGTCCGGCAACGACAACCCATACGCCGATTTCGCCCTCATCGAGGCCCATGGTTCGATTGAATCGTCCATAGCTACCATCGAGGAGCGGATCACCGCGATGGAAGCCCGTCTGGAGAAGATTCAAAGGCGCGGGCTAACATTTTCGGTCGTGCGTGCTGACCCGCCAGTAAGCGTCGAGCTCGGATTTCGGTCGCCTTACGGCTACGCAGTGGTCCGGTTGATTTCAACCTTCGATTACTTTGTGCGGCTGATCAAGACGCTCGTGCGCAAGGATCTGCTTTCGGATAAAGAGGGATACCAGGACATCTTCACGATCACGCGGTCCTGCCGGCGAATTTTCGAGCGGGTGGTCTGGTTTCAGCGCTACCTGATGAAGGAGGAGCTGCGCCAGTTGTCGCGAGTGGATTGGCTGCCGACTGCCGATGAACAAGCCAAGAAAAGACTGCGTGCCGCAGTGGCCCTGTTCGGTGAGCTGCCCAGGGACGTTTTCAACGGGGATCTGGCACCCCGCCACAGCCGCCGGCAGCTCGATGTATCGGCCGAGGAGCTGCGCCTGCTGAACGAGGTGCCGCTGGCAGGCGACGAGGCCCAGCTGGCGACTGCGACGGACGGTTTGCAATGACGGACGCTGCGGCAATGGCAAGCGCCCGGGGCGAATAGGGCTGCGCCTGCGGAGGGGATGTGAAGCGGAAAGGGCTGTGGCAGTGGTGGATTCAGTGGTGGAGTTGGCTGCGCCAGACGCAGGAACACTGCGCCAGTGGGGCTGTCTCGCGATGGGACGATGGGATGGGATGAGATGGTCAAACAGATGATTGACCGGAAAGGGCCCTTAAAGGGTAAGGGCGAAACCCTGGCGCAGTGGCATCGCGAGGCCGGGGAGAAGCTGGCCGCGGTGCACCGGGCCATGGATGCGTTGGCGCAATCTGTGCGGGAAGTGAAGGGACGCCGCTGGAACTTGAACGTTTACAAGCTGCGGACCAAGGCTCACCAGCTTCGCTGGCGTGAAACCGGAATTGGCCGTCGCCACAGCTTGTGGGAGCGCATAGAGCCTGAGCTATCACTGTTGGCGCCTGGTTTGGCGCAGTGGTATCGCGAAACGGAGGAAATGGCACAAATACTCAATCACAAAGAACAGGTTGCGCGCTACGAGTTGAAAACCATTACCCGTTTGCTCGAAGGCCGACCCCGGGCAGGACGTGGCCAAAACTGGAATTACGATTCGTGAGGTTGACTGCCCGCGCCGCAGTTCGCTTTTTGATTCCCAATGCGGGCACCTGATCATGTTAATTTCAGGAGACGAGAATGAACGGAACTGACCTATTCGACGGAGGCCTGCTATTTGCCGCCTTGCTCTTCGTCCCAGCTTTCGCGTTCTGGCTGTTTTTGGGCAATAACAAAGTCAACGGGCGCAAAGGCTCGCAGAGCGCCGGCGGCGGCGATGGTTCTTCGCCCGGCGTGGATGGCTGCGGTGGCGCAGGCTGTGGCGGTGGTGACGGCGGGCACTGACCCAGCGCCTCGCGCAAAAAGAGATTCAGAAGCCATCGGACATGACATCGGGAAGCGTCCTCAATGAAAGAAGCGCTATGTCTATCCAATCGATCGTTCGCGGAAACCTGACCAAAGACCCCGAAGCGCGAGAAATCAGAGTCGACGGCGAAACCCGCCGGGTGGTCGACATCCGGATCTTCTCCGATGAGTATCGGCGTGCGGGTGATCAACTCGTCCAGGACGACGACCGCTGCGCCGGCGTCGACGTCACCATTTGGGTGGAGCGCTTAGGAGACCAAGTCGTGGCCCATCTGCGCAAGGGCAGCCGCGTGGAGGCCTCCGGCACCATGCACCTGCACCGCTACAAGGATCGCGAAACCGGCGAGCCACGCGCTGGCCTGCAGATGAACGCCGACAGCGTGACGCTGGTCCTGTCGCGCATCGACTCGATCTCGTTCGCGCCGCCGCGGCGCGCGCTGGACGCCGAAGAGCCTGCGATGGTCAGCTCTTAAAGGTGACCTGTCTCGGCGTCGCCCGCAATGACGAGCGACGCCTTCTTCAAACGGAGACCGCCATGTTCGACCCTTGCCTTCCAGACCTTGCGCTCCCGGCATGGCGCGCAGTGCGTGCGTCCGCGCTGGATGCCGTGCAGCAGGCGGCGCGCGTAGGCCACGTCTCGATGCGCGTGCAAGGCGTTCACCTGACGGCAAAGCGACTTTGCCGTGAAAGCAGCGAGTTAGCTGCGTCCGTCGCGGGGAGGCCTCTGCCGGCGTTCGTACAGCTCAGCGTGCGGCGCGGCACGGCGCCGGCCGAAGTGGTGTTCGTCTTTGCCGCCGGCGGAACGAAGGCCCTCGACCAGTGAGATCAACAACGAAGCGCTCAGGTGACGGGATCACTGGTATGGCAATGGGCGCTTTGGCGATGTGGTGATCAAGACCGCGCCGATCGAACGGTGTGTCAACGGCGAGCCGGTCCGAGTTACCTCGCCACCGAATCATTCGGCAACGGCCACCCCCTTCAGCAGGAGATCACACCATGAACGACGAAGTGCCCGATGACGATGCGACCGAGGCCGACTCCGACGAGCGCGACGACCCCTCCGAAGATGCGCCCCCCGACGAACTCCTGTCTGACGACGCTCCGAACTTCATTCGCGTGACGTTGCAGCGGCTCGTGGACGCCGCAGACGTCGCCATCGCTGACGGCGCGCTAGACGCAGATTCCGATGATCTAGCCGGGTTCGTCAACGCACTGGAAGCCGCCCGCGCTGAGCTGGCGTGGAGTGCATGAAGCCGACACGGTAGGGCCTGGAGAACTCCCCGATCAAGCTCGGCTGTGCGCCACATCTGCGGAAGCGGCCGATTCTGCCGACTGCACACGACACGCTTCGAGCCAAGGCAGTGACCCAGCCAGCCTTCGAACCGGTCGCGCCCGCCCTGCGTCCGTTCGTGCAGCGCGCCGCCTGCGACGGCCTGCGCATGGGGTTGGCCACGCCTTTCGGGCAGGACGTGAACGAGCTGATGCGCTCGCTTGGCGCCACTTGGACGCCCTACCGCCGGATGTGGGTGTGCGAGGTGAGTGCGATGCGGGAGTTGCTGGGCGGCCTGCAGCGCGCTGCTGCCCGGCTATCCGCCTTCTCGTTCGACGAGGCCCGCGATGTTGCGGCCACCGCTTGGCAGAACCCGCAAAGCGACTACTTCACCTCGCTCCTGGACGTGCAGATCCTGCCCCTGGCACAAGGCGGCTTCGCTGTCTCGTCTGCCTTCGACACGCTGATCGTGCGGGCGCTCAAACAGCTTGGGGGGCGTTTTCACAAGCACGCTCAGGCGTGGGAGGTGCACCAGCCGCGCGATGCGATTCTGGAGGGATTGGGGCGCGTTGCAGGGGTCGATGAGACCTTCGTGTTCCTCCATGACGGCGAACTGTTGCTGGAAAACCTGGTCGCGGGACCAAAGAGCGAGGTACCGATCACTGTGCTCGGGGCGCCGCCGCCGCAGGCCGGCGCGGCCAAGCCCACGGACAAAGAGGGATCGGGCTTTCTGTCGGCGCTTGGCACCCCTTTGCGGCGCCTGGAAGTCGACGAAGCCGCCCTCGCCTGCGCCGCACGCGAGTGTGGGTTGCGGGACTACCAGGTCAGCGGCGTTCGCCACCTGCTCGGCTTGTCGAGCGCCCTCCTCGCCGACGACATGGGGCTTGGCAAGACGCGTCAAGCGGTGGTAGCCGGCCGGCTGGCCGCCGGCCCGGACCAAGTGCTCGTGGCCTGCCCCACAAGCCTTGCGCTCAACTGGGAGCGCGAAATCCACGCGGCCTATCCAAACGCCAAGGTGGCGCTGATCGGCCAGAACTCGATGGGGGACGTACGCGCGGCCGACTGGATCGTCGCCAATTACGAACGCCTGGGGGGCCTCGTGCGCGAGGCGTCGCTCCGCCTTGCTGTCATGCTGGTCGACGAGGCGCACTACCTCAAGGAGCACCAGACCGGCCGCACGCGCAACGCGTTCCTCCTGGCCGAGCGCGTGCCGCGGCGGTTTCTGATCACTGGCACGCCGGTGCTCAGCCGCGAAATCGAGGTCCACACCCTCCTTCGGCTATCCGGGCACCCGCTCGGCCAGATGCCGCTGTCCGACTTTCGCCGCCAGTTCGCGGGCGATGCAGGTAGGCGTGCTCAGCTGGCCCAACGGCTCAGCGAGTGGATGCTGCGGCGCGGCAAGGACGTGCTCAAGGATCTGGGGGACAAGCTGCACCAGGTGCGCACGCTGCAGGCCCCAGACAACCTCGCTGAATACCGCAAGATCCTGGCGGATCAGACCCTGCAAACGATGCCCAAGTTGACCAAGCTGCGTCAGCATCTGGAGTCGTTGAAGGTGGACTTCCTGATCGACTCGGTCAGGGGACTGCCACAGGGCGGCAAAGCGCTGATCTTCTGCGAGTACATGGACACCGTGCACCAACTCAAGGAGGGACTGACGGCCGCCGGGATCCGCTGCGTCAGCCTGGTCGGCGTTGACGCGCCCAGAAAGCGCATGGCGGCGGTCGATGCCTTCCAGCAGGATCCGGCCATCCAGGCGTTCATCGGCACGACCATGGCCGCTGGTGTCGGCATCACGCTCACGGCCGCGAACTACGTGTTCTTCGCATCGTTGCCTTGGACACCGGCGCTCAAGCGTCAGGCCGAGGACAGGGCCTACCGGAGCGGCAACACGCACGACGTCTTCGTCATCACCCCGTTGGTGGCGAGGACCATCGACGAGCAGATAAACGCCCTACTCGAATCCAAGCGCGCCATCGAGGCATCGATCGTCGAGACGAACAGGGTAGCCGTTGCTTGACTGGCAGGTCGAATGACTGGATCCGACAGGTCGCAAACTTTCCCTTTCGACCCATCGGCGACGGTCTGCATCGCGAGGTTGCCTTCTCGGAAGGAGTCATCGTGCAATTTTGGAATCGAATGCCCGCCCTCAACCTCGACAAGTGATAGGTCCGGTGCGTAGACGCTTGCCTCTGACAGCAAATGGCATTGCTTTTCGACTTCAAGCAGTTGATTCGAGGGCATTTAATGTGAAACGCGAAGATCAAGCGCGACGTTCTGGAGAGTGAAGCCACTTCCGTCGCCCTGCATGTCCTGGTAGAAGCTTACGCTCCAGCGTTGCGTTGCGGGCTCGATCGTGACGAGGTCGTAGCACATCGGTTTTCCCTCGGCGCCGACACTGGATCCACATCCCACGATCGTCACCTCCGACCCTTGTGCCAGCTGAACCGTCGCCAAGTGTGGAACATGCTTGTGACCGTGGAGTACTAGGCCGACCCGTCGACTCGCGCACCATTTGACGAAATCCTCCGACTCCTCGAAGGCCAGGAATCGGTCATCCCCCCCAAACTTGGCGAGGATGCGCTCGTACAGTGCAGTTGGCTGCGACCCATAGTCCACCGGGTGGTGATGGACAAGCGCGATATTGAAGTAATCGCGCACCTGCTGTTTGCGATAGATCTCATCATCGTGCCTTTCGGACCGCGAAAGACGCTGGCGCAAACTCACGGCGCCACGAGCGAAATCTCCGGTCTCGCTCGAATTAAACGAGAAGAACACGGTCTGCATATCGTGATCAACGTCGATCGGGGACCAATCAAGGTCGGTGACGTACTCAGCCCTTCTTCCGAGCCTGCCGATCGCATTGCCCTTGGCCCGCATGTCGTGATTGCCTGGAACGACTAGCAATCGCTTGCTGGTACCGTCTTCGACGTCGCGGCGAAATTCGTCGAACGAAGCACGGAGGTCTTCTGAAGGTGTGTCAAACAAATCTCCGGTCACCGCCACTCGATCAATAGATGGAAGCATAGTCCTCAGATGTCGCTTGAGGTAAGACCTACGTTGTGTCGCTTCCCCGAGGCCGATATGAAGGTCGCTGAGATGAAGAACACGCTTGGAGCGCCGCCGGGACGCTTGGGCGGCGATCACGTCGTTCGCCGCCCTCAGTCCGCCCGATAGCGCGTCCAGCAACTGATGACGCAGAAAGTCGAAGGCGTCCCCCAGAGAAAGAGCGCAGGCCCCCCCGAGTCGCGTCCAAAATAGGACACCGGGCGGTGCGACCGGTTGATCTGCCAGGACTCGCAGCGCTGGAAAGGGGTCAACAAACTGGGCGAGTCCGGGTTCGTACCGCTGTGAGGGGAGGAGAACCAGTCCGTTAGCGCCCGAGCTGAAACCGGCCTCCCTGAAGAAGCGCAGTGTGGAGTCGTCGTGGCCATGGTCGTCAGCCGGTAGGACGAGGGCGTAGAAGTCGTAACCAGTGAAATAGGTCTTAAGAGGATCCAGGTAACGCCTCGAATCCACCGGCCGATCATTGTCGGGCTCACCGAACTGGAAATTCAAGCGCCGGAACTGGTCACCCGCTGCATCTTCGACTTTCCGCGTCCAGTCATCTGGTGATCCTTGCGTTGAACTGATGAGGTTCTGGCCGTAGGCCAGTGACATTAGAAATGTCCCGATCGTGCCTAGGTCCGAACGAGGTGCGGCGAGACCGGTTTCGTCGGTCAGGTACCCCACAAGGTTGATATGGCTGAGATCGAAGCGCGCGCCCATGCTTCCCTCCGCTAGGCCAGACTGCTCAACAATGCTTGCCAGCCGCCCGATCCACGTCTGGCCGCCCAAGACTGGCAAGACTTCGCCCCACAGTGCGGAACGGCAACCGCCGCCGTAAAAGCTTCCTCCACATCATGGTCTTAGCCCAGCAAAAGTATGAAGTCTGCAACCGGCTCTTGTACTGCAACGACCCGGTGTGTTTCGCCTGCTTAAGAGTCTAGAGCAGATACGCAATCGCTGAATCATTACGATGGCGGATGACGCGAGCCATTTAAACAATCAAAATCATGACAGTCGGTTGCGCGGCTGGTCGCTGACGCTTCGCCGTGCGTCAACGATGGATAGAAGCGGCCATTGCCTCTAGCCAACCAAGGCGCTTCCGCCGAGGGCCCGCTGTCTGGCGCAGCCGCGAACTTACAGTCCCGACCCTGAGCCGCCGGTCGAGATTCTCCAAAGCTGCCCGACAGCTAAGCTCCGGCTCCTCGCGTTTCGCATCTATGAAGCGGCCGCATGCGGCCTCCGGCAGCCGGCCACAAGGAGTCTTCAAGGAAGGTCTGCTTTCGGCCCGGTTGCCGGGCGGCCCCGCACCTGGTCTGGGCGACGGATGCAGCGAGGTTTGAGATCCAATTGCCCACTTCGCTGTCGGGCAGACCGTCACCACGGATGCCGGACGCCGTTGTCGACGAATCCGTTCCAATTGAAAGGCAAGCGAATCAAGTCTCGACTCAATCTGGTCGAGACCTGAGGCGAAATCCCGTTGTCGAACAGGAAGCGCACTTCGTCCTCGTCGCTGTAGGACGTCTGGATGGTTGCTGCGCTCAGCGCGAGAAGCGAACCCGTGGACTCCAGGCGACGCATTGCCTCGTAGGGCGATCCTGCAAGAGTTCTCCGGCTTCGGGGATTGCGCCCTGGGCTCGGCCGTGCCAATACTCGCGCACCTCGCCGGATGGAGCGTGCCATGATCCGAATCGACCTGCGCCGACGCGCCAGCGGCCTGATGCTGGTCGTGGGACCGCGACCGGATGGTGGAGCCACAACGAATCGGTCCATCAGCGCATGACCGACTACGCCTACAACACGCTGCTCGCCGGCGCCAGCTTTGCCGAGGGCGGACCGATGTCGGCTCGCCTGCGCATTGCGCTCGGCCGGTTGAAAGCCACCGATCCGACGATCGCACCATTCTTTGCAGCCGTGTGTTGCCAGCCAATAGCCAACTGCACAGAAGTGCGGCCTAACCACGGCCTAACCCTCCCCTCGGGTCAAGAGCTGTAAGCCTAGCGTCCTACATGGGGCGATAGAACTGCGACACGCCATCACAGATGCTTACCACTGCAGCCCTAATAGTACGCAGAGTACTCTCAGCCGCGCTGTCAGCGCTGCTTGTCTCCGTCATTGTCTGCGCTGCGCTATTCGCAGTAATCGTCGTACTTTGGTTCAAGCCTGGTGTAAAGCAGCTTCACTTGGGATGGGCGATCGTTACCTTCACCTTTGCTTTCTCCTTCCTGGGGAGTATGGGAAAGGGAACGCTTCCCCCGCTATTCAAACATTTGTTAAAACTCGAAGAGGTGGCGATCGACGGCACCAAACCCCGCGCAATCCGCGTCCTTATAAAGCTGGCACTTCTCTATTTCACACCGGTAGCGATGTTGTACTTGATGTCGATTGGCATTGCCGGACTATATTTTGGCGATGACGACGGTCGATTTGCGTTATTTCCGCTCCTCGTCTTCTCCGCAGCTTTCGCATCAGCACTGATTCCGTTATCAGTAGTCATCGGCAAAGGCAAGCAGGGAATTCATGACGTAGTGGCCGGACTGTCCGTAGTCAGCGCGGGAACGACCGCGGAATACTCCCGGCAGACGGCTCCGCTCCTTTGGAAGTCTGTCGCAGTGGCAGCGGCAGTAGCGTTGGCGGCCACAATAGTACTACTCTCGGTCTTCGCCAAGGCCCATGCTACTCATAGACCAATCTATATCGGAGATGAACTTAAGTCTCGTGTTGCTCGCTACGACGCGATGTTTCCGGGTTTGCCTCAGGATTGCCGCAAGCATTTTTCGTCAGCAACTTTCTGGTGGTGGCTTGATTTAGGCTGCGGAACAGCTGCTCAAGAGGATGTGGGCCGGTCCCTAGGCCTTGAGCCGTGGGAGAGGCAGCTTCTGCTGGGAATCGGATTTCGAGAGTACAGATATCCCATCTCAATTCCTCTTATCTCGCTTGATCGTAAGTCGACGGTGGAGATTGCCGCGGAAGCTCCCATGATCGCGATCACCGTCTTTACTGAAGCTGCGCTTTTCCATTATCCTGAACGCCGACGAATGCTGCAGCAGCATATCCTTGAGCGCGCCCTTCGCCAAGGATTGTTGACCGATTTTCGCGCAGGCAAGTTTAAATTCGTACGAATGATAAAAGTTGCCTTCTTGACAATAACTGTTTACGACGAGTACATCGTCATGAATGATCGAGTTTGGCGTCAAGATTTCAATCTTGGGCCTCAGTACACGTTTCGATTTAACTTTGCAGGCGCGTTCAGTGGCGAATACATTACGAATTTTGAGATCGAATAATTCTTATCGCAGTGAAGCCTAACCTCTTGCTCAAGCGGCGCCCGACGGCACGCCACCAGGCCCGGGAGTCTTGCTTTCGATGGAGGAGAGCAAATGCCGGAGGTCAGGCCATGCAGTATGACGATGCCAAGGTTGAGGACGCAGTGCTGGCGCTGCTCGGCGTTCTTTGAGTTTAAAAAACGGGCGCACTTGGAATCGTTTCGACTTCGACGTAGTCGAAGCCTTGTTCGCCAGAAGGACTGATTTCCGATCCACGAGGCAGCAGGAGTCCTGCACCTCACGGAAGCAGGCCTACTGAGGGCGAAGTCCCTCGCACAGTAGATGTTTGGTAAGCGCTGCGGACGTTGGCGAGGCACCGACGGATTGCTCGTGATCCGGCGCCCAAATGACTGCTATGAGGACCGCAATCTCGATCGGGCTACGACGGCTCTGGGTCGAGACATGCCCGACCGTAGGCCGGGTTAGCCGCCGCTGAGCAGTCGTTCGAGTTGGACCGCCAGGACGCAGCCCTTCGTTAACGGGTGGACTCGACCCGTTGCGGTCTTTGGGTCGCACAAACTCGGCAACCCAAATCCGTCGCTCAATGGTTGAGCCCACGGGCGGACGTAGTGGTTGCGCTTGTCCGGCTACGCACCGCTGGAACCGGACGAAAGCAATTCTTTGAGGGCCTCGCGGGCTAAGGCGACGAGCTGCGCTGGGGCGCCGGGCATTTCGACAACCGCCGCGTATTCGGCAATCGCCGCTTCATTGTCACCACGCTCCCGATTCGCAAAGCCCCTGCTGAAGCGCACCACTGCAACCACGTCCGCCGGGGCTCCGGGTAGCTGGAGCGCGGCGGACCAGTCGGCGATCGCTTCGCCACCATCGCCGCGCTTGGACCTGGCGAAGCCTCGTCCGAGAAGGGACCTCGCAACCCTATCCGCTGACGCGCCTGGTAGGTCGATAACGGCAGTGTAGTCGGCAATCGTCGCCTCATGGTCGCCGCGCCTGCTACTCGTGACAGCTCGCTGGAAGAGTGCACTCGCGACCTGACTGGCCGGCGCGCCGGGCAACCCGATCGCAGCGGTGAAGTCAGCAATCGCCGCCTCAGTGTCGCCGCACTTGTCCCTCGCACCGCCTCGGCAGACGAGTGCATGCGATACCTGATCGGCCGGCGCGTCGGGTAGCTCGATCGCGGAGGTCCAGTCGGCTATCGCTGCCCTGCCGTCGCCTCGCTTCTCCCACCTAACGCCTCTGACAATGAATGCCTTCGCGACCTGATAGGCAGGCGCTCCGGGCAAGATGATCGCTGCGGTGTAGTCGGCAATCGCTGAATCACTGTCGCCGCCTTCTTCTCTCGAGAAGCCTCGGTTGACAAGCGCCACCGCGACCTCATCAACCGGCGCGCCAGGTAGCTCGATCGCTGCGGTCCAGTCTGCAATTGCTGCTTCGCTGTCGCCCAACTCGTTGCGTTCAACGCCTCTACCAAGGAGTGCCTTTGCGACCAAATCCGCTGGGCCGCCGGGCCAACGTATCGCGGCGGTGTAGTCGACAATCGCTGCCTCACTGTCGCCATACTGTCCTCGCGCCTCTGCTCGATTGACGAGCGACGCCACAACCTTCTCAGCCGGTGCGCCTGGTACCTGGATCGCAGCGGTCCAGTCGGCAATCGCTGCGTCGATGTCGCCACGCTCGCTCATCCTCAATCCTCGCTCGACCAGTGCCTCCGCGACCTGATCAACCGGTGCGCCGGGTAGCTCGATAGCTGCAGTGAAGTCGGCAATCGCTGCCTCACTGTCGTTGAGCTTGCCGATTGCAATGCCTCGGTAGACGAGTGCCATCGCGACCTCCTCGGGCAGAGCGCCAGGCACCTCAATCGCGGCGGTCCAGTCGGCAATCGCTGCGTTGGTGTCGCGTCGCCTATTCTTCGTGATTCCTCGGATTAAGAGCGCGTTCGCGATTAGCTTTGCAGGAGCGCCGGATAGTTCGATGGCAGCGGTGCAATCGGAGATGGCTGCTTCACTATTACCGCGCTCGCCCATCACCGCGCCTCGGCAGACAAGTGCTCTCGCAGCCAGTTCGGACGAAGCCCCGGCCAGTTTGATCGCGGCGGTCCAGTCGGCAACTGCCGCGTCGCCGTCACCATGCCCATACCGCGAGTGGCCTCGATGCAGGAGCGCCTTCGCGACCTGATTGACCGAAGCGCCGGGCAGTTCGATCGCAGCGGTGTAGTCAGCGATCGCTGCCGCACTGTCCCCGCTCTCGCCAACAGTGAGACCACGTAGGCATAGCGCCAGTGCGAGCAAGTCCGCCGCGGCGGGCGTGCGCCGCGCAGCCTCCAAATACCATCGATTGAACGGTTCGCCATGCACCGGCTCGTAGTTGT
The DNA here is from genome assembly GCF_051857595.1 of Ideonella flava. Lineage (NCBI taxonomy): Bacteria > Pseudomonadati > Pseudomonadota > Betaproteobacteria > Burkholderiales > Sphaerotilaceae > Ideonella > Ideonella flava. Next base: position 384,426 of record NZ_JBPZHD010000008.1, read on the forward strand.
CAAACGCCGCCCATGCGGCCCCGATGAAGCATCGTGTCGTCGAGTCCACACCCGCCTCTGATGCAACTTCGTCGAGGGCCACCAGTGCCTCGAAGCGAGGACGGCTGGCGGAGTTGACGCCGGTGATGCCTGTGGCCAAAGATCTAACTAAGTCCGCAGCCGTGCGACGCCACAGTGCCAGTTTGTGCTGCTCAAACCAGCGACGCGCTGCCGCGTGGCGCGTATCGTGGCCGTAGCTGGGAAAACTGTCCTGAAGGTCGAGGACAGAAGCATCGACGAGCGCGTCGATTGACGACTGGTCATGTCCGTTCAACAGGATCGACTTGTGAATCTCCCATGCCTCAGCGTCAAGGCTTGGGAAGCATGCGAGCGCCGCAGCAAATGCGAGTCTCGAGTCAGACAAGCCGTTCAGCACTTGATGAAGGTCGGTGTAGCGGAGCGCGTGTGCGTCGGCGGCAATCCTCGAAAGGTCCTCGCTCGCCAGTGACGATCCCGTGGATGCAGAAGCTGTCCAACGATCCAGCACGCCGGGGTAGTTATCAATCCAAAGCAGCAGCGTTTCATCAGATTCGGAACTTGCCGCAGGCACGATCGACCGGACATATTCGAGCATTCGCCGGCGTTCGCGTTGCTCACTGCCGATGGTGGCTTCGAGTCGCTGGATTGCAGCGTATGCGCTGAGTTGGCACAGGTTCTCCGCATGCTGCAACGCTTCGTCGGCGAACTTTACGCCAACGGCCTGCTGCGGGCTTCGGATCGCAATCAGAACATGCGTGGAGTGCCACTCGACAATCTGTTTGAGGATGTTCTCCAACGTCGCATGCTCAGCGCGCAGCGACAGTGACTTCTCCCATGCATCAAGGATGAGCACGACGCGTCGGTTGCTGATCTTCACCACCAGGTCAACCAGTGACTGAGCTTGGTCGTACGGCAAGGGTGCAAGTTGAAGTCCGCCGATGAGCAAGTCCCTTTGCGCTTCGGCCAAGCCATCGAACGCACTCCGCACAGTCGCCGCAACGCCTTCAGGGAACTGCTTGCCCGCCAGTTTGTCGAACAGAAGCCCGACCATCTGCCCGACGCGCGGCACCAATGAGGCCTTGTGCCGCTGCCAAAGGCTCAACGCTTGGTCGCGCATCGTGCTGTCCGCAAGCCAGCGCGCGTAAAGGTTCGAGACCGCGTAGAGTAGATTGCTCGTTTCTGCCCCTGTCGATTGGTGGTATCCGACGAGAAAGCGCCCCTCCTCCAGCAGCCGACGGGCTAGCTCCTGAAGCGTCCAAGTCTTACCCATCATCGGGCGCGCGACCAGCGCCGTTAGCCCGGGCTTTCGCGCACGGTCGAGCAGCCTATGAATGTCAGGTTCGCGGCCGAACAGGCGCTCACGGTGGTCGGGAAATTCTTTGCCCATGTAGCAACTCTAATCTGACGACGCTGCCGGTGGCGAGCGCCCGCTCCATCGTTTACAGCACCCACCTAAGTCATCGAACATCGGACGGTCCCCGGACGAGGCCGTCGCTCGTGGCGAAACCTCATTGACCGCCAAGGAGTGCAGCCCGCGCCATCTCCGCATCCACTTGCACCTATTCCCGGCTGGTTCGGTGCTAAGGAAGGTCTGCACAACCCCGGGCTGACACGCGTTGCCTGCGGCGGCCCGAGCGACGAACATCGAGGTCATGAAGCAAGCCAGTCTGGGCCTGAACCTGTCGACGAAGATGACCCGCAAGCGGGAGTTCCTTGAAGAGATGGAACGGGTGGTGCCGTGGAAGGTCCTGGTGGAGATCATCGAGCCGTATTGGCCGAAGAGCAAGACGGGCCGCCCGCCGTTCGCCATCGAGACGATGCTGCGCATCCACTACATGCAGCAGTTGGTTCGGCCTGAGTGACCCGGCGATGGAAGAGGCGCTGCACGACGTGCCGCTGTACCTGCGGTTCGCGGGCTTGAGCAGCGGTGCCAATCGCATCCCCGACGAGACGACGATCCTGCGCTTTCGCCACTTGCTCGAGAAGCACGACCTGGCGGTCGACATGCTTCGCGTGGTTAAACAACTGCTCCAGAACAAGGGCTTGATGCTCAAGACCGGCACGGCGGTAGACGCAACGCTGATCTCGGCGCCGAGCTCGACGAAGAACGCTTCGGGCGAGCGCGACCCAAGAGATGAAGCAGAGCAAGAAGGGCAACCAGTGGTTCGGGGTTGGTGCACTCGGTGCGGGGCACCTCGGGCAACGTCAACGACGTCGTCGAGGCCAACAGCCTGCTGCATGGCGAAGAGGATGTCGTCTTCGCCGATTCGGGCTACCGCGGTGCCAACAAGCGCCCCGACGCGACGCCGGGCGTGACTTGGCACGTCGCGCGTCGCCCGAGCTCGCGCAAACCCTTCCAGAAGGAGGGCAAGCTCGGAGAAATCATTGACCAAATCGAGCACCTGAAGGCCAGTGTTCGCGCGAAGGTCGAACATGCCTTCCGGGTGGTCAAGCGCCAGTTCGAGCACACGAAGGTGCGCTACCGCGGGTTGGCCAAGAACACCGCGCAGTTGCACACGCTGTTCGCGCTGACGAACCTGTGGATGGCGCGACGGCAGTTGATGGCACTGGATGGACAAGTCCGTCTGATGACGACAAGAACAGCATGATTCCGAGCCGAAAAATCGCCTGGGAGCCCGCACTCGCAATCTATCGGCGAGTTGAGCCATCAATTGCGCCCATCGGACGTATCACTGCCATCTGGACTTGCTGGATGGCGAGTTGTTCAGATGGTATGGGCGCCTCCCCCTCTGGCGACGGTAGGCCGTAACTCGTGATCGGCGGTGGATCCCCCGATGACGGCATCAATGTGCCAGAGTGGAGATGCAACTCAACCACTGACCGGAGGATCCGCCATGGAGCTTAACGTTATCGCGATCGACATCGCCAAGCAGGTGTTTCAGCTGCACTGGGTTGATAGTGAAACGGGCAGCATCGAGCGCCGCAAGCTTCGACGCTCGCAAGTTCTGGCTTGGTTCGCGAATCGGGAGCCGGCACTCGTGCTGATGGAAGCTTGTGGCGGAGCGCATGAGTGGGGTCGGCAGCTTCTCAGGATGGGGCACCAGGTGCGGCTTCTCTCGCCGCGGAGCGTTCGTCCCTTCGTCCAACGCAACAAGACCGATGCCGCCGACGCCCACGCCATCTGGACGACAGGACAGCAGCCAGGCGCAAAGTTCGTGGCGATCAAGACGCTCGGGCAGCAGGTTGTCCTCTCACTGCACCGGCTGCGGGCTCAGCTGATGAAGATGCGGATCATGCAAACCAACGAGCTGCGCGGTCTGCTCTACGAGTTCGGCATCATCCTGCCAGAAGGGCATCGCGCGCTGCTCAAGGAGCTACCGGCCGCGCTAGTCGTGGCCAGCGAGCGGCTTCCATCGATGCTTGTTGAGTCCCTGCAGGAGCAGGTCCGCCGGATTGATTCGATGGATGCCGACATCGCTGGCATCGAACGCCGCCTGGCGCAGCAGCTACGCGAGACAGCGGCATGCAAGACGCTGGCTGACATCCCCGGCGTCGGCCTGATGACTGCAACCGCAGTCGTCGCCAGCATGGGTTCACCTGCCGCGTACCACGACGGTCGAGAGTTTGCAGCCTCGATCGGCCTGGCGCCGAGACAGACCGGAACCGGTGGTCGCGTCCGGCAACTCGGGATCAGCAAGCGAGGTGATGCCTACCTGAGAACGCTGCTCATGCATGGCGCCCGCGCCATAGTTCGCTCAAGTCACGCAACGACTTGGCCATGGCTGGCCGAACTGCTCAAGCGCAGGCCGTACAACGTCGCGGTCGCTGCTGTGGCTAACAAGCTTGCCAGGACCATCTGGGCGATTCTTGCCAAAGGCCAGACTTGGCGGGCATCAGCCTGGCAGGCCGCTTGAAGAATCGAAGACCGAACAGCCGCTTTTGAAGGAGAGCAAGCGACGTCAACCGCGTGATGGGTCAGACAGGTCGGACCGGGACGGGGGCACTCCGATAGGGAAACAGAGCTCAGCGCTCGATGTTCAGATGGGAGCCTCGTCAGCGAATGCCATCAGGGCCAGCAGGCTTCGCCGCCTGCACCACAGGCCGGATATAAGACTGCAGCCCTGCCTCCTGCTTCAGCACTCGAACAACGTCCTTGCGATCCGGGAGGCGCCCATATAAGACCTTCCCTAGGGAAAAGGCTACGTCTGCGTCGGCGCCTACCCAGGCAGCCTGACTTAGTAGCGCGTTGGGCGTCCACCGCTCACGCTGGAGCATTCCACTGCGGTTATCCCACGTGGATAACCCCTTATTGCGATCGTGTCAGGATGCCAGGAAGCTGCCGTTCACCGATGACAGCTGATGGCCGAGACCGTGAGCCCGAGGCCCGGCACGACAGTTGACCCTCGCACTGACGGACGTGCCCTTCAGCGGCCGGCGTCGGTAACGGCTGCGAACTGGAGGTCCCGGCCAGGAGCCGTCTCTCGCGATCGGCAGCTTTCCGGCCCGACCTGCGACTGACAATCAGTTGGCGGCGCGGTTGCGACGTGCGCGCGACTATGCGTTGCGCATCGCGTCCGAAGAACTTTGCGGTGCAAAATCTAGCCATACGACCGCGAGTACGGCCGCGGCGGCTTTCATCCCTTACTGTCGTGGAGGGATGACGCAGAGGCCCCAGGGAAGAAAGGTAAGCGATGCATCGTGCGATCGATCAAGTCCTCCAGCGAGTTCGGGACGCAAGGGCAGACTCTGACCTCAACTACTTCTTCTCGCTGCTCCTCGCAGGTGAGGCGCTGTTTAAGACAGTGACCTTGGGGATGATCGCCGCACTCGAAGATGACAAGGATCGCAATCGCTATCGACTTGAGCACGCTCTCGCTCGCGCTGATGGTCTGGGTGAGTGGGGTCGAGCTCTAGAAGACGCGCTCTCCGGGCCAGCTTCGCAGTACCTCTTAGTAGACGCTCGAACCGAACAGGCAGAGCTCGCGCGCGTTTGCGGCCCTGGCGACTGGCAGTATGAAGCCGTGGCGTCAATGAAAGCCGCGCTGAATGCGCTAGGCATTGAAGGCGAAGAGTTGCCCGCCAGGACCGATCTGCGGCGATGGTTCAGGCTCTTCGTGACTTTGCGGAACAAGACGAGGGGCCACGGCGCGATGCAACCGGCGAAAGTAGGTCGCGGCGCCGGCGACCTCCAGACGAGCATTGATTGCATCTGCGCGAACTTTTCGCTGCTGCGTCGCCCATGGGCAGACCTATTTAGGAACTACTCTGGCAAGTACCGCGTCTTGCCCATGACGGACGACCCGACACCGTTCGAGTCTCTGCGGAAGCAATCACATCACACCCTGCGCAATGGCGTCTACGTCTACTTTGGGAGCTTCCGACGGGTGCCCCTGCTATGCGCAGGCCCGGAGTTGAGAGACTTCTATTTCGCCAACGGTGGACTTGGTGCGAAGCGGTTCGAGATGCTGTCATACCTAACGGATGACAGACTCGACGGTGACGCAGGCGACTACGCTGCACCTCCGGGCACCCTCCCCGCTAGCGAGACAGAAGGACAGGGCGAATTGATCCCGTGTGGCCGGTGCTTCTCCAATGTCCCCGATGCGCTGGAGGACTACGTACCGCGACCGGCGCTCGAAGGCGATCTTCGCCGGCTGCTACTTGATGACCGTCGCCCTGTGGTGACGCTTGTGGGCCGCGGGGGGATTGGGAAGACATCGCTCTCTTTGAAGGTTATCCACGATCTGTATGACACTGGCCGATACGAGGCCGTCGTCTGGCTGAGTGCTCGCGATGTCGACCTAAAACTGACTGGACCGAAGCCCGTGCGGCCGGACGTAGTTTCTCCAGATGACATGGGGCGACTCTATGCGCGCCTAGTCCTTCCTACGAATCAGGTTAAGGCGAAGGGATTCAACGCAAGAGCCTTTTTTGAGAAGCAACTCGAGAAGAATGAACTGGGAGCGTGTTTGTACGTCTTCGACAATTTCGAGACGACGCAGAACCCGATTGACATGTTCAACTGGATCGACACCTTCATACGATCCCCGAACAAGGTTCTGATCACGACTCGCTTGCGCGACTTTAAGGGTGACTACCCGCTCGAAGTGAGAGGGATGGAAGACGCTGAATCGCGCGAGTTGGTCGCTCGCGCTGGCGCGTCGCTGGGAATCTCTGGGACTCTTGACCGCGCCCGCGTCGATGAAATCGTTCAGACAGCCGAGGGCCACCCGTATGTCATGAAGATCCTGCTTGGCGAACTTGCTAGAACGGGGCGGGTTGCGAACGTCGCCAAGGTGATTGCAGGCAACGACGAGCTTCTAACGGCTCTCTTTGAGCGGACCTACGCTTCGCTGGCTCCGTGCGCACAGCGCGCATTTCTCACAATGTGTGCATGGAACTCTTCGGTGCCGCGCATTGCGCTTGAGGCGGTGCTTATGCGTTCCACTGCTGAGCGAATGGAAGTCGAGTCCGGCGTAGAAGCTCTTGTTCAGTACTCGATGGCTGAGTTGCACACCGCACCAGCGGATCAACAGGTGTTCATTCGATTGCCGCTTGTGGCTAGCGCTTTCGGCAAGAAGAAGTTGACCGTCAGCCCACTGAGGACGTCGATCCTGAGTGACGTCGAATTGCTCCAGATGCTCGGCCCGAGTCGAAGTGATGACATTCACCTGGGTCTTGCCCACAAGCTCGAGAAGTTCATTTCTAACATCGCCCGTCGAGTCGACGATGGTCAGTCTTTCGACGACTATGCTCCGATTGTTGAGATGATCTGTAGGGCTTATGCACCGGGCTGGTTGATGCTGGCTCGCTGGCACCTAGGTACTGGCGCGCCTGAAGACTGCGAAAAGGCCAAAGCGGAACTCACACGATATCTTGAGCAGCAACCGGCCGAGGCAGATGCAGCGGAAGCTTGGCGCTTGCTCGGTCATGCGTGCTACAGATTGGCCGACAGGCTGGGAGAAATTCATGCGTTCATCGAGCGCGCACAACTCGCGTCGGTTCCGTTCTATGACGTTTCGAATACCGCGAATCGTTTGAATGCACTTCTGCGCGAACATGAACTGGATGTCGACAAGGACGAGAAGCGACATCTGGCGCAACGACTCCTCGTGGTTCTTGAGGGGAGAAGAAGCGAAGCTACCGCAGATGACCTCTCCCGAATGGCATGGCTTGCCCTTCATACTGAGCAACAACTCAAGGCAGGGGAGTTCACACGCGCCGGCCTTCAACTTGAGCCAGACAATCCGCATTGCGTCGGATTGAAGGAGCGCCTCGGCGTCTAGCGCAACCGAGCAGACACGAGCAAGTGAGCTTCGTTAGTGCACGCCGGGGCAAGCGAGCCTGGTGTCTGCGGCGGCCACCTGACTGCTTTGCGGTGGGCAGGTTCAAACCCGCTAAGTCGGCTCCGGGTCGGCACATGACCTACTCTCTGCCGAGTTCATTGCCGAAGAGCAGCCCTTGAGGTTGGGCGACCCGGAAGCAGTCCCTCGTCACCGGGCGCACCCGACCCATAGCAGACCAGAGCTAGGCGAAGTGCGCCGCCGCAAACCGGACATTCCACGGGCAAGCTGCAAGCACAAAGGGCGGTGAAGCCGTCCGCTGGAGCGAAAGCTTGGGCATAGGCGTCACCACAGCTTCCACCACGGCTTAGATTCTGCCGATGCTCTCCGTCGGGGTAGTGAACTCGCTCGGACTATGGGTCATAAAGCGTCAGGCCATGCTACGCCGCTGACGACTTGAGCAAAGCGCTTACGTGGTTGCCCGTTGCGCCGGACGGCGGGCTCAGCTCCTACACCAGCACGTTGGTAACCTTGGAACCTGCGTGGCCTGAAGCTCCACCTGGTATTCGAAGGGGGCGACGCAAGAAAGGACGCACGTGGGGGGATCGGCATCCCCAGCCTGCATCTGCTGAGGACAAACAACCTCCCCTCGATAGCCCATTCACGACGACGAACGCCACGAGCGCCGTGTCGGCACTCGGCGATGGCGGCGCAGCTGATGGCGTCCTACCCTGCGCTGCGCCCCGAGACGATCACCGCGTCTCAATCTCCAGGACGCCCACCGAGTAGGCGGGCAGCGTCAGCGTGAATTCGCGCGCGATACCCTTGAGGCTCTGCGTCTTCGGCGCGACGCGGGTCGGCTCGTCCAGCGAGTTGCCCGCATCGGGATTGGCCGAACTCATCACGGTCAGCTGGGCCGTCGGTGCCAGTTTGTTCACGCCGGCCAGCTTCACGCGCACGGGCTGATCGGTGGCTGCGCGGCTGGCGAACTTGATCTGGATGCGGCCCGGCTTGCCGGCCTCGTCCTTGCGCGTCACCACCCAGTGCAAGGCCGGAAAGGTCTTGCCGTCATCGCTTGTCCAGTTCGGGATGTCGCGTCCGGAGGACTCCAGCACCACGTCGCCCAGGTGGCTGGAGAACATGGTCTGAACGTAGTACGACGGCGTGCCATAGGACTTCAGCGCGTCGTAGCCGATCATGTTGGTGGCCCATTGCAGGGACCGGTCGCGGCTGTGGCCCGACACCTGGCTGAGATTGGCCAGCAGCGGCGCATAGGCCGCCATCTGCACCAGGTCGGCATTGCGCTCCAGGCTGGCCAGGTAGGCGGCGTCGGCGATCGCGGCCTTCATGTTGGGCATGGGCCAGCCCTGCTGGGTCGCCCACTCGCCGACAAACACCTTCGGGTCGGTGCGCGGGCGCTTGTCGTAGTCGTTCAGATGCTCGTACATCTGCGCCTCGCCCCAGGCGTAGTTGTGGTCGTCGATCATCTCGGGGCGCTGCGAAGGCGTCGCGCTGGCCGCAATCGTCGAGATGAGCGTCAACTGCGGGTACCGTGCCTTGATCGCCTTGTGGAAGATCGAGAAGCGCTTGTCGTAGGAGCCCGACTTGTCGAAGAAGTCCTCGTTGCCGATCTCGACGTAGTGCATCGGGAAGGGCTCGGGGTGGCCGTCCCTGGCGCGCTGCGCGCCCCATTTGGTGTTGGTGCCGCCGATGATGTATTCGATCTGGTCCAGCGCTTCCTGCACGAATGGCGCCAGGTCTTCTTCGGAGGACAACCTCTCGCCGTTGAGGGCGTAGCCGGCGAACACGTCGAGCAGGGGCTCCATGCCAAGGTCCTTGCACCACAGCAGGAACTCCATCATGCCCATGCCGTCGGTCGACCAGTAGTTCCAGGGACTGCGGTGGCCGGGTCGCTGCGCCGGGTCGCCGATGGTCTTCTTCCACTCGAAGCGTTGCCCGAAGGTGTCGCCCTCGACATAGTTGCCGCCGGGAAAGCGCAGGAACTTCGGGCGCAGGGCCCCCATCAGCTCCATCAGGTCCGGACGCAGCCCGTTCGGGCGGTTCTTGTAGGTGGGGCCGAACACCGACACCTGCTGCAGCCAGAGCTTGCCCGGCCGGCTGGCGGTAAGCGTGAAGACGTTGTCCTTGGAGGGCACCACGTCACTGCCGGTGCGCAGCGTGATCTCGAACTTCTTCCAGTCGCGCCCGACGCCGTCCACCCTGCCGGAGACGACCGAGGCGCCGCCCGCCTTGGCCAGCGAGGCCAGCAGTGGGCCGATCTCGCCTTCGGCCTTGGCATAGAAGGACACGGTGTAGGTGGTGTCGGGCCTGAGGGCGATGCCCCAATAGCCGCCGTTGCGGATGCCCGCCGGCTGCTCGGGCGAGGCGCTCGTGAGGGTCAGCGCCAGGCTCAGATCCAGGGCGTCGTTGAGCTTGTTGTTCCTGTCCAGGGCCATCTCGGCCGCACCGACGGCGTTCCAGTACACCGGCTCTTCGGCATGATAGGCGTAACCCGCTTCGCCCTTGAAGCTGCGGTTGCGGATCAGTTCACCGTAGAGGCCGCCTTCGTAGGCGAAATTGATCTCTTCGGTCATAAGGCCGTACATGTGAGGGTTGATGCGGGTCTTGACCCGGTCGGCCGCGATATGGATCTCGGGCGACGACGCAGCTATGGCCGACGGAGCACTTGTCGTCAGTGCCAGGAATGCGCTGGAAAGCGTGCACAGGGACAACAGGTTCATTTTTCTCATGGAAGTACTCAAACAAGGAACTCGAAGTCATGACAGGCGGCATGGAGGCACGCGACGCCGATCAGGGCGGCCCAGGCCCCCACCCAGACATTGGCCAACTGCGCGAGGCGCTGAATCGCGTGTGCGATTCTTGAGCCGGAGCAATGCGCGGCGCGCTGGCAGGCAGGGTGGTCACCTGATATCGGTGGCTTGCGATAATAGTTCGTGCGACGGCCGAACTAACTAATGAAAACACTTAGAACAGGCTTTCCAGCACTGCGCGTTCAACTTCGAACGACGTGTTAATCACGCGACTTGCCGGCGCCGCGGCGAAAACAAGAAGTACGAATACATCGAGCTGCCCTATCGGCTGGGCGTGATCACCGCCACCGCCCCCAATGCCATCAGCATGTTGTGCAAGATATGAACGCTCCCCGCTGACCTTCGCCGGCGCCGGAGCCTGAGCCGAGATCCTTGATCCAGGTCGGCCTCGCCCAAACGTCGAGTCCGACATCGCCGGACCGCGGAAGACAGTGGTCGCGAAAGCTGCCGGTCGCGGTTGGCAGCTCGTGGCCGCGACCCGCAGCTTGTCTCGACCCACAACAGACATTCGCTGCTCGGAAATCGCTGCCTCGAAGCAGCCGGTCGTCCCCTCTACGAATGGCTTGACCCTTCAGCCGGATGGCGCGTGAGCACCAAGGCAGCGGCACGCGGTTCGCGCGTCAGGCACCAGAAACACAACAGGGCCACGACGTCGAACACGGCGCCCGCAACCCCGATCGCCTGGTAGCCGTACAGCTTCGCCAGCGTGCCACCCAGCACCGGCCCGACGGCAGAGCCGATCATCACCATGGCCGGCGTCGCAGCGACCACGCGGCCCGTCACGTCCATCCGCGCGAGCGCACCGAAGGCGAACGTGTGCGTGAACAACATCACTGCAACGAACACCGAAGCCGCCGCGGCAAAGGGCGCGAGGGCATCGCTGAGGGTGATCGCGAGCGCCAGAACGCCTTGCACTACCGGTCCGGCACAGAGCACGATCGTCGCGCTGAGTCGGCGCTCCAGGAATGCCGCCAGGCCGCTCGGGAACATGTTGACGACGCCGATGGCGACCAGCAGCGCCGTCACCGTCGCGGTGCCGAAGCCGCGGTCCGAGCCCATGCGCTCGACGAAGCTGTACACCATTGCCTGCACAAGTGCCATGGCACCGACGCCGACAATGCAGAACCAAACGCGCGCTGGCAGCTTCGCCCCTGATTCACGGAACGCTCGTGACGCCTGTGTCTCGGGATCGGTCGCCGGAAAGCGCCAGGTTGCCAGCAGCGCCGCGATCGCCATCGCCACACCCAGTGCGTGGAAGAGCGCCGCGCCGCCGAAGTGCACCATCAGCTGAGGAGCAGCCCCGAGCAGCAGCACGGCGAAGACGCCCAATGCCATGCCGGAGATCCCGAACAGTCGATGCGGATTCGCGCTGCGACCGATGGTGCCGTGCGTGAAAGACAGTCCAGCGCCGGCAGCGACGCCACCGACGAGATGCAACATCGCGAGCCACTCGAAGCGCCGCGATGCCGCCGATGCGAAGAAGCACACGGAAGCGACGGCGAATCCGACCGATGCAGCCAGGCGCCCGTCAATCCGGTTGAAGCGCGGCGCGAAGAACATGCTGGCCGCCACCGCGCCGAGCAGGAACAGCGTGACCAGACCGCCCGCCTGTTGTGGGTTGAACATGTAGGCCGCGACCAGCGTCCCCACCCACAGCGGCAGGGCCACCATGTCCACCATGCCGGCGCAGTGGCTGGTCATCAGCACGAGGCGGCCCGTTCGGCTCGTCGTCGTCGTTCGCATCGCTTGTCTCCATTGATGTTGGAAGGCGCGGACTGGAAGGCGCGGACTACTCGTCTCCGACCAAGCCTCCGGCCAGTATGATTTCGGTCGTCTCGGTGAAGTGCGCGCCGAGCAGTTGGCACGCGAGGTCCGCATGGCGCGACATGGCCGCGTCCATCAGCCCCCGGTGTTCGGCCGCCACATCGCGCCCGCGTTCATGGGTCGTCTGCTTGGCGAGGTTCCGGTAGCGCTCGGACTTGTCGTAAAGCAGCGTGCACAGCCGCTGCGTCCACGACGATGCACAACCGCCGATGAGCGTCTCGTGGAACGAACGGTGGACCGCCGACCAGGAGGCCGCGAGGTCCGCTGACGTCGGCGGCGGCGTGCGAGAGAGCCGGTGGAAGGCGCTCAGCAGGCGGGACTCCCACTCGATGTCGCCGTGTGCTATCGCCAGGCGCAGCGCCATCTGCTCGACGCGCACGCGCGTCTGCGTGAGGTCGAGCAAATCGGCTCGGGACACCGGCGTGACGCTGAACCCCCGCTGGTCCGCGCAGGCGACCAGCCCCTCAGGCACGAGCCGCGAGAGCGCCTCGCGGATCGCGGTCGCACCGACCTGATAACGCTCGCTCAGCGCCTGGATCGGCAGCCGTTCGCCGGGCAGCAACTCGCCGCCGAGGATGTCGGCCCTCAGCCGCTCGAAGGCGACCGATGTGAGGCTGCGCGCGGACGCGGTGATCGTCGGAGGTTCCATGGTCGACCGGCAGGCAAGGTCGCGATTCGATCCGATCCGCCGGCCGCGCGCATCGTTCATTTGGACCAGTCGACTTCACCGTGGTTTGTCGACGATCGCGCCACTACGATGCGCCGCGTTCGATCGTCGATTTTTCGAAGCACGGTCGACACCGGCCCACATGGAGACAAGCCAATGAAGAGGAGAACGACAACCATCGCCGCCGCATGCGCCGCGTTGATCGCTGCGCCGCAGACGCATGCCGGCGAGATCGACGTCGGAAACCCCGAGGTCGCGCTGCGCTGGGACAACACCGTCAAGCTCAGCACGGCGACACGCCTCAAGCGCGCCGACCCGGCGCTGCTGACGAACCCCAACAACGACGACGGCGACCGCAACTTCGACAAGGGTCCGATCTCGAACCGGCTCGACTGGCTCACCGAGGCCGACGTGACCTGGCGCAAGCAATGGGGTGCGCGCTTCAGTGCCGCCGCCTGGTACGACAGCGTCTACAACACGAGCAACGACAACCCTGGGTTTCCCGGCGGGGCGTTCCCGAACCAGGTCTCGGTGCCGGCCGACGAGTTCACCGACGCCACCCGCAAGGTGCATGGCCGTAAGGCCGAGGTGCTGGACGGCTTCGTGTTCGGTCGCTTCGAACTCGGCGACATGAACGCCAGCGTGCGGGCCGGGCGCCACTCGCTGTTGTGGGGAGAGAGTGTGTTCTTCGGCGCCAACGGCATCGCCGGTGGGCAGATGCCGGTGGATGCCGTGAAGCTCGTCTCGGTCCCGGGCACGCAGTTCAAGGAGGCGATCCGGCCGGTGCCGATGGTCTCCGCTCAGCTGCAGCTTACCGACCGCGTCAGCCTGGGTGCGTATGTCCAGACGTCGTGGGCCGCCAACCGTGTGCCGGCGGTCGGAAGCTACTTCTCGAGTTCGGACCTGGCGATCGACGGTGCCGAGCGCATCCTCACCGGACCCGCATCCGCAGCGCCCCGTGAAGCGGACCTGCGCCCCAGCAACTCGGGCCAGGGTGGCCTGCAGCTGCGCCTGCGCGGCGACGAGACCGACTTCGGCGCCTACGCCATTCGCTTCCACAACAAGACCCCGCAGCTCGTGCCGCGCATCGTGCTGCTGACCCCGCCGGCGGTGACGGAACCGACCGCAGTGCCGGGCTCCTACTACCTCGCCTACCACCAGGGCATCACGGCGCTGGGCGCGAGTGCAAGCCGCACCTTCGGCGACTTCAACGTCGCCCTCGAGGCATCCCTGCGGCACAACCAGGACCTGGCGAGCACCCAGGGCGCCGACACCAGCAGCTTCACGCCGGCGCCGGCGACGGACAACACCGACAACCCCGGCTACGCCGTCGGCCGCACCGCGCACGTCAACCTGTCGACGCTCGCCACGCTGCCGACCACGCCGCTGTGGCGCGAGGCAACGCTGGTGGCCGAAGTCGCCTGGAACCGGGTGCTCAAGGTGACCAAGAACGCCGCCGCGCTGGACCCGAACGGCACGCGTGACGGCACCGCGTTGCGCTTCGTGCTGGAGCCGATGTACCGCGGTGTGCTGCCGGGCATCGATCTGAGCGTGCCGATCGGCCTGGGCTGGGCACCGAAGGGTTCGCGGCCGCTGGCCATGACCAACCCGAACATGTGGGTGGCCGATGGCGGCGGCGACTTCACGATCGGACTGAACGGCAGCTGGCGCGACAGCCTGCGCTTCAGCCTCGGCCTCACGCACTTCTTCGGCGAGCTCGCGACCTTCAACGACGCCGCCACCAACGCCTTCACCTGGAAGCAGGCGCTGCGCGACCGCGACTTCGTCGCCGCCTCGGTGCGCTATTCCTTCTGACCCGGAGCCGACTCATGATCCCGAAGCCCCTGCACTCCATGACCGCGGCGCTAGCGGCCGCGCTGATCGCCGCGCCGGCGCTGGCCGGCGTCGGCGCCGACGAAGCGGCCCAGCTGAAGACCATGCTCACGCCGATGGGCGCCGAGCGTGCCGGCAACAAGGACGGAACGATTCCGGCCTGGACCGGCGCCGCGACCGCGAAGGCCGGCATCACGCCCGACGGTCGCCGGCAGGACCCGTTCGCCGACGAGAAGCCGCTGTTCTCGGTCGACGCGAAGTCCATGGCGCAACACGCGGCGCGCCTGACCGAGGGCACCCAGGCCCTGATGAAGAAGTACCCCGACTTCCGCATCGACGTCTACAAGACCCATCGCACCGCGATCGCGCCGCAGGCTGTCTACGACGCGACGGCACGCAACGCCACGGCCGCGAGCCTGGTCGACGGCGAGGCCGGCCTCCAGCCCAAGGGTGCCATCGGCGGCGTGCCGTTCCCGCTGCCCAAGAGCGGCGCCGAGGTGATGTGGAACCACAAGCTCGCCTGGCGCGGCACGGCCTGGAGCTGGGAGTTCCGCGGCTACCAGCTGTCCGCGGACGGACGCTGGGTGCTCGCCGGCGACAGCGCAAACGACCAGACCATGCCGTACTACGCCAAGGACGCGAGCGCCGACAAGTTCGCCGGCGAGTACTGGATGGTTCGCTCGCTGACGCGAGGCCCCGCCATCCGCGCCGGCGAGGCGATCACCGGCCGCCTCAACCTCGACGAGAGCAAGACATCGTCGTGGGTCTACCTCACCGGCCAGCGCCGCGTGCGCAAGCTGCCCAACGCGTGCTGCGACACGCCGACGCCTTTCTCCGCCGGCATCACGAGCTTCGACGAGGTCGAGGTGTTCGCCACGCGGCTGGACCGCTTCGACTGGAAGCTGGTGGGCAAGAAGGAGGTCTTCATCCCCTACAACAGCAACCGCACGCACACGCCGGCCAAGGATGCGGACGTGCTCGGCTCGCGCTTCCTGAACCCCGACCATGTGCGCTGGGAGCTGCATCGCGTCTGGGTGGTCGAGGCGACGCTGAAGCCCGGCCAGCGCCACACGTCGCCGAAGAGCCGCTACTACATCGACGAGGACTCCTGGCAGGCCGTGATCGCCGAGCGCTACGACGCCAACGGCCAGGTGGCCCGCGTGCCCTTCGGCCTGCCCACCGTCATGAGCGACGTGCCGGCCACGGCCATCGTCACCTGGGGCGTGTACGACCTGACCTCGGGTGCCTCGTACATCAACGGCCTGCTCAACGAGCGCCGCACGCCGTACAAGCCGATGCCTGCGTACAAGGATGTCGTCTTCACGCCCGACGCCATGGCCGGCGAAGGTGTGCGCTGAGCGACTGTCGACCGTGAAGGGCATGTCCTCAGTCGCGCTCTGGCCGACGCGCCGCCGCGTGCTGGCACTCGCCGCGGCAGCCGTGCTGCCGGCGCAGGCCGCCGAGACGGACCGGTTCGGCGCCCTCTCGCGCGCCGCGCGCACCGTGGTGCGGCCGGAGCGGGCCGTGCTGCTGGCCGGCGCGCTGGCCGGCGAACGCGTGGTCGCCGTCGGCGAACGCGGCGTGATCGCGTTGTCCGACGATGGCGCGGGCCGCTGGCGGCAGGCGCGCAGCGTGCCGGTCAGCGTCACGCTCACCGCGGTACGGTTTGCGGATGCCGCCAATGGCTGGGCCGTCGGCCACGGCGGCGTCATTCTCGCGACGCGCGACGGCGGCGAGCACTGGGTGCTGCAGGCCGACGGCGCACGCCTGGCCGAGGCCGCCGCGAGCGCCGCCGCCGGGCTGGCGGCCGACCCGCGGGGGCTCGCATTGGCGAAGGAGGCGGAGCTCCTCGTCAAGGACGGCCCGGACAAGCCGTTGCTGGATCTGCACGTCGTCGATGCGCGTCGCGTGGTCGTGGCCGGCGCCTACGGCCTGTTCTTCGAGACACTCGATGGGGGGATGCGCTGGACCGCGGCGCTGGACCGGCTGGACAACCCGAAGGGCCAGCACCTGTACGCCCTGGCCGTGCGCGGGTCGACGTGGCTGCTCGCCGGAGAACAGGGGCTGCTGCTGCGCTCCACCGACGAGGGGCGCCGTTTCGTGCGCATCGCGTCGCCGTACAACGGCACCTGGCTGGCGGCCTGTGCCACGCGCGACGGCGAGTGGGTGCTGGCCGGCCTGCGGGGCCACGCGTGGCGCTCGACCGATGACGGGCAACACTGGACGCGGCTGGAAGGCGCTCCGCCTGCCAGTCTGGTCAGTGCCAGCGCGCTGCCCGACGGCGGCGTGCTGCTCGCCAACCAGGCGGGGCAGCTGTTCGTCTCTGGCGCCGGCGGCCCGCTCACGGCGGTGCCCGCGCCGGCCTTGCCGCCGCTTTCGCAAGCGCTGCCGCTGCCCGGAGGAGCCCGGCTCGCGCTCGGCTTCGGCGGCGCCGCACGCCTGGACACCAAAGCATGAGCGCGACGACCACCGTCACCGAACCCGGGTTAGTGGATCTCGGGCGCTTCGACCCCCGCTCCGGATCGTTCATCGAGCGCGCGCTCTTCAACCATCGCGCCTGGATCATCGCGCTGTGCCTGCTCGCGACGCTGCTGCTCGGCTGGCAGGCGACGCGGCTGCAACTGTCGGCCAGCTTCGAGAAGACGATCCCCGGCTCGCACCCGTTCATCGTCAACTTCCTGGCGCACGAGAAGGAGCTGAAGGGCCTGGGCAACGCGGTGCGCATCGCCGTGGCCAACCCCGGCGGCAGCATCTACGACGCGAAGTACCAGGACACGCTGCGGCGACTCAGCGACGAGCTGTTCCTGATGCCCGGCGTCGACCGAACGGGCTTCAAGAGCCTGTGGACGCCGAACACGCGCTGGTCCGGCGTCACCGAAGACGGTCTCGAAGGCGGCCCGGTCATCCCGGACGGCTGGCAGGGCCGTCCCGAAGACCTTCAGCGCCTGGCCAACAACATCGCGCGTTCAGGCGAGATCGGCCAGCTCGTCGCGCTCGACGCGAAGTCCTCGATCGTCTTCGTCCCGCTGCTGTCGCGCGATGCCGAAGGCAAGCCGCTGGACCTCGCGAACATCGCCCGGCGGCTCGAGGCGCTGCGCGCCCAGTACGAAGCCGAGGGCGTCGCGATCCACATCACCGGCTTCGCCAAGCTCGTCGGCGACCTGATCGACGGCGTGCGCGCGGTGCTGGGCTTCTTCGCGCTCGCGGTGGTGATCGCCGCGGCGATGGTCTACGCCTACACCCGCTGCGCCCGCTCGACCCTGCTGGTGGTGACCGCCTCGCTGGTCGCGGTGGTGTGGCAGCTGGGCCTGCTGCCCACGCTCGGCTACGCGCTCGACCCGTACTCGATGCTGGTGCCCTTCCTCGTGTTCGCGATCGGCATGAGCCATGGCGCGCAGAAGATGAACGGCATCATGCAGGACATCGGCCGCGGGCTGCCGCGGCTGGTGGCCGCGCGCTACACCTTTCGCCGCCTGTTCCTCGCCGCTCTCACCGCGCTGCTGGCCGATGCGGTCGGCTTCGCGGTGCTGCTGGTGATCGACATCCAGGCGATCCGGGAGCTGGCCATCGCCGCCTCGCTCGGCGTCGGCGTGCTGATCTTCACCAACCTGATCCTGCTGCCGATCCTGCTGAGCTACGTGGGCGTCGACGCGGCGGCCGCGCAGCGCAGCCTGCGCGCCGAACTGGCGGACCGGCGCGGCGAAGCGCGCCACCCGCTGTGGGCCTTCCTTGGCCGCTTCACGCAGCCGCGCTGGGCGGCAGCAGCAGTGGTCGCGGGTGCGCTGCTGCTGGCCGGCGGCATCGCGACGAGCACGCGGCTCGCGATCGGCGACCTCGACCCCGGTGCACCCGAGCTGCGCGCCGACAGCCGCTACAACCGCGACGTCGCCTTCATGAACGCCGGCTACGGCGCCTCCAGCGACGTGCTCGCGGTGATGGTGCGCACGCCCGACGGCCAGTGCGCCAGGCTGTCCACCGTGCAGCAGGTGGACGAACTCGAGTGGGAACTGCGGCAACTCGACGGCGTCGAGGGCACGAACACGCTGGCACTGTTGAACCGCCGCGTGGCCACCGGCCTGAACGAAGGCAGCGCGAAGTGGTACGAGATGCTGCCCAGCCAGGACATGGTCAACACCGTGACGGCCAATGCGCCCCGCGGCCTGTAC
Source organism: Ideonella flava (assembly GCF_051857595.1). Taxonomy (NCBI): domain Bacteria; kingdom Pseudomonadati; phylum Pseudomonadota; class Betaproteobacteria; order Burkholderiales; family Sphaerotilaceae; genus Ideonella; species Ideonella flava. The sequence continues at coordinate 403,009 of NZ_JBPZHD010000008.1, forward strand.
AACGACGACTGCAGCCTGCTGACGCTCTACCTCTACCTGCGCGACCACAAGGCGGCGACGCTGTCGCGTGTCGTCGAGCACGTGCAGGCCTTCGCGGCGAAGCACGACGGTCCGGACGCGAAGTTCCTGCTCGCCGCCGGCTCGGCGGGCATCGAAGCGGCGACGAACATCGTCGTGCACGACGCCTGGCGCACGATGTTGTGGCTGGTCTACGGCGCCGTGGTGCTGCTGTGCTTCGCGACCTTCCGCTCGTGGCGGGCGGTGCTCGTGGCCGTGCTGCCGCTGGTCGTCACCTCGTTCCTCGCCGAAGCGCTGATGGTGGCGCTCGGCATGGGCGTCAAGGTCGCCACCCTGCCAGTGATCGCGCTGGGGGTGGGCATCGGGGTCGACTACGCGCTCTACATCCTGTCCATCGTGCTGGTCGAGCTGCGCCTGGGCCGCAGCCTCGCGCAGAGCTACCAGCGTGCACTGCTGTTCACCGGCAAGGTCGTGATGCTGACCGGCGTGACGCTGGCCATCGGCGTCATCACCTGGGTCGCGAGCCCCATCAAGTTCCAGGCCGACATGGGTGTGCTGCTCGCCTTCATGTTCCTGTGGAACATGCTCGGCGCGCTGGTGCTGCTGCCGGCGCTCGCCTGCTTCGTGCTGCGGCCTTCGCCGCGGGCGGGGGGCGCCGCGTGAGAAGCCGCTCGCTGCTCCTTGCGCTGCTGGTGTGCGCCTGCACGGTGGCCGCGCAGCCGGTGCCTGGGGCGATTCCGGTTGGCCTGTCCGCCGCACTGTCGGGCCCGGCGGGCGCGCAGGTCCGCGAGCGTGTGGACGGTGTGCGGCTGGGCCTGGCCCACCGTGCAGTCGGCTATCGGCCGATCGAACTGCTGGTTCGCGACGATGCGGGCGACCCGGCGCGTCGCCTGGCCCACACACGAGCCCTGCTGGACGCGGGCGTGCTCGCGCTGACCGGCTACGACGAGGCCCCGCCGGCCCTGCTGGCGCTGCTGGCCTCGGGGGGTGCGCCGCTGGTGGGCGTGGCCCATGGAGCCGAGGCGCTGCGCGAGCCCGCGCATCCGCTGGTGTTCAACCTGCGGGCCGGTTGGCGAGACGAAGCGGCGGCGATGGTGCTGCACCTGGACACCACCGGCGTCACCGACGTCGCGACCCTGAGCCGGGACGACGAACTTGGCCGGTCCGGCCGAGAGGGATTGCGCGCAGAGCTGGCGCGCCTGGCGATCAAGCCGGTGGCCCAGGCGGTGCTCTCCGCCGACGCTGACGCCGCCGCGGTCCGCGACGCTGTCGACAGCGTCTGCCGCGAACGCCCGCAAGCGCTCGTGCTGATGCTCGACGCCCGCCTCGCATCCGGCGCGGTGCAGCAGGCGCGACGCATCGGCTGCGCGCATGCGATCTATGTCGCCAACGACGCCGGCACGCGGCTCGGCGCGGCCGGCGCCGGCGTGGTCGTGCCGCAGGTCGTGCCGCCGCCGACGCGACTGAACCTGCCCGTCGTCGCCGATTACCAGCGTGTCGCCACCGCAGCCCAACTCACGCCGAGCTATGCCGGGCTCGAAGGCTACGTGTACGGCCGCGTGCTGCAAGAGGCGCTGGATCGCTGCGCGCGCTACGTCACCCGCCGCTGCATCGCCGCGGCGCTCGAGGCGCGCCCCATCGACCTCGGTGGCTACCGCGTGCAGTTCGCACCCGGCGACCACCGCGGCTCGCGTTATGTCGACATGACCTACCTCGCGGCCGATGGCCGCTTCCGCCGCTGAACCGAGGATCCGCCGTGAGCCCCATGAGCCCCATCCAGGACATCGCCTTCGTCCGCTACCAGGTCACCGACCTGGAACGGATGCAATCCTTCCTGGCCGACTTCGGCCTGCACACCGTCGCCCGCACGCCGCATGCGCTGTACTCGCGCGCGGCCGGAGCCATGCATCACGTGCACATCGCGGAGCTCGGTCCCGAGAACGCCACGGTGGGTTTCGGCCTGCTGGCGCGCAGCGCAGAGGCGCTCGCCGAAGTAGCGGCGCGCGCCGGCCGACCCGTGGAAACGAACCCGGAACCGGGCGGCGGCCAGCGCGTGCGCTTCACCGATCCGGCCGGCTTCGTCGTCGACGTGATCCACGGCCAGGCCACGCACGCGCCGCTGCCGGTGCGCGAGCCGCTGGCCTTCAATGGCGCCAGCGGCCGCCGGCGACTGGGCCAGCCGATTCGGCTGAAGCCGCAGCCTTCGTCGGTGATGCGGCTCGGCCACGTCGCGCTGCTGGTGGCCGACTTCCCGAAGTCGCTGGCCTTCTACCGCGAGGTGCTCGGCTTCGTGCCGTCGGACACCTACTGGGCCGGCAACGAGGCCAACACGATCGCCGCCTTCATGCACTGCGGCCTGGGCGAACAGTGGACCGACCACCATACGCTCGCGCTGATCGGCGCGCAGGACGGTTTGAGCCGCTTCGACCACAGCGCCTTCGAGGTGATCGACCTCGACGACGTGGTGCAGGGCGGCGAGTGGCTCAAGCAGCGAGGCCACAAGCATTCGTGGGGCGTGGGTCGGCACATCCAGGGCAGCCAGATCTTCGACTACTGGCGCGACCCCTTCGGCCACAAGATCGAACACTGGACCGACGGCGACCTCGTCAACGACGGCACGCCGGTCGGTCACGCCCCCGTGACGCCCGATGAACTGCGCCAGTGGGCCCCGCCCCTCGACCCGGAGTTCTTTGCCTGACTCCGGCCCCTTTCGAACGAGACAACCGACTCCATGAAACTTGCCCGCTACACCCGCGACGGCCGGACCACGATCGGCGCCGTCGTCGATGATCACGTGATCGAGATCGCCACGCTCGATCCCGCCGCCCCGCGCAGCATCCGCGAACTGCTCGCTGCCGGGCCCGCTGGCCGCGCACGCATCGCGCAGGCGCTGAAGGCCGCGCCGCGCGGCACGCCGCTGGCGCAGGTGAAGCTCGAAGCGCCGATTCCCGATGCGCAGAAGTACCTGGCCATCGGCATGAACTACCACGACCACGCCGAGGAGGCCGCGCGCGCCGGCGTGCCGGTGCCCAAGAACCAGCTCTGGTTCAACAAGCAGGTGAGCTGCATCACCGGCCCGTTCGACCCGATCTACAAGCCGCGCGTGTCCGACAAGATGGACTACGAGGCCGAGATGGGCGTCGTGATCGGCAAGCGCTGCCGCTACGTCAGCGTCGAGCAGGCGCGCAGCGTGGTCGGCGGCTATTTCGTCTGCAACGACGTGACGGCCCGCGACTGGCAGTTCAAGAGCCCGACCTTCACGCTGGGCAAGAGCTTCGACAGCCACGGCCCGATCGGGCCGTGGATCACCACCGACGACGAGATCGCCGACCCGCATGCGCTGCAGATGCAGCTGTGGGTCAACGGCGAGCTGCGTCAGCAGGCCAGCACCGGCGGCATGATCTACAACATCTGGCAGCAGATCCACGAGCTGAGCCAGGTGATGACGCTGGAGCCGGGCGACCTGATCGCCACCGGCACCTGCGCCAACGTGGGCATCGCGCTGGGCAAGTTCCTGCAGCCGGGCGACGTGGTGAAGGTGGCCATCGAGGGCCTGGGCCACATCGAGAACCCGGTGCTGCCCGAACCGCAACATGGCGAGCCGCTGCAGGCCTGAGCGATGCAGCGCGCCGTCCTCCGCACCATCCTGTTCGCGCTGGGGCCGATGCTCAACCGCGCCGCGCGGCGCCCCGCGTTCCGCGCCTTCCTGTCGCGCCACGACGCGGTGGTCCAGATCGGCCTGAAGGACGGCAGCGTCGCGCGGCACTTCGTCATCGCAAGTGGCAAGGTGCGCTCTGTCGCCGGCGCCCATCCGAACCCCGCGGTGCGCATGGTGTTCAAGGACCTGCGCACCGCACTCGCCATGCTCAAGCCGGCGGCCGACATGGGCGAGGTGGTGCACGCGGCCAAGAACTTCAAGGTCATGGTGATGGGGCCCGACACGCTGTGCACCTGGTTATTGCAGCTGATGAACCTGTCGCAGACCTCGGCCTTGAAGATGGGCACGCCGCTGCCGGATGGCTGCACCCGCTACACGATGATGACCAACGGCGGGCCGCTGTTCGTGCACGTCAAGGCGGGGCGCATCGTGCGGCTGGTGCCCATCGAGTTCGATGCGCGGGACGGTGCCAGCTGGTCCGTGACGGCGCGCGGCCGGCGCTTCACGCCGCGCCGCCTCGCCACGGTCGCCTCGCACGCGCTGGCGCTGAAGTCGGCGGTGTACTCGCCCGACCGCATCCTCACGCCGATGAAGCGCGTCGACTTCGACCCCGACGGCGAGCGCAATCCGCACAACCGCGGCAAGAGCGGCTACGTGCCGATCTCGTGGGACGAGGCGCTCGACCTCGTCGCCCGGGAGATCGTGCGGCAGAAGCAGGTCCACGGCGCCGGCGCGATGACGCTGGCCCACGGTTCGCACCACCAGTGGGGCAACGTGGGCTACTACCTCAGCGCGCTGCTGCGCTTCGGCAACCTGATCGGCTTCACGCGCGTGGCGGCCAACCCCGACAGCTGGGAAGGCTGGTACTGGGGCGCCATGCACCACTGGGGCCATGCGCAGCGCGTGGGCATCGCCGGCAGCTACGGCACGGTGGAGGATTGCCTGCAGGAAGCCGAGCTGATGGTGTTCTGGTCCAGCGACCCGGAATCGACGCGCGGCGCGTATTCGGCCCACGAGGGCACCGAGCGGCGCCAGTGGGCGCGCGAGCTCGGCATCGAGTTCGTGCACATCGACCCGCACCTGAACCCGACCGCGGCGTGGCTGGGCGGGCGCTGGGTGCCCATCAAGCCCGGCACCGATGCCGCATTGGCACAGGCGATCATGCAGGTGTGGGTTGCCGAGGACCTCTACGACAAGGACTACGTGGCCCAGCGCACCACGGGCTTCGACACCTGGCGCGACCACCTGATGGGCGTGGACGACGGCGTGGCCAAGACGCCCGAGTGGCAGGAATCGGAGACCGGCGTGCCGGCCAAGGACGCGCGCGCCCTGGCGCGCCTGATGGCGCGCAAGAAGCTGTATCTCGCCGCGGGTGCGGCCGGGGGCGGTTTCGGCGGCGCCGGGCGCGGCGCCACCGGCGCCCAGTGGGCGCGCTGCATGGTGATGCTGATGGCGATGCGCGGCCTCGGCAAGCCGGGCATCAACTTCGGCAACCTCGAGGCGGGGGCCCCGCTCGACCTGGAGTTCTACTTCCCCGGCTACGCCGACGGCGGCATCTCCGGCGAACTGAACTGGAACGGCAACGCGGTCAACAACTACCAGAAGATGCCGCATGTCATCACCGTCAACCCAGTGCGGCAGCTGGTGCCCAAGCAGAAGTTCCCCGAGGCCATCCTCGAGGGCCGCGCGACCGGCTACCTGTGGGACGGCCTGGCCACCGAGATCCAGTTCACGCCCTTCGAGTACCCGATGCCGGGCTACCCCCGCATCCACATGATCTACAAGTACGGCGGCTCGTGGTTCAGCACGCTGACCGAATCGAAGCGCATGGAGGCCGCCTACCGCCACGAGAGCATCGAGTTCGTCGTCAACCAGTCGATCTGGATGGAAGGCGAAGCCCAGTTCGCCGACGTGATCCTGCCGGCGTGCACGCAGTTCGAGCGCTACGACATCGGCGAATGGTGCAACGGCGGCGGCTACCTCCCGCACGGCTTCAACAACGTGAACCACCGCGTCGTCGCGCTGCAGCACAAGTGCATCGAGCCATTGGGCGAATCCAAGTCCGACTACGAGATCTTCAGCCTGATCCTGCAGCGCCTGGGCCTGGGCGCGATGTTCACCGAAGGCTGCAGCGAGCTCGACTGGTGCAAGCGTGTCTTCGAATCCTCCGACGTCGCGCAGCACATCTCCTGGGCGGAGTTCTGCCGCAAGGGCTACTACGTCGTGCCGGCCGAGCAGGAGCCGCTGCGCTCGCCGGTGCTGCTGCGCTGGTTCGCCGAAGGCCGCATGAAGGACATTGCCGAGGCGCAGCCGCTGCCCTCGCAGTGGGCCGGCGAGTTCGGCAAGGGACTGCAGACGCCCAGCGGCAAGCTGGAGTTCATGCCCACCACGCTGGCACGCCACGATGCGCACAACCCCGAGCGGCCGGTGCTCAACCGCTACATGCCGTCGTGGGAAGGGCCGCGCAGCGAGCATGCGCGCACCTGGCCGCTGCAGCTCATCGCCACGCACTCGCGCTACAGCTTCCACACCCACGTCGACGGCAAGGGCGGTTTCCTCGACGACGTGGAGGACCATCGCGTGCGCATCGCCGGGCATCCGTACTGGGTGCTGCGGATGAACGCGGCCGACGCTGCCGCCCGCGGCATCGCCCACCACGACCTGGTGAAGGTGCACAACGCGCGCGGCGCGGTGGTGTGCGCCGCCGACGTGTCGCCCCTGGTGGCGCCCGGCGTGGTGAAGTCCTTCGAGTCCAGTGCGCGCTACACGCCGGTGCAATCCGACCAGGGCGTGGTCGACATCGGTGGGAGTCTCAACGTGCTCGTCCCCTCGCGCACCGCGATGCAGGGCACGCACAGCATGGCGCCGAACGCCTGCATGGTGCAGGTCGAGAAATGGACCGGCCGCCTCGGGCAGCCGGTGTCGGCCGCCCACCCCCTGGTCGAAGCCACCGCCTGAGGCCGGACGCATGGACAAGTGGAACCTGATCGTCGACGTGGCCGAGTGCCACAACTGCAACAACTGCGTGCTGTCGGCCAAGGACGAATTCGTCGGCAACGCCTTCGCCGGCTACAGCGCGCCGCATGCGGCCCACGGCCCGGCGGTGATCCGCATCGAGCGCCGCGTGCGCGGCAGCGGCCACCTCAGCGATGTCGCCTACCTGCCGCGCCTGTGCAACCACTGCGACGACGGCCCCTGCCTGAAGGCCGGGGCCGACGGCGCGGTACGCAAGCGGGAGGACGGCATCGTGATCTTCGACCCGGTGAAGGCCAGGGGCCGGCGCGACCTCGTCGACGCCTGCCCCTATGGCGCCGTGGTGTGGAACGAAGAGCAGCAGTTGCCGCAGACCTGGTTCTTCGACGCCCATCTGCTGGACCAGGGGTGGACCGCGCCACGCGCCGTCACCGCGTGCCCCACGCGTGCGCTGCAGGCCGTGCGTGCCAGCGACGCGGCAATGGCCGAGCGCGCGCAGCGCGACGGCCTGCGCGTGCTGCAGCCCGAACTCGGCACGCGGCCGCATGTGCACTACCGCAACCTGCATCGCATCGACCGCGTGTTCATCGCCGGCAGCGCCGTCGCGAGCGTCGGCGGCCGCACCGAATGTGTGGAGGGCGCCGAGGCCAGCCTGTCGCAAGGCGGGCGCACCGTGGCCCAGACCCGCACCGACGCGTTCGGCGACTTCCGCTTCGACGGCCTCGCGCCCGGCAGCGGCGCGTTCACCCTCACCCTGCACCACGAACAACGCGGCCAGGCGCAGGTGCCGGTGGTGCTAAGCGACCTCTGCGTCACGCTGCCGGACGTAAGGCTGAGTTGACGAGAACCCGATCGGAGCCCGACCGCGCTCCGACCCTTCCATCCCTGCAAGGAGAAACCATGTTCGACGTCCCACTGCTGATCGCCGGGCAATCACGCCCCGCGTCCTCCGGCGCCACCTTCGAGCGCCGCAACCCCTTGTCCGAGACCATCGTCACGCGCGCCGCTGCGGCGACCCCGGCGGACGCGTCCGCGGCCGTCGACGCGGCCGCCGCAGCCTTCCCCGAATGGTCGCGCCAGGGCCCGGGCGCGCGCCGCAGCCTGCTGCTGAAGGCCGCGGCGATCGTCGAGACCAAGACCCCGCAGTTCATCGAAGCGGTGGCCGCGGAAACCGGCGCCAGCGCGATGTGGGGCGGCTTCAACGCGCATCTGGCCGCCGGCATGCTGCAGGAGGCCGCCGCATTGACCACGCAGATCAGCGGCGAGGTCATCCCGTCCGACGTGCCCGGCAGCCTGGCGATGGCCGTGCGCCAGCCGGTCGGCGTCGTGCTCGGCATGGCGCCGTGGAACGCGCCGGTGATCCTGGGCGTGCGCGCCATCGCCACGCCGCTGGCCTGCGGCAACACGGTGGTGCTCAAGGGCTCGGAGCTGTGCCCGCGCACGCACCAGCTGATCGTCGAGTCGCTGCAGGAAGCCGGCATGCCGGCCGGCGTGGTGAACTTCATCACGCACGCACCGGCCGATGCAGGGGAGGTGGTCGAGGCCATGGTCGCCCACCCCGCGGTGCGCCGCGTCAACTTCACCGGCTCGACCCGCGTGGGCCGCATCATCGCGCAGACCTGCGCCAGGCACCTCAAGCCGGTGGTCCTGGAACTGGGCGGCAAGGCCCCGCTGCTCGTGCTGGACGACGCCGACCTCGATGCCGCGGTGAATGCCGCGGCCTTCGGCGCGTTCATGCACTCGGGCCAGATCTGCATGTCGACCGAACGCATCGTCGTCGATGCCAAGGTGGCCGACGCCTTCGTCGACAAGCTCGTGGCCAAGGTCAAGGCGCTGCCGCTCGGCGACCCGCGCGGGCCGGCACCCGTGGTCCTCGGCTCGGTGATCGACATGGCCACCGTGGCGCGCTGCAACGCGCTGATCGACGACGCGCTGGCCAAGGGCGCCACGCTGCTGTGCGGCGGCAAGGCCCAGGACACGCTGTTCCCGGCCACGCTGCTGGATCGCGTGACGCCGGCGATGAAGATCTACGGCGAGGAGTCCTTCGGGCCGGTCAAGGGCATCGTGCGCGTGGAAGGGACCGAAGCCGCGATCGCCTGTGCCAACGACAACGAGTACGGGCTCTCGGCGGCTGTCTTCGGACGCGACGCCGCGCGCGCCCTGGAGGTCGCCCGCCGCATCGACTCGGGCATCTGCCACGTCAACGGCCCGACCGTGCACGACGAGGCGCAGATGCCCTTCGGTGGCGTGAAGGCCAGCGGCATCGGCCGCTTCGGCGGCCGCGCCGGCGTGCACGAGTTCACCGAGCTGCGCTGGCTGACGGTGCAGACCACGCCGCGCCACTACCCCTTCTGATCCAACGACCGAGGACACTCATGAGCTTCGAGTTCAAGCCCAACGTGCGCTACCGCATGCCCGTGATGTTCGGCCCGGCCCCCGGGCCGCGGCAGAAGGGCAACGGCGTGCCCTGGGGAGCCGACGAAAGCGGCACGGCGAACGTGCAGTGGGCGACGATCGCCTATCGCTCCGACCCCGCCAGGCTGGAGGCACTGCTGCCGCCCGGCTTCACGCTGACCGAGCCGGTGGTGCATGTGACGCTGGGCTTCTTCCGCGACCTGTACTGGCTCGCCGGCCGTGGCTACGGCATCGTCAACGTCGAGCTGCCCGTCGTGTGCACCGGGCGCGACCAGCGCATCGAAGGCGGCCTGTGCCTCGTGCTGTGGGAGGGGCGGCCGGACGCCATCACCACCGGCCGCGAGGAACTGGGCTTCCCGAAGTTGTATGCCGACATCCCGGACGTGCGGCTCGATGCCGACAGCGGCCGCATCGGCGGCCGCGCGTCGTGGTTCGAGCACACCTTCTTCGAGATGCAGATGCAGGGGCTGAAGGAGGTCGAGGTCGCGCCGCAGGACCGCCGCCTGCTCGGTCCGAAAGGCGGTCCGATCTTCTACAAGTACATGCCGCGCACCGGCCCCTTCGGCAGCGGCGGCTGCGACGTGTCGTACGTGACCTGCCCGCACCCGCTGCCCGGCGAGGAACGCAGCCCCCAGACGATCACGTTCGGCCAGGCCCGCTACCGGAAGTGGCGCGCCACCTCGGGGTCGGTGCAGTGGCACCGCGCCACCTTCGAGCAGTTGCCCACGACCTACCACGTGGTCAACGGCGTCGCCGACCTGCCGATCGTGGAGTACCTCAGCGCGGAGATGATCGACTTCAGCGCCCCGGGCATCGCGGTGGCCACCAACGGGCTGCGCGTGCTGGAGATGACCTGAACGTTAGGACGCGCCCAGGCGCGTCGCGAACGCGGCCTTGTCGGTGACGCCGAGCTTCACGTAGGCCGAACGCAGGTGATGCCGCACGGTCGCCGGTGACAGGCCCAGCGCCGTCGCCACCTCGCGGTAGGAGTTGCCGGCGGCGAACGCGTTGGCGACGTCACGCTCGCGGCGGGTGAGCATGTCGCGCGGCTCGCGCCGGCGCATCGACACGACGACGTGGTCGCCGATCCAGTGGATGGCCGCGTGCAGCTGACGGCCGAGAAAATCCGGCTTTCTGGCGACGATGCGCTCGACCAGCGGCGCCGGCAGCCGCGGGCCCGTCCAGCCCGGCCACTCGAGCGTGAGCAGCTCCGTGGCCGACACCTCGCCGACCCTCAGCAGCCCCATCGTGTCGGTCGCCAGCAGTGCCGTGCGTTCCGGATTGCGCTGCAGGGTCAGTTCGTCGGCCAGCGCCATGTCCAGCCCCGCGGCCAGATGCGGCCCGAACAGCTCGAGGGCCTTCAGGTCCCCTGACGAGAAGCGCGGTGTCGCGCGCTTGCGCGCGAGCGAAACGAAGCCGGACACGCCCAACGCTGCATCGACGTCGGCGATGCAGACCGACTGCGCGATTCCCATGTAGTCGGTCAGCGTGGCCGTGCTCGGCTGGGACCGCAGGTCCTTCTGGCTGAAGTAGTGCGCACGCCCCGGATCGGCGACGACGCGCCGCGCCACCACGTTGTCGGGGTCCGACAGGTTCAACCGCTCGGCGATGTCGACCGGCAGGCGATACGGGAACGAACAGTGCACATGGTGCACCCCCTGCCCGAACGAGCCGCGGCCCCACCACGCCGCATCGAACGCGATGTGCCTGGCGAGGACCTCGAGCGCGCGACGCTGGTAGTCGGCGACATCGCCGCATCGCGAGGCGGCGTAAATCTGGCGGATCGTCACGCTCAGCTCGGCAAGGGTCAGGTCACTCATGAAATCCAATGGTGCAGATGGACGATCCCGGCGCGCATCGTGATCACTATGCTCGGCCGCCATCCGCAGGGCAATCGGGCCTTGCACCAGTCTGGAGACAAGGCGATGCCCCTCATCAAGAACGCGTGGTACTGCGCAGCGTGGTCCGAGACCCTCACGCGCCAGCCCATGCAACGCAAGTTCCTCGGCGACACGATCGTGCTGTACCGAACGGAGCGCGGCGATCCGGTGGCGCTGAGCAACCGCTGCCCGCACCGCTTTGCACCGATGCACAAGGGCTGCCTGAAGGGCGACGACATCGAGTGCCCGTACCACGGGCTTCGCTTCGACGCGACCGGTCGCTGCGTCCACAACCCGCACGGCGACGGCCACATTCCGAAGGCCGCGCAGCTGAAGTCCTACCCGCTGTTCGAGCGCGATGGCATCGTGTGGATCTGGATGGGCGACCCGGAGCGCGCAGATCCTGCGACGGTGCTCGACAGCCAGTACACGGCCTTCGTGCGCGATGCGAAGACCTTTGCCGTCGGCTTCGGCGACCTGCAGGTCAAGGCGAACTACCTGCTCGTGATGGACAACCTGCTGGACCTGACGCACGCGCCCTACGTGCATCCCAACACCGTGGGCGGAAGGCCGGAGGACTCGATCCAGGGTGGCATGCACGTCGGTTTCGAGGAAGACGAGCAGAGCGTCACCTCCACCTACTTCGTGCCGGACATGCCGCCCACGCCCCAGCTGCAGCCGCTGTTTCCGCTGCCGGCGGGCGACTTCCGCATCCACATGCGCTGGCAGCCGAGCAGCGCCCTCGCGATGCGCCTGACGATGACGCCGCCCGGCCAGCCCGATGGCAGCGGGGTCGTGCTGCCGCTGCTGCACCTGCTGACGCCGATCGACGAATCCCACACGCACTACTTCTTCGCCCTCGCGCGCAATGTCGCGATCGACGTGCCGGCGGCGCACGAGGCGATGATGGAATTCGCGCGCCGCGCCTTCGAAGAGGAGGACGAGCCAATGATCGCCGCCTGCCAGGAGCAGATGGGCACGACCGACCTGTTCTCGCTGAAGCCGGTGCTGCTGCAGACGGACGTCGCATCGGTGAAGGCGCGGCGACGCGTCGATGCGCTGGTGCAGCAGGAAGGCCGCTGACGGTGGACTTGCTGGAACTGCGGGTCGCACGCCGTCGCCAGGAGGCGGCGGATGTCTGTTCGCTGGAACTGGTCGCGCCTGACAAGCGCCTGCTGCCCGCGTTCACTCCCGGTGCGCACGTCGACGTCCACCTGCGCGGCGGACTGGTGCGCTCCTACTCGCTGTGCGATGCGCCGGGCGAGCACAGGCGCTACCGGATCGCCGTGCTGCGCGAGACGGCCTCGCGCGGCGGATCGGCGGCGGTGCATGCGCTTCGCGAAGGCGACGTGGTGGCCGTCGGTGCACCTCGCAACCACTTCGAGCTTTCGCCTGACGCAGGCCATCACCTGCTGCTGGCCGGCGGCATCGGCATCACACCGCTGCTCGCGATGGCGCACTGGCTGTCGCGGCAGCGGGCATCGTTCGCACTGCACTACAGCGCCAGGTCGCAGGACCGCGCCGCGTTCGTGGGCGAAGTCCGCGAATCGTTCGGCACGCGGGCTCATCTGTACTTCGACGAAGACGGGCCGGATCGGCGTCTCCCGCTGTCGGACGTCCTCGCTCGATGCGATGCGACGACGCATCTGTACGTGTGTGGCCCGGGGGCCTACATCGAGTGGGTGCTGGCGACCGCCCGCGCAGCGGGATGGGCGGAAGCGCGCCTGCATCGTGAACACTTCGCGGCGCCGGTCCGGCCAAGCGACAACACGGATGCGAGCGCCTTCGAAGTGCAGATCGCATCGTCGGGGCTCGTCATTCGAGTGCCGCCAGACCGATCCGTCGCAGACATGCTGCATGCCAGCGGCATCGACTTGCCCCTGTCGTGCGAGCAAGGCATCTGCGGCACCTGCGTCGTCCGCGTGCTCGAAGGCACGCCGGACCACCGCGATGCCTTCCTCACGCCCGCCGAGTGGGCTGCCAATGACCGCTTCACACCCTGCTGCTCGCGGGCACGAACACCGCGGCTGGTGCTGGACCTTTGAGTCGGGCTGGAACGGGTACACGCAAGTCAGCCAGTCGTGGCACCCCAGTCGGTGATGGTTTCCGGTGCCCGGAAAGCTGCCGGTCGCCAGTGACTGGAGTTGGCCGCGTCGGGCCGAAGAGCGGCTCTTGTTCGTCGACCGAAACCTGCCGTTCGCAGGGTCGCCGCGGCAAGAATTTGGAATGCGTCGCGTCGGACGGCTTCTGGCCGGGACCGTGAGGACGTGGAGGCGGCAGGTAGCTGCCGTCGACCGCCCGCTGGTCCGAACGGCTGCTCCATCAGGCCGCGATCAGCTCGAGTCGACCCCTTGCTGCCGGTCAAGTTGAGGCTCCCACGGGCTGCAATGCAGCGGTAGCGGTCCTTGGCCGCCGGGTGGCCGTACGTACGGTACATGCCACCTTGCAGTCGTTCGACCGCGCGAGGCGCGCAGAGCCAAGAGGCCGCTGCTAAGGGTTGGCGTTCCATTCTTGGGTTGCTTGCATCTCTTAGATCGCCTGCTTCCATCAGTCCTGGCGCCGGAAGTGCGACTACCAACTATCGGTGCGCATCAAGCCGGTACGCCAGCAGCTGTCGCATCCCCGCCGCAATGGACACATCGTTTGAATCCCCGAACTCCATGCCCTTGGTGTCCGCAGCCGGAACATCGACTTGCAGGCCCTCCCCCAACCAAGCCATCCCCAACCCGGAATCCATGCGGGCAGTCGCCAATCTCACGGCCGAAGTACCGCCGAGGTCGAATCGGGTTGTGATCAACGCCGCCCCGGCGGTTGCTTCCCCAACCAGCTTTGCCTTGCGTCGCTCGCGCAGAATCTGCGCCAGCGCCTCAGCACCTCCGCCGGTCAGTCGATCGACGAGAACGACGACTGGCACATTTCGCAGCCACTTGTGTGAACCGGCGTCGACGCTCAGGACTGGCTTCTGCTCCCCGCGGCTCGTCACCTTCAGCAATTGAAAGCCAGGCTCGCAGAAGAGTGAAGCAATCTCTATCATGGAATCGAAGCTGCCACCTGGGTTCGTGCGCAGGTCAATCACCAAGCCGGAAGTGTCTGGACCTGCCACAGCATCCAGTCGTTTGAGGAACTCCGCCGCTGCGTTCTCGGCGAAGAAGCTCACCCGCACCCAAGCGTTGTTATCGGGTAGCCGCCTGGCCCGAACCCGAGAAATCTGGATCGCTTCACGGGTGAACGACAGTTCGATGGGGGCGGGCTCCCCTCGGCGCTCCAGTTTGAGCACAAGGTGTGACCCCGCGGCCCCGCGCAGCGCCCGGTACGCGTCGTCAAAGTTCAGAGCGCGCACGTCCAACCCGTCGATCTCGAGGATCCGATCCCCAGGCCTGATGCCTCCTCGGTCGGCGGGGCTGCCCGAGATAGCAGTGACGATAGTCAGCGGCTGGCCGATCGGCTTCGTAGTTGCGAGCTCGAGGCCGATGCCGACGAGTGGCTGTGCAGCCTTTGCGTCCGCGTACTTCTTGGGCGGCACGTAGGAAGACTCCCGGTCAAGCGTCGTTAGCGCTGTCTCGATGCACAGATCGACCGGATCGACTTCGGAGCGGTTAGCTGTGGAACCAAGAACATTTCTGCACGTGGCGACCAGAGCATTCACGTCGATGACGCGGAAATAGTTCTGCTCAACTCGCCGGGCAAAGTCGCGCCAACGCGCGGACTCGGTCATTAACGCGTCGCGTGACTCTGTCGCAGCCGCCGTAACCGCTACGACTAACGACGCCATGGTGAAGGTGTACCGCATGCCGTACTCTACCGAGCCCGAGCCGTATGCCCGAAAGACTCGGTCAGCACCGAGTGACCGTGCCGCCAGCCGGTGCTCGCTGCAGGCCGGATTGGTCATCAGTGTCGGCAGCTTGGAGTGCAGCCGTCATCTGCCTGGTGGGACGGTGAATGGCAGGTTCAAGGCGATTGCTGGTGCTCAAGTCGATGAGCCTGACCGACCGCACTCAGTCTAAGCCTGACCTCGAAGGTCAGCGGCAGGTCTGCAGCGGTTGCAGCCGGTGGCGGTCATCGGGTGAACTCACGGTCACTTGCAACAACCTGACCTTCACTGCCACGGCCGGCAATGCTGTGAGCGTCGGCAAACCGTAGCAACGCCGACGCCCGCGGCGTCATCGCAGGGGCTCTGGCTGTGAACGACCGGTCCCTCTCTACGCGACGGGCTCGACTCGACCCTCAGCTGCCCTTCGCGGCGCTCCAAAGCTGCCCGATAGCCAGACCTCGGCCCAACGCGTTTCGCATCCACGAAGCAGCCACTCGCGGCCACCGGGACCGGCCATGAGCAGGCGTTCGATCTTGCGCCGTAAGCGGGCGTTCGGAACGAATACAGCCGTGCTTCGCGCCTGCGTCGCAATGGTGCGGTGACCTCTGGCCGAAGCGTAGGGTTCGACGGCACTGCAGCAACCCTGAAGACGGCTACGTTGGCAACCTTCGCCTCAGGGGCGCCGCAAGATATCCTGACGCGATGAATACCAATTCCGCGAGCACTCCTGAGGGCTCCGATCTCGGGGCTACAGCCGGCAGCTCAGCCGCGGCTAGCCCCGAGCTCACTGGGGGCGCGGGTTTCACATTCGAGGATGCGGTTGCTGCTGTCTATGCAGCTGCCTTGCTCGGTGAGTCGACGGCGCCGGGGTTGCCAAGCAGGCAGGTGACGCGCCTATCCGTCCAACGTGGGGCGTTGGGCCATCCACTGGACGATCTGATCGTGGAAGCGCAAGGAGCGGACGCAAATCGAATGCGTCTGAGTCTCCAAGTAAAACGCAGTTTGGTGATAAGTCACGCTACCAGCAACACTGACCTCAGAGATGCCGTCCTGCGAGCCTACGCCACCTACGTTGGTTCGCAGTTCAACCTGGATGTCGACCGCGTTGGCGTAGTCACCGGCGAGATTTCGGACGCAAGCAAGCGCAGCTTCGAGACGTTGTGCGAGTGGGCGCGCTCGGAAAGTAATGCGGCCGGACTGGTTGAAAAGCTCCGAGCGGAGGGTGTAGCCGGACAGAAGCAAGCCTATTTCGACGATGTCCGCAGCATTTTGTCGGGCGTCGTCGATGAGCAAGGTCTCGACGAGGCGACCTGGTCGCTGCTGTCGCACTTTGTGCTCATGCGATTCGAGATGCTTCATGAAGGGTCGGTGACGGAAGCGACCACAGTTGCCAGCTTGGCGAATTGTCTGGCGCCGGCCGACGTGCCACGGGCTGACGACTTGTGGCGCCGACTCCTTGCACTGGTGCGGGTGGCAGAGGGTCATGCGGCCTCCTTTGACCGAAAGACGCTTGTTGCCAGGGTCAACGGCGCCGTCAGACTCAAAGGAGCCGCGTCCATGCAGGGCGCGCTGACGGCGTTGGGGGACGAGGCGCGATTGGCTGCGGCGGAGATCGGCAACACGATTGACGGTTACGCCGTCCCGAGAGAGCGGATTGTCCTGAGCATCCGCGAAGCACTGGCGGAGTGCCGTTTCGTCCAGATTGGCGGCTTGCCGGGGACCGGAAAGTCAGCCGTTCTGCGAACGATGGTGCATGAGACGTTGGAGAAGGGCACAGCGCTATTTCTAAAATCCGACCGCCTCACAGGCGCGACTTGGGCTCAGTACGCCACGAACACCGGGATGGGCGGGGCTGTCCTTGAGGACCTGCTGGTCGAGGTGATGGCTGCTGGATCGTCCACTGTCTTCATTGACGGCCTGGACAGAGTGGAGATGCGGTATCGCGGCGTCGTGAAGGACGTGGTCAACACCATGCTGGACTCACCTCTACTTGGCAGTCTGCGGATGCTCGTCACGGTCAGGGACACCGGTATGGAGCACGTGAGGACTTGGCTACCCGTCCGCCTTTTCGCCGCCGGCGCGAAGACGGTGGAGGTCATGGAACTCGAAGAGCAGGAGGCCAAGGCCCTTGCAGTCCAAAGGCCGGCCCTTGAGGACCTCTTGTTCGGGTCTGCCCAGGTCAGGGCGATTGTTCGGCGTCCGTTCTTTGCCAGTGTGCTGGCGAAGCGATACGCCAATGAAACGACAGCCCCAAGGTCCGAAGTCGAATTGGCGACCGCGTGGTGGATCGGTGGAGGCTATGGTGCGGAAGCAGCGCGGGCCTGTCAAAGACGCAGCGCCCTAGTTGAACTCGCGCGGTCCGGGGCCGCAGCACTTGGTCGGCGCATTCCCTCGCTGAACCTTGATCCTCAATCGGTCGCTGAACTCGAGGCAGATGGAATTGTCCGTGACGTCCGAGTCGGACAAACCGTTCGATTTGTTCACGACATCTACTTTGAGTGGGCGTTCCTGCAGCTCCTCGTGTCTGAGGGTCAGCAATGGCTCGGCGTCATTCGTCACGTCGGAGAACCGCCGGTCCTCGGGCGCGTGGTCGAGTTGTTGTCGCAGGCCGAGTTGAAGGAGGGTCAGGATTGGCAAGCAAACCTGGCGCAACTCGAGGCGGCTGCCGGCGTGAGGTCGCAGTGGTTGCGGGCATGGATGCTCGGCCCCTTGGGATTGCCGGACTTTGATAGTCACGAGACGGTCTACAACCAGGCGATGCTCCCGACCGGTTCCAAGCGGGTCTCTAAGCTTGTTGTCTGGTACCAGGCTGAGAAGACAAAGCCGAATCCACTGGCACTGGATGGCGATCGCTTTCCCGGCATCGACCTGGCCCAGCGTCTGCGCTTCGCGGATGCGCTCGCTTTGCCATCCGACATCGCTCAGTGGCGACGCGCGCTGCGGACGCCCAACATCGTTTCGGCATCAGCCCGCGAGGCTCCGGACATCGAAGCAAGCCCTGCTGGCGCCCAGATGCGCAGACGACGTTGGAATCGAGGCCGATGCTACAGTGCTCGCCCCTCATCGCTCCGCCGGGCCAGTCCTTGTCCACCTCGACGTCGAAGTCGGCCGATGCTCCCCTGAAGACCGGTCGTCCCGGCAGCGCGCCGACACTGGCCGACGTGGCGCGCGAAGCGGGAGTCTCCAAGATGGCGGCTTCGGCGGCGCTCAACGGCAACCAGGGTTCGTCGCGCGTCTCGGCTGAGACGCAGGAGCGGGTCATGGCGGCAGCGGCGAGTCTGCGGTACCGACCGAACGCCAATGCGCTTGCCCTTATCCACCGGCGCACCAACGCGATCGGCTTCGTCACCAACCTCATGGGCAAGGTGCCGAACCCGTACTGCATGGAAGTGCTCGATGGCGTCGTCCAGGGCGCGACAGAGGCCGGGCAAACGACCTCAGTCTTCACGCTTGGCAGTTGGGATGAAGCGCCGACGCGCATACCTGCCCTGTGCGACGGGCGCGTCGATGGCCTCGTCGTGCTTGCACCGCGGCTGGAGGACGACGGCGAGACCTGGCTGCCCGAGAACACGCCGATGGTCTCCGTGCATGCCAGTCGGGATTGGCGCATAGGCGGGGTGAACCTGGAGTCCGATGACGAAGCCGGCGCCTACGAGATGGTGCGTCACATGCTCGCCCTGGGACATCGCCGCATCCTGCATGTGGGCGGACCGGCGGGCTACCCGGGGGCCGACCAGCGGGTCGACGGCTACTTCCGGGCGCTTGCCGAGGCAGGCGTGACGCCCCCACCCGACTATGTGCAGCGTGCGTCGTTCAGCGCTGAAGGCGGCGGCGAGGCGATGGAGTCCTGGCTGCAGTGTCACCGCGGCCAACCGCTGCCCGACGCCGTGTTTGGCGGCAATGACGGCATTGCCGCGGGCTGCATGCAGGTGCTGGCAGCGCGTGGGCTGCACATCCCTGCAGACATTTCCATCGTGGGCTTCGACTACACCTTGCTGGCTCGAACGCTGCACATGGCCGCGGTCCGCCAGCCTTTGCATGAGATGGGCCGGCAAGCCGTCGAGGTGCTGATGCATCTCATCGAGGCCACCCGCCGCGGGGAGCCGTATGGGGGGCCGTCCAACATCGTGCTGGCGCCCGAAACCATCTCGGGCGGGACGCTGGCTGAACCCAGGCGCTCGCCGCTCTTCATCGCCTGAATGCGTTCGCTTTTGTCCGCTGCCGTGGCTAGGGTGATCCCTTAGCTTCATCGCCGCCCATCGCCTCTATATTTCGCAAGTGGTCTGACCGCTTTTTGTTTTTGGCGTTCATTTATCGGTACATGACCGTACTGGACTGACCAAATGTTCACTTGCCGTCAGCGGGCCCGCAGAGAGACAACGGGCCATCGTTCAGCCAGAAAAGATCCATCGATGAAGTCCTTGACAACGACCGTGCTCTGCGCACTGGCCCTAGGAGCCGGGGCGAACGCCCAGGCGCAGACCAGCTGCGGCACCGGCGGAGGCGCCACCATCTGCCTCACCGCCACGGGCACGCCCGACAACATCCAGCTGACCTGGGCCGCTGACGGCCCCGTCACCGCGGTGCAGGTCTATCGAGACACCGACAGCGATCCAAACGGCCGTGTCCGGGTCGCCCAGCTCGGCGGCACCATTCGCAGCTACACCGACAGCGGCGTGGCCAGCGCCCGGCCCTACTGGTACTGGGTGAAGTTCACCAACAGCGCCGGCACCTTCACCACCAACCCGGCCACGGCAGCACGCAATTGCACGGCGACCGAGGTGACCCCGTACATGAACCAGGGCGGCGTGTGGACCCCATCCTCCGCCAACTCGGTCGCTCCATGGACCACGATCGGCCTGGGCCCGCAGGCGGCTGACAACGGCAGCTGGTCCTGGAGCGGCACCTGCGGCGCCACCGGCAGCGGGCGCGAGCAGTGGCTGACCATAGGCACCAGCTGCACCGCCAAGGTGACCTTCACCAACAGCTGCGGAGCCCAGACGACGAAGGCCTTCCCCATCACCGTCTCGCAGGGCATGCGCAACATCAGCAGCCTCGAGGCGTCCAAGACGATGTCGCCCGGATGGAACCTGGGCAACACGCTGGAAGCGGTCGAGATCCGGCCGGACCACCTGTGGAAGTGGGGCAGCACGACGTTCAAGGAAACGGACTGGGGCAATCCCATTCCCACGCAGGAGCTGATGAACGCAGTGAAGGCTGCGGGCTTCAAGTTCGTGCGCATCCCCGCGTCCTGGAGCCAGTACGCCAACCGCGACAACATCATCAGCCCGCTGTGGATGAATCACGTCAAGGAGGTGGTGGGCTATGCCCGCAACGCAGGCCTCGACGTGATGATCAACATCCACTGGGACGGGGGGTGGATGTACAACCCGACCTATGCCGCCCAGCCGGCGAGCAACGCCAAGCTGAGGTTGTTCTGGACGCAGATCGCGACGGCCTTCAAGGACTACGACGACCATCTGCTGTTCGCGGCCCAGAACGAGACCGCGATGCCCGACACCTGGGGCACGCCCTCGGCCGAATGGCTGGACGTGCAGAACACCTTCAACCAGGTGTTCGTCGATGCCGTGCGCGACACGGGCGGCAACAACGCGCAGCGCTACCTGATCGCGCCCGCCTACGCCACCAACATCGACATCGCCGACCAGTACTTCGTGATGCCCAGGGACAGCGCCGTCAACAAGCTGTTCGTCGAAGTGCACTTCTACGATCCCTACAAGATGGCGCTGGACGACAAGAGCCCCACCTACACCTGGGGCTCCGGCTCCACCGACCCTGACGGCAAGTGGGCCACCGAGGCGTGGATGGACGGGCAGTTCCAGAAGATGAACACCAACTTCATCGTCAAGAAGGGCACCCCCGTGATCCTGGGCGAGTACGGGGCGATCTCGAAGACCGACCTCGACCCCGCCGGCACGTGGCGCAGGTATTGGGCGCAGTACGTCACCCGCTCGGCCTTTCAGCGCAGCCTGGTGCCGGTGTGGTGGGACGAGGGCGGTGTCGGCAACCACACCGGCGGGCTGATCAATCGCGGCACCCTCACACAGTCCGCCCCCGACGTGATCAGCGCGATCGTCGGCGCCACGAAGTAGCCGGCCTGGAGCCTGTCCTGCCACGGCAAGGCCCTGGCCCCACCGGGGGCCGGGCGCGCCATGCCGGTGCCCGCGGCATTCCGGCGTTCCTGCGACCCCATGCTTTCAGCGTCCATGAGAAGGAGACAGCAAGCGATGAAGAACTGGCTATCCCCCTTGCTGCTGGCGCTCTGCGCCAGTGCCCACGCACAGAGCTGCGGCAGCGGCGGAGGCACCGAGGTGTGCCTGAGCTCGTCCACCACCGCCAACGGGCAGGTCCAGCTCAGCTGGACGGTCGCCGGCAGTGCGGTCAGCCGCATCGAGGTTTACCGCGACATCGATCCCAACCCGAATGGGCGAGTCCGCATCGCAGTGCCTCCGGTCGGGACACTGGCGTACACGGATGACAGCGCCACCGTGGGCACCTCGTACTGGTACTGGATCAAGTTCTTCAACGCTGCCGGCAGCTTCAACTCGGGCGCCTCCGCGGTGATGTCGGGCAGCGCCTGCGTACCCAGCACGGTCACGCCCTACCTCAATCTCAACGGCACCAACAGCTGGTCCGCCAAGGCTTCGGCTTCGCTCAACGCCGGCTCGCGCGTTCTTCTGGGCCCGCAGCCGATCACGGGCAACTGGTCATGGAGCGGCTGCGACACTTCGGGCACGTCGCGTGAGCAGACGCTCAAGCTCAGTGGCAGCTGCACCGCCACGGCGGTCTACACCAACAGCTGCGGTGCCAGGACGCCGCAGGCCTATACCTTCACGGTGTGGCCGGCTCCCACGGCCAACACCGCCAAGTTCATCATGGTCGACCAGTTCGGCTACCTGCCGACCATGAAGAAGGTGGCCGTGCTGCGCTACCCGCGCGTGGGTTACGACGCCGGCCAGTACTACCAGCCGGGCCGGCTGCAGGTCGTGAACTCGGCCACCGGAGCCGTGGTCCTCGACAACCTTTCTGCGCAGCCCTGGAAGAACGGGCAGATCGACCAGTTGGCGAACGATGGCGGCTGGTCGGGTGACCAGGCGTGGACGGTCGATTTCAGCCAGATCACGGCACCGGGTACCTACGAGCTCGTCGACGTCGCGTCCAACCAGCGTTCGGCCCGCTTCGAGATTGGCGACAACATCTACCGCAATGTGCTGATCCAGGCGGTACGCATGTTCTATTACCAGCGTGCCGGCCAGGACAAGAACGCGGCCCAGGCGGGCGCCGGCTGGGCTGACGTGGCGAGCCATTTGAAGGCGGGCCAGGACACGCAGGCGCGGCGCTGGTACGACAAGAACAACGCCGGCACTTCGCGCAACATGCGCGGCGGCTGGTTCGACGCCGGCGACTACAACAAGTACACCCCCTGGACCGCAAGCTACGTCCAGGAACTGCTGGACGCCTACATCCAGTACCCCTCGGCCTGGACGGACGACTTCAACCTGCCCGAATCCGGCAACGGAGTGCCTGACCTGCTCGACGAAGTGAAGTGGGGCATGGACTGGCTGGTGCGCATGCAGAACCCGGACGGCTCCGTGCAGTCCATCCTCGGCATCGGCCATGCCAGCCCGCCCTCGGCCGCCACCGACCCGAGCTACTACGGCGAACCGAATACCGTTTCCGCGCTGGGCGCGGCCGCGGCCTTCGCGCATGGAGCCAAGGTCTACAGCGGCCTGAACAGCATGGCGATGAAGGCTTACGGAGCCGACCTGCTCGATCGGGCCAGGCGAGCCTGGGCATGGGCCGAGCAGAACCCCAGAACCATCTTCGTCAACAACGACGCCAGCGTGGGCACGCAGGGCCTCGGATCCGGCAAGCAGGACAGCGAGGACGACGGCGCTCGCCGCGAGGGCAAGCTGGTCGCCGCGATCAAGCTGTTCGGCGCCACCGGTGAGGACGTCTATCGCCAGTACGTCGACGCCCACTACCAGGAGGCGCCGATGTTCAGCCAGTGGTACGTCTCGGGCTTCAATGCCGGCATCACGCGCAACCTGCTGTACTACGCCGGCCAGCCGACCGCGACCGCCAGCGTCCGGGACGCCATCCGCTCGCGCTTCCTCGACATGTGGGGCCGTGCCGACTATGACGGATGGGGCGCCATCGAATCCGAGCGCAGTCCCTACCGGGCCCGCATGGGCCAGTACACCTGGGGCAGCACTGGCGCGATTGCCGGTTCAGGCACCTTGTTCACGGAAGAGTCCTACTACGGCATCAGCCGGCACACGCCGGACCAGGTCTCCAACGCTGCGGCCGACTACCTGCACTACCTGCATGGCGTGAACCCGCTGGGCAAGGTCTACCTGACCAACATGACCAGCTTCGGCGCGGAGAACTCCGTGAACGAGATCTTCCATACCTGGTTCTTCCATGGCAACGCCAAGTGGGGCAGCGTGGCGACGTCCACCTACGGCCCTCCACCGGGCTTCCTCACCGGCGGGCCGAACTACGGCCAGTGGGATTGGGACGAGCGCTGCCCTGGTGTCGACAGCCTCTGCGGCGACGCGCGGCCGACCCCGCCTTACGGCCAGCCGCCTCAGAAGTCCTACAAGGACTTCAACGACGGATGGCCGCTGAACTCCTGGCCGATCAGCGAGCCCTCCAATGGCTATCAAGTCAACTACATCCGACTGCTGGCCCGCTTTGTGAAGTGACGCGCGGGCCCCTCGAAACCACACCGCGCAACCTGGACCGGCCACGCCGAAGGACATACGAATGGATAGAAGAGCATTTTCGATACTCACCGCTTCTCTGGTGGGCCTGCTGCCCGGGTGCGGCGGTGGCGGTGGCGGCAACGGTGGCGGCAACGGTGGCGGCAACGGTGGCGGTGATGGCGGCGGTGATGGCGGCGGCGGCGGTGGCGGCGATGGATCCGGCACCTTGTCCAACACCTGGACCAGCGTGAAGTACGGTGGCGGCGGCTACGTGCCCGGCTTGATCTTCCATCCGGGCACGCCCGAACTGCTGTATGCCCGCACCGACATTGGCGGTGCCTACCGTTGGAACGCGGCCAACAGGACCTGGCTGCCTCTGAACGACGCGTTCGGCGTCCTCGAGGATCGCTTCATGGGGGTCGAGAGCATCGCGCTCGATCCCAACGACGATCACCTGGTCTACATGGCCACGGGTCTGTACACCTGGGCCGGCAACGCGCGCCTGTACATCTCCAACGACCGTGGCGACCACTGGCCGCAGAAGATCGAACTGCCCTTCCCCGCCGGCGCCAATCACGACGGCCGGGCCATCGGCGAACGCCTGGTCGTCGATCCCAACCTGCCCTCCACCCTCTACTACGCCACCCGCACCGCCGGCCTGTGGAAGAGCGGCGACCGCGGCGTGACCTGGAGCCAGGTGTCGTCCTTGACCGCCACCGTCACCACCGACACCAACAATGGCACCAAGGGCATAGAACAGCTGGTCTTCGACACCCCCACCCAGGGCAGTGGCACAGCTACGCAGAACCTCTATGCCACGGTGGCACCCGACTACGCGAATGCGGCGGGGCTGAGTTTCAGCCTCTACAAGTCCACCGATGGCGGCGGCAGCTGGAGCGGCGTTGCCACGCCCGTCACGGGCCAACACATCCCGCACATGGTGCGTGCCTCGGACGGCCTGTTCTACCTGGCCTTCACCGAAAGTGCCGGGCCTGGCGCCAATGGCCCATGCTCGTTGTACCGGTTCGATGGCAGCCACTGGACCTTGCTCAAGAGCTACTCGCCCACGCAGTGGACCAACTTCGGCATGGGCGGACTCTCGGTCTCGGGCTCCGGTGCCGCCACGCGCATCGCGCTCGGTGTCACCAACTCCTGGGGCACCTGGAAGGATCGACCCACGGTGGCTCTGTCGGACGACGCCGGCGTGACCTGGCGCGAGCTGACCACCACGTCGGACGCCGGCTGGCCGGACGATGTCGAGATCGACCCGGCCAACCCCGACCGCATCCTCTACGTGTCGGGCGGGGGCGTGTGGGAGACCACGAACGCATCGGCGGCCGCTCCAGCGTGGGCCATGATCGTCGAAGGCATCGAGGAGATCGCTCCCACCGCGCTCATGACACCGCCCGCTGGCGCCTCGTACAAGCTGCTCAGCAGCTCGCTCGACGTGGGCGTGATGGTCCACACCGACCTCGCGCAGCGCCCCACGCTGGGCCCCAAGGACAACCTGGCGTTCGGCAGCGGCTTCTCGGCCGACATGGCCTGGTCCGACCCGAGCTACATCGTGGCCATCGGCCGGCCGACCCAGGCGGCCGGGGTGTACTCCACCGATTCCGGCCGGACCTGGACGGGCTTCGCGAGCAGCCACCCGGACGCGATGGCGCAGCTCAGCGGCGAATCGAACATCGCGGTCACGCAGAAGAACAACGCCGTCTGGGCGCCCGCCAATTCGGTGCCCTGCTACACCACCGACAACGGCGCCACCTGGCATGCCACCAACCTGCCGGCCCTGGCCGCACTGACCCTCAACCGCAGCTACCGGGTCGTGGCCGACCGACGGAACCCGAACCGGGTCTACGCCTACGACTCGGGCGGCGCATGGTGGGGCAACGACGCTCCCAGGGTGTACTACTCCACCGATGGGGGCCACAGCTTCAGGGCCAGCAGCGACCCGGTGCTCGCCGACCTGCGCAGGAACACCTTCTACTCCTCGTCGATCGCGGTCAACCCTTATGCGGAGGGCGATGTGTGGCTGGCCGACGGCAGCAACCTCTATCACTCGGTGGACGGCGGTGTGAGCTGGACGAAGCTCACCACGATGGCGTCAGTCTGGGGCAGCAATCCCAGCTACATGACGCCCCAGTTGTTCGGTGCGTCGACCGTGGCGCTGGGCAAGGCCAAGGCGGGGGGCTCGTACACCGCCGCGGTGTACATGGTGGGCACCGTGGGCGGGGTGTGGGGCGTCTATCGCTCCGACGATGCCGGCGCCAGCTGGACCCGCATCAACGACGACCAGCACCAGTACGGCGGCATGAGCCTGCTGGCAGCGGACCAGGGCACCTATGGCCTGGTGTTCGCGGGGGCCGCCTCGGGACGGGGACTGCTGCGCTGCAACTGACATGAATTTCCATCCCGGCGTGCTCAGCGCACTCACCCTCAGCCTCTGCCTGGGCGCCGCCCAGGCGGCCGCCCCGCTTGCCTACGCGCAGGAGCACATCGTCGAGCCGGGCGACAGCCCCGCCGTGATCGCCGAGAAGGCCGCCAAGGTGCTGCCGCGCGCCCACCAGGTCGACTGGATGCGCCTGGAGCGCACCTTCTTCCTGCATTTCGGCGTCAATACCTTCAACATGGGGCACGGGCCGTGAAGACCCGGCGATCTTCAACCCCAGCGCTCTGGACGCCAGGCAGTGGCTGCGCAGCGTCAAGCTGCTCGACGGCAAGATGATCGTGCTGGTGGCCAAGCACCACGACGGCTTCTCGATGTGGCCCACGCGCTATACCGCGCATTCGTCGGCCGCCAGCCCCTGGCGCGGCGGCCAGGGCGACCTGGTTCGCGAGGTGGCCGACGCGGCTAAGGAAGCCGGCGTGAAGCTGGGCATCTACCTGTCGCCGGCCGACCTGTACCAGCTCAAGACCAACCCCAAGAACCCGGCCGGCTACTACGGCAACGGCAGCCCCAGGCTCAAGAGCACCATCCCCACCGACCCGGCCACGTTCAAGACCGACCCCAGCCTCGGCCGCCAGCCCACGCCGGGCTTTGGTCGCTACAGCTACGAGGTGGACGACTACAACCGCTACTTCCTGAACCAGCTCTATGAACTGCTGACCGAATACGGCCCGATCCACGAGGTGTGACGTCAGCGGCACGGCCGGGGCCTGATCTACACCAATTGAGGCCGGCGCCGAATGAATCCTGGGAACCCTTGGAAATGAAACATCGCGATCTTCTCGGCCCGATGGCCCGCGCCCCGGCCGCGGGCATGTCGCCTTGGCAAGCCGTTGCGGCTTGTGGACCTCGTTCCGCCCTGGCGAAGAAGGCCCTGCCCCTGATCCTGGCCCTGCTGGCCGCCGCCGGGCGGGCCGAGGTGCGCCTGTCCGAAGTGTTCGGCGAGCACTTGGTGCTGCAGCGGGACCGGCCCCTGCGTGTATGGGGCCAGGCCACGCCCGGACAGACGCTGACGGTCGAGCTCGGGCCCCGCACGGGCCAAGCGCGTGTGTCCGCCGATGGCCGCTGGCAGGTGCAACTGGCAGCGCTGCCAGCCGGCGGCCCGCACCGCCTCGTCGTCAAGGGCGACCAGACCGTCACACTGAACGACGTGCTGATCGGCGACGTCTGGCTGCTGGGCGGCCAGTCCAACATGGAGATGTCGCTGGCGGACAGCGACACGGGCGCGCAGGAAAGCGGCTCGCCGCAAAACCCGCAGCTGCGGCACCTGCGCGTGCCGCTGCGTGCCAGCGTCAAGCCCGAGGCCGAGATCGCGCCGGCGCCTTGGGTCGTCGCCGAGCCGGGCAAGGTGCGCGCCTTCAGCGCCATCGGCTACCACTTCGCCAAACGGATGCAGGCGGTGCAGGGCGTGCCCATCGGCCTGCTCAATGTCTCCTGGAATGGCTCCATGCTGGAGACCTGGGTCAGCCGCGACGCCGCCTTGCGCAACCTCGACCTCGCCCCTGCCGTGCGCGCCCTGCCGGCCGACAACGCGGCCTTCGGCGCCGCCCAGCTGCGCCGCCTGGAACCGCGCCTCAGTGCCTGGCAGCCCGGCCTGCCACTGCAGGGGGTCGATGCTTCCGGCTGGTCTGCAGCCGGTGACATCGACCACAACTGGCCCACGCTGCAGGCGCCCGGCTACTGGGAAGATCAGGGCCTGCCGGACGTCGACGGCATCGTCTGGATGCGCAAGCGCATCGAGCTGAGCACGGCGCAAGCCGCAGGCAGCGCGCAGCTGCACCTGGCCCAGGTGGACGACTGCGACGAGACCTGGGTCAACGGCCAGAAGGTCGGTGGCCAGTGCGGCTTCGAACAATTGCGCCGTTACGCACTGCCGGCCGGCCTGCTGCGTGCCGGGGCCAACTGGATCGCCGTGCGCGTCACCGACACCGGCGGCGGCGGCGGCATCCATGGCAGCGCTGACGAGCTGCGCCTGGAGACGGCGGCCGGCACGGTGTCGCTCGCCGGCGGCTGGCGCGCGCGCATCGAGAGCGTGGCGGCGGCTGCAGGCCCGGTCGCCAACGATGCGCCGACGCTGGCGCACAACGGCCTCGTCGCCCCTCTGCATGGGCTGTCGGTGCGCGGCGTGCTCTGGTACCAGGGAGAAACCAACGCGCTTGGCGGACGTGCGGCGGCCTACGCCGAAGGTTTCAAGCAACTGATCCAGGGCTGGCGCGGCCAGTTCGCCGATCCGAAGCTGCCTTTCTTCTTCGTGCAGCTGGCGTCCTGGCGGCCGCTGGCCGAGAACCAGCCTGACGGCAATGGCTGGGCCGAGCTGCGCGCCAGCCAGGCCGCGGCGCTGGCGTTGCCGCACACCGGCATGGCCACGGCCATCGACGTCGGCGACGCCGTCGACATCCACCCGCGCGACAAGCGCACGCTGGGCGACCGACTGGCGGCACTGGCCCTGCGCGAGCTGGGCCTGCGCGCCGCGCCAGCCACGGGCCCGCGCCTGGCCGGCCACCAGGCCAGGAGCGGCGAGTTCGAACTGCGCTTCGACACCACCGTCGGTGGTCTGCGCACCGCCCGCTCCGGCGAGCCGGCGCGCGGTTTCTACGTGGCGGGTGCTGATCGCCGCTGGGTGCCGGCGCAAGCTCGTATCGACGGTGATCGCATCGTGTTGAGCAGCCCTGCCGTGGCCGCGCCGGTCGCCGCGCGCTATGCCTGGGTCGGCAATGCCAGCGAGGCCAACGTCGTCGGCGGTGACGGCCTGCCGCTGCCGCCCCTGCGTACCGACGACTGGCCGCTGGCATCGGCCGGCCGGCGCTACGGACGCTGAGCCATGACGTCCAACGACACCACGCGGGGCCTTGTGGCGAATCCACCGGTCCATGCTGAACAGGGCGTGGGTGTGGGCGAGCCGCATGCTGGATGTGCTGGCGCCCCACGGGCGCATGAGCCTGACCTGCTACGTCACCCAGGCCGTCATTGGCGTGCCTTTCTTCTACGCCTTCGGGCTCGACATGTACCGCTACGTCGGCCCGTTCGCGGCGCTGTTCTTCGCCCTCGCGGTGTTCGCGCTGCAGTGGGCATTCGCGCATGCCTGGCTGAAGCGCTATTCCTATGGCCGCTGGAATGGCTGTGGCGCGCCGCGACGCTGCGCACGCTGCAGCTACCCATGCGACGCGCTGTGCCACAGCCGGCATGAGCGGGACTGCCCCGTCGCGATGGCCATCAACAACACGTCAAGGAATGAGCAGCCGACGAGGGTTGCTGCAACTGGAAAACCAAAGACATGAGAAGAGAACAGACCCTACTGGCCCTGCTTTGCGGGTTTGCGCTCGCGGCCCCCGCAGCGGCACAGCACATCCCCTATGCCCACGAGCACGTCGTCGCCGCGGGCGACAGCGAGGCCGTCATCGCCGAGAAGGCGGCCAAGGTGCTGCCGCGGCCCAACCAGTCGGCGTGGATGCGGCTAGAGCGCACCTTCTTCCTGCACTTCGGCGTCAACACGTTCAACGAGGTGGAATGGGGCAGCGGGCGCGAGGAGCCGGCCCTCTTCAACCCCACACAGCTCGACGCGACGCAGTGGCTGCGCGTCGTCAAGCAACTCGACGGCAAGATGATCGTGCTGGTGGCCAAGCACCACGACGGCTTCTCGATGTGGCCCACGCGCTATACCGCGCATTCGTCGGCCGCCAGCCCCTGGCGCGGCGGCCAGGGCGACCTGGTTCGCGAGGTGGCCGACGCGGCCAAGGAAGCCGGCGTGAAGCTGGGCATCTACCTGTCGCCGGCCGACCTTTACCAGCTCAAGACCAACCCCAAGAACCCGGCCGGCTACTACGGCAACGGCAGCCCCAGGCTCAAGAGCACCATCCCCACCGCCCCGGCCACGTTCAACACCGACCCCAGCCTCGGCCGCCAGCCCGCGCCGGGCTTTGGTCGCTACAGCTACGAGGTGGACGACTACAACCGCTACTTCCTGAACCAGCTCTATGAACTGCTGACCGAATACGGCCCCATCCACGAGGTGTGGTTCGACGGGGCCAACCCCGACCCCAGCGTGCAGCAGCGCTACGACTACAACGCCTGGTACGACCTGATCCGCCGCCTGCAACCCCAGGCCGTCATCATGGGCAAAGGCCCGGACGTGCGCTGGGTGGGGTCCGAGAGCGGCTACGGCCGCACGACGGAATGGAGCGTGATCCCGCTGCCGACGGCGCCCGCGCAATACGACTGGCCCGACTGGCAGGGCGGTGACCTGGGATCTCGCGCCCAGCTCAAGCCCGGCTCGCACCTGTGGTGGTACCCGGCGGAGACCAACGTCACCCTGCTGGGCAACGGCCAGTGGTTCTGGGCCCGCAACAAGAAGCCGCGCACGGTCACCCAACTGGTGGACATCTTCTATTCCAGCATCGGCCGCAACAGCAACTGGATCCTGAACCTCTCGCCCGACCAACGCGGCCTGGTGCCCGACGACCAGGTGCAGACGCTGTCGCAGGTGTCCGAGATCGTGCGTCGAACGTTCGCGCGCAACCTGGCGGCGGGCGCCAAGGTCACGGCCGGGCATGCTGCCCAGGGCCATGGCGCGCAGGCGCTGGTGGATGGCCGGCTCGGCACCTGGTGGGAAGCCGCCGAGGGCCACCAGGACGGCAGCCTGACCATCGCCCTGCCCCAGGCGCAGACCTTCGACGTGGTCTCGCTGCAGGAGGCGGTGGACCGCCGTGGGCAGCGCATCGAGCGCTTCGTCATCGAGGTCTTCGACGGCCAGGACTGGGTGGCCGCGCCCAGGATCCCGTCCGACGAGACAACGACCGTGGGTCAGCGCCGCCTGATCCGCCTGGCGCAGCCGGTGACCACCGACCGCCTGCGCGTGCGCATCACCGCGGCCCGCTTCGCGCCCACGCTGGCCGAGGTGGGGCTGTACAAGCAGTCGCTGGACCTGATGCCGCCGGCCATTGCAGACCGCAGCCCCGATGGCAGGGTGGCCATCAGCCACCCGGTCAAGGGTGAACTGGTCTACACGCTGGACGGCTCGACGCCGACGCGGCAATCGCCCGTCTACAGCGGGCCCTTGGCCTTGCCCAGCAGTGGCGTGGTCAAGGCCGCCAGGGTGCAGCCCGATGGCCGCCTGAGCGTGGTGGGCACGCGCAACTTCGCCGGCCTGTCACCGCGCGGGTGGAAGGTGGTGGAGGTGGACAGCGAAGAGGTGGCCAAGGGCCACAACGGCGCTGCGCTGGCCATTGACGGTGATTCGTCCACTTTCTGGCACACCCGCTGGGATACCGACCTGCGACCAACGCACCACCTCACCGTCGACATGGGCCAGGTGCACCGCATCGCGGGATTCGTCTACCTGCCGCGCCAGGACGGCATGCTCAACGGCACCGCCGAGCGCTTCCGTTTCGAGACCAGCGAAGACGGCCGGACCTGGACCGTCAACATCGCCGAAGGCAGCTTCCTGAACGTGCGCAACAACCCCGACCTGCAGGAGCAGCGCTTCACCCCGGTCAAGGCACGCTACTTCCGATACACCATGCTCAGCGAGGTGTGGAACAGCGGATGGGGCAGCGCGGCCGAGCTGTCGGTGATCCCGGCCGACGAGCCGGGATCGGCGGCCGCAACGGCACCTCGATAGCCCCCCGGCTCTTCCCGACCTCATCGACACCATCAGCCATGCGAACAAGACAACGCAGCCGCGGTCCCGCGTGGACGCGCCGTTCCTTTCTCCAGGCCTCGGCCGCCGCGGGAACGATCGCGGCACCGCAGGCCTTTGCCGAGCCAGCCCGGTTCGCACCCACCTGGGAGTCGCTGGTCGACGGCTACCGTGTTCCCGAGTGGTTCCGTGACGCCAAGTTCGGCATCTGGGCCCACTGGAGCGCCCAATGCGTCCCCGAAGTGGGCGACTGGTACGCACGCAGCATGTACCTGCAGGGGCACGGCCACTACGACCATCATGTGAAGACCTATGGCCACCCGTCCAAGGTCGGCTTCATGGAGATCCAGAACCTCTGGAAGGCCGACAGCTGGCAGCCCGAGGAGCTGCTGGACCTGTACGCGAAGGCCGGCGCGAAGTACTTCGTCGCGCTCGCCAACCACCACGACAACTTCGACGCCTACGACTCGAAGTACCACGGGTGGAACAGCGTGCGCGTCGGCCCCAGGCGCGACATCGTCGGCCTCTGGGCCCAGGCGGCACGCCAGCGCGGCCTGCACTTCGGCGTCAGCAACCATTCGGCGCACGCCTGGCACTGGCTGCAGCCGGCCTACGGCTATGACGCCGAAGGCCCTCTGGCCGGCCGGCGCTACGACGCCTTCCACCTCAGGAAGGCCGACGGCAAGGGCACCTGGTGGGAGGGCCTGGACCCGCAGGAGCTGTACACCGGCCCCAGCATGGTGATCCCCGACGGCATCACGAGCATCAAGGCCGCGCAGGATTGGCACGAGGCCAACGACCGCCTCTGGAACGAGGACCCGCCGGCGAAGAACCCCGCGTTCACCCGCCAATGGTTCCTGCGCTGCCGCGACCTCGTCGACAGCTACCGTCCCGACCTGCTGTACTTCGACAACTATGGCCTGCCGCTTGGCCAGGCCGGGCTGGACATCACCGCCCACTTCTACAACGCCAACATGGCC
Source organism: Ideonella flava (assembly GCF_051857595.1). Classification (NCBI taxonomy): domain Bacteria; kingdom Pseudomonadati; phylum Pseudomonadota; class Betaproteobacteria; order Burkholderiales; family Sphaerotilaceae; genus Ideonella; species Ideonella flava. The sequence continues at coordinate 435,554 of NZ_JBPZHD010000008.1, forward strand.
TGGCACGGCGGCAAGCTGGAGGCCGTCGTCAACGCCAAGTTCCTGCCGCCCGAGCGCCGTGCCGGCCTCGTGGAGGACACCGAACGCGGCTTCCGCGAAGGCATCGAGCCCCTGCCCTGGCAGACCGACACCTGCATCGGCGAGTGGCACTACAACCGCTGGATGTACGAGGGCCACCAGTACAAGCCGGCTTCTGCCGTGATCCATCGCCTGTGCGACATCGTCGCCAAGAACGGCAACCTGCTGCTGTCGGTGCCGCTGCGCGGCAACGGGACCATCGATTCCGACGAACGCAAGATCCTGGCCGACCTGGCCGACTGGATGGGCCGCAACGGCGAGGCCATTCATGGCACGCGCCCCTGGCGCCGCTACGGCGAAGGCCCCACCCGTGTCCGCGCCGACGCAGAGGAAAGCGCGACCATGGCCTTCGGCGCGGAAGACATCCGCTACACGACCAAGGGCGGCGCGCTATACGCCATCGCCCTCGGCTGGCCGAAGAGCGGCGTGCTGCGCCTCACCGCGCTGGCCCAGGACTCCGTGCTGGCGCCGGGCGCCATCGAACGCGTGGAGGTGCTCGGCGCATCCGAGCCGCTGACCTTCACGCGCACTGCCAAGGGGCTGCACGTGCGCGTGCCCGAGGGGCTCGCGGGCGCTTCGGCCATCGCCTTGAAGATCCAGGGCAACGGACTGCTTTGATCGCACCGGGATTCATCATGCAAGCAAGCAAGACCACCGCAGGGGCCGCACTGACGCGCCGCACCCTCCTGCAGGCCACGGCCGGCGCGCTGGCGCTGCCGCACGCCCGTGCCGCGTCCCCGGCGTTCACGCCCGACTGGGACTCCCTCATCGGCGGCTACCGCGCGCCCGACTGGTTCCGCGACGCCAAGTTCGGCATCTGGGCCCACTGGACTGCGCAATGCGTGCCGGAGATGGGCGACTGGTACGCCCGCAACATGTACATCCAGGGCCATGCCCAGTACGAGCATCACCTGAAGACCTACGGTCATCCGAGCCAGGTCGGCTTCATGGAGATGAACCACCGCTGGAAGGCCGAGCACTGGGATCCCGACGCGCTGCTGGACTTGTACGTGAAGTGCGGTGCCAAGTACTTCGTCGCGCTGGCCAACCACCACGACAACTTCGACAACTTCGACTCCAGGTACCACGGCTGGAACAGCACGCGCATCGGCCCCAAGCGCGACATCGTCGGCATCTGGGCGAAGGCGGCGCGCCAGCGCGGACTTCGCTTCGGCGTCAGCAATCACGCCGGCAATGCCTGGCACTGGTTCCAGACCGCCTATGGCTATGACGCGCAGGGGCCGCTCGCCGGCAAGCGCTACGACGCCTTCAAGCTCACGCAGGCGGACGGCAATGGCCAATGGTGGGAAGGCCTGGATCCGCAGGACCTGTACACCGGCCGCAACATGGTCATCCCCGACGGCTTCACCGACCCCAAGGCCGCCGCCGACTGGCACGCGGCCAACGACGGCGTGTGGCACGTGCCGCCGCCCGAGAACAACCCGGCCTTCACGCGCCGCTGGTTCCTGCGCTGCCGCGACCTCATCGACACCTACCGGCCCGACCTGCTGTACTTCGACAACGACGGCATTCCGCTCGGCCAGGCCGGCATGGACATCGCCGCCCATTTCTACAACGCCAGCAGGGCCTGGCACGGCGGCCAGCTGGAAGCGGTGCTGAACGCCAAGGGCCTGCACGGCGACCGCCGCCTCGCCGTGGTGGAAGACGTGGAACGCGGCTCGCGCGACGACATCCAGCCGCAGCCCTGGCAGACCGACACCTGCATCGGCGACTGGCACTACAGCCGCAGCGTCTTCGACAAGCACCAGTACAAGTCGGCCGCCACGGTCCTCCATATCCTGTGCGACGTCGTCTCCAAGAACGGCAACCTGCTGCTGTCGGTGCCGCTGAAGGGCGAAGGCACGATCGACTCGGACGAGCGTCAGACGCTGGAGGGCATCGCCACCTGGATGGCACGCAACGGCGAGGCCATCCACGGCACGCGGCCCTGGCGGCGCTTCGGCGAAGGGCCGACGCAGGTCAAGGGCGGCTCGATGGGCGAGCAGTCCGCGCAGCCCTTCACCGCACAGGACATCCGCTTCACCACCAAGGGCGGCGCGCTCTACGCCATCGCGCTGGGCTGGCCGCAGGACGGCGTGATGCGCGTCAACTCACTCGCCCTGGACTCGGCCTTCGCACCGGGCAGCATCGACCGCGTCGAGGTGGTCGGGGCTGCGGGAAGCCTGCCTTTCCAGCGCACCCGAAAGGGGCTGGAAGTGCGCGTGCCCGAGGGCCTGGCGGGCTCGCCGGCGATCGCGCTGAAGCTGCTCGGCCGCGGCTTGGCCTGAGCGCCAGCCGCAGAAATTCACCAGACACAAGGGCTCGCGTTGAGCCGCTCACCATGAGACATCTGACAAAGACTCTCGTCGCCTGCGCGCTGTCGTTGGCTTGCCTGACCGCTGTCTACGGGCAGAGCGCCGAAGGCCACCCCGACTGGCCGGGTGCCGGCCAGCTCTTCGCCGGCACCTGCTACCAGCCGGTGGACCGCAGCCTAGAGCAGGTCAAGCGCGACGTCGCGCTGATGAAGCAGTCGGGCTTCAAGGTCGTGCGCATGGGCGACCTGTCGTGGGACTACTTCGAGCCCAGCGAAGGCCAGTTCGACTTCAAGCACTTCGACGCCGTGATGAACGAGATGCAGGCCGCCGGCATCCAGGTCATCCTCGACATCCCCGGCCTGCCGGCGCCGATGTGGCTGCATCACAAGTACCCCGGCGTGGACATCGTCAACCAGGCCGGCACGCGCCTGGCGCCGGCCGAGCGCTACATGGACAACATCGGCGACCCGGACTATCGCCGCCTGGCCATCCGCATGGCCGACACGCTGACCAAGCGCTATGCCAAGCACCCCGCCCTGCTGGCCGTCGGCTACGACAACGAGATCGGCAATGGCTTCATGTCCTATTCCGAGG
>NZ_JBPZHD010000009.1:0-429336 GCF_051857595.1 Ideonella flava
TACGCCAATCACGCCGAGGCCCAGAACGACATCGCCGACTACATCGTCCGCTTCTACAACCCCACGCGGCTGCACTCCACGCTGGGTTATCGCTCACCTGCCGACTACGAGCGCTGCCTTCTGCTGCAGCGCGCTTCCCTACCTATCTGAGTGTCCGGAATGGCTTGACCACGGCACCTGCGTCCCCTCGCCTCCGGCGCTAACTACGCCTTCGTCAAACGGCTTGGTGGCCCCAACGACAAGGGGCGCGACATCGAGGCACGGCTCGTTCCCAACCGCGAGGAGGGACGCTGGGACCTGTACCAGGGGAAGCACTACGAGAGCCCGTTGACACCTACGGACCTCTTTCCCGAGCTTGCCAAATTCTTCAAGCACCTTCTTGCGGAAAGCTACCAGACGCCGCGGCAGTACCTAATTTGCGCGCCGCGGGGCGTCGGCAACGACCTCTTTGACTTGCTTGCTGCGCCCGCGGCGTTCAAGCAGCGGTTTGTCGACGACTGGCGAGCAGGGGTCACCGGGCTCAAGCAGCAGGTGGCTGACCTCACGCTCGAGCAGCTTGCTCTGGTTCAGGCGTTCGACTTCTCGACCATCGTCGATTGCCAGCTGCGCGACATCCTCGAATGGCATGAGTTGGACCGGGCCGCTCACCACGCCTTGTTTGGCATCGTGCCAGAGAGGATGGAAGATCCGGACGCGCCCCCAGTGCCGACGAAGGCAGAAGAGAACTACATCCAGGCGCTGCTGCACGTCTACTGGGAATTCAGCGGCAATACGCTGACCCTTCAGGACTTGATGGAGTCGGCTCAGTTTGCTGAGCACTTTCATGACCAGCGCACCTCCTTCTACTGCGCGGAAGGGCTGAAGACCTTCAGTAGAGACCTGTATGGAGAGCACGAATTTGTGCGCCTCTTAGACATGGTCCATGCCGGTGTTCGTTCCTCCGTGAACAGCCCAAAGCATACCAACGGGCTCGCCCGTCTGGAGGCAGGCTTGACCAACTCGCAGACGCTCAAGGTCAACGACAGCGTCTTGGCGCCTCGACTGAGGCCCGGTGACTTGCCCGGTACTTGCCACCATCTGGCAAATGAAAAGAGGCTCAAGTGGGTCAAGTGAAGCGCCCAGCTGTCGCCGTTTTCAACTCGCCTTTCGAGTTGGGCTTGCGCATGGTCTACCTGCTGCAGGCGATGTCCCCTAGAGGAGCCGACCTGCAGAAGCTGGTGCTTCTGGACTACGCGATCGTCTATTCCGCCGACCTGAACGGTCCAAGTAGCTTGCACACTCCCATCCCGTTCCGTGGGGCAGAGTTGCTGAGTCGACGCGAGTTGATCGAGCGCGGGCTGCATTTAATGAGCACGCGTGGGTTGGTGACGGCATCGTGGGGGACCGATGGCATCACGTACTTCGCCGGCGAGGCAGCCCGCACGATGACGACTTCTCTTACCTCGCAATACATGCGCCAACTTGAGCACCGGTGCCAATGGGCAGCCCGAATCTTTGGGAGCGCAGATTCGAGCGCGCTGACGTCGCAGTTCGCAGTTAGCGGCCATCTGTGGGGCGCTGAAATTGAAGCCGTCGTGCGGCACGGATAGGAACAATGGGCATCATTCTTGGAAAGCTCACCTCGACTGGGCCGGACTTACCAGACGCTGAGATTGAGTTCCACGCCAAACGTCGGGTCATCGTCGGCCCAAGTGACACCGGCAAGTCCTACGTCCGTGGATGCCTCTGGTATCTGCTTGGCGGCGACAAGCCCCCAAAGCCGTTCCCGCTCGCGCGGGGATACCAAGAACTCAGGCTTCGGTTCACGTCCGGAGAGCGCGAGTTCGAGGTTCGTCGCTCGCTGCTAGGTGGCGACGCCGCAGTGTGGGCTCGGCCTCTCGGCATTGAGGATGGGCAGGTCTTCGAGGCGGTGGAAACCGATATTAGCGAGCTGCTCGTGGAGCTGTCCGGAGCGGCCGGCATGCAAATACTCCGCAACCAGAGTGAGCGTGGCCCCGTCACGGGGGACGACGTCCGACATTGGGCGTTGTGGTCGCAAACTCAGATTCCGGCCGAGCACGCGACCAGCGGGCAAGGATTCGGCATCACGAAGCGCATCTCGTCGTTCAACCTGTTCTTGAGCGGAAACGACGACGCGTCGATACAGCTCACAAAGACGAAGTCTGAGGTCGAGCGGATTAAGGGCCAGCTCACCTCAGCGGAAGCTTCCCTTGAGCGTGTCAAGGCAGGTCTTCCTGCTGGCGTCACCCGAAATGAGGTCGCTGATGGCATCGAGAAGGTGGACGCCACACTCGCCGCCATCACGAGCCAGTACGAAGCACGGGCAACCAAACTCAAGGAGCTGCGCAAGGAGATTGCCGACGCGTCGGATGAGCTCAGGACGACAACAAACCAGCGCAACCATGCACAGTCGATGGTTGGCCGGTTTGAGCTGCTCGACCTGAAGTACGCAAATGACCTCTCGCGCCTTGGCGCGACGAGTGAGGGCACCGCGTTCTTTGAGGCTTTGCCAGCTGTCCCGTGCCCGCTGTGCGGCTCCGCTCCGAATAGGGCTGAGCCGCATGACCACGGTCAAACCGAGCCAAAGGACTATCGAGCCGCCATCGCCGCCGAAACCGAAAAGGTTCGGGTTCTGCGCCTTGGCTTGTCCGCTGCGCTTGCGCGCGAGAAGAACCGACACGCGACCCTTCACGCCGCTGCTGAGGTATTGACCAGCAAGCTGAACGTGCTTCAGAACCGCGAGGCGATGGTTGTAGGCGGTGCCCGAATCGAGTTCTCGGCTGACCCAAAGACTCTCGCGGTACGACGTACTGACCTCTCGGCTCAGTTGGCCATCTTTGACGAGCTCGAGCGGCTTGCCGCTGAGATTGCCAGGCTCAAGAAGCTAAAAGTTCGCAAGCGCGTAGACATAAGTCGCGACGGAGGCACGGATGGCCGGGCTGTCGCCGACCACGTCAAGGGGCTTTTGGTGGCCTGGGGCTTCACCGACATCAAGAACATTGCGCTGGACGCGGAGGAATGTGACATCGTCATCAACGATCGGCCGCGGCTGAGCTACGGCGCTGGTCTGCGGTCACTGTACCTGTCTGCGCTTGTCATTGCGTTGATGGAGCACGCCGTCGGTAGCGGATACCCGCATCTGGGCGTTGCCGTCATTGATTCGCCTTTGAAGGCATATGCTGATCCAGAGCAGACGGCATCGCCTGACCTGGCCCTTGGCACGGTGCGTGAGAGGTTCTACAGCTGGCTTTCGACTTGGGCAGGCAATGGCCAGATCGTTGTCCTAGAGAACGAAGCCATCCCTCCGTCCCTCTCGGCATCTCTGGAGCCCATCGTGTTTTCGAAGGTGCCTGGCGCAGGTCGACATGGCTTCTACCCGTATCGCGACGTTCCAGCCGCCGACGTTGAACCTGCTAACAGTTCCGAGAACGCTGGCGACGATGAGGGGCCTTGGGTCGAGGATGACAACGGTTCTTCGAGAAGCGACGAGAAATAGAGGTCGTAGACCGCTATAGAGCGCGGAATTTCGTAAAGCTGCCGGCGGGGATCGGGTCGCAAGCCCCAACTGACCACAACAAGGATCAATCGTTGAGATCCGGTTCGCGGCTACGACACGGCTAATGCCCGCTCTTGTCACTGCAGCAGTCGCATGGGCCGAGCACCGATGAATGTCCGGTGGCGATTGCAGCAGCCGCTCAGGCAGCCGACGGCGAATGACTCCGACCAGTCTTTGCTTGTCTTTCAAAGTCAGCGGCAGATTTGCGGCGCCAGCTGGGGCCGAACTGAGCTGCATCCGCAATCCGCGCTCGGACTGTACCGAAGAAGCAGTCGTTCACTCCTCGAACCCTCGCTGCCTCCACGGATCCGAAGCACTGAGCCGACATGCGAGATCAGCGGTCATTCCACGTCGCTGACTGAGAGGTCTGAGATGCCGTGGTCGCCACACAGGCGACTCTTTCACTTGGGACGCTCATGACCCTGTTCGGGGCCTGCAGTCGCGTCAGGCCTAACCATCAATCTTCGCGTTGTGCCGGTGAACCGCAACGATGCCGGCAATCGCGCTCAGCAGCCAGGTGGCGAGGAAGACCACGGGGATGGCGTCTGGCTCGAACATGCAAAGCGCCAACGCTGCAACGGTCAAACCCAGGCCGGCCTTCCAACCCGCTGAATAGATCAGGCCCAGCGGGCCGAACAGCATGCTCAAGAAGGCCTGCGCGCCGTACGACTTCGTCAGCGCGAGGCGCGTTTGAAGATCATGCTCCTCCTTCGCCACGAGAAGTTGCTGGGCGATTTCGTTCGCGTCGAGCATCTCGAGAAAGTTGCCAACCTCGGACTCGAAGGGTTCGTCGTCGAACGCCCCGGGATTTAGCGCCAGGACTTCGGCCTTGAGGCGCTCGCTCATCGCCGCGCCGCGCAAGCTCTTCGCCTGCGCCAGCGCCTGTGCCTTCAGATGACGCGACCGCGTGAAGTCGGCGTGCTGCAGCCTCGCGTCCCGGAAGTCGACGCCCAACAGGAGCGCCCCCGTGAAATCAGCGCGACCGCAGGAGGCACCCGCAAAGCAGGCCTGCTGCAGGTTGGCCTCGCGGAAGTTCACGCCGGCCACGGTCGAGCCGGCAAAGCTGGCGCTGGGCGCATAGGCGCCGGACAGGTCGACGGTTCGCTTCGTGGCCCACGGTTGAACGTCTCCCCGCAAGTCCAGCCCATCGAAATGGGCGTTGGCCAGAAAGATCGAGGTGATCCTGTTCTTGTTGAGCAGGCGCGCCAGGTACAGGATTCGAACCCCCGCCTCGGCACTCCTCGAGCCGCGCAGGGAATCGATCTCTTCCTGGAACTGGATCGATTCATGATCGCGCTGCGCCCGGCGATTGAGCCAGACGACCACGAAGCCGATGACCAGCAGGTCGAGCAACATCCCATGCGCCTCGACGAGGACACCGGCCAGGAACTGATTGCCCCCGTAGCAGGCGTTGTCGTGGTAACAGGGTCGGCTGATGGCGTAGAGCAGCATCGCGGCGACGACGAGCACCACGACGGCGATGCGCAGCTCCGAGCCGAGCAGCACCTGTCGAAGCGGCCGGCGATGCCCCTTGCCGGATCGATGCTGTCGCCGGTCCTCGATCTTTCCCGGCCCGTACGGGTTTCTCAAGATGGCCTCCTGCCTGGACGATGCGGTCCATCGCCTTCATCATCTCCGCTAAAGCGAGGCGCAGGTGCCGGGCTGTCACTTCGGGGCTCCGCGGCGTCCCTAGACAAAGGTGATGTCGAACACACCCGACAAGCGCCGGATCATGCCGGGCGCGTCGTCTTGCGGCGGCGTGCGCTCCTCCGGTGGCAGGCCGCTCGCCTGCCCCCCGAGCAAGCCCAGGAACAGCTCGCGAAGGCTTGCGCATTCGAACAACGGGTGTTGATCGGGGTGGTCCGGGTGGACACGACCGTTCAGCAGCACTTCGGCCACGACCGCTGCCGTGCACCCGCGGACCGAGGATCCGTCGGCCCCCTTCAGCGCTCTAAGCGTTCCGTCGCCGAGCCACATCGCCTCCTGTGGAAGGAAGACGTCCACCGCCCTGCCCCCCTCGCGCACCCGTTGGCCGGCGATCAACAGGTAGCGGTATTGCCGCATGACGTCGCCCGCTGCGCCGGCGAAGGGTCGGGCGTCGAGGCGTCCCGGGTCGTAGGTCATCTTGCCTTCGGCATCGACCCGCACGGCCAGTCGCGCCCCTATGGGGTTCAAGGCATCGCTGTCGGGCAGCGAGTACATGGGCAGGGCCTCGCTCCACGGGCTGTTCCGGGCGGCCGGGTTGGGGACGTCCAGTCGCCTCGACAACTCCACGAACAGGTTGTAGTGCGGCGGTGTGCCCACCGGGGGGTACACCACGAACGCGCTGGCATTCGCCAACGCTTCGCTGTTGCCCCGATCCAGGCTGAACCCGAAGGGGCCGAAGCAGTCCAGCTCCTGGTCCAGCACCAGGCCGCCCTTGGGATCGACGCTGTGGTCCGGCAAAGGGCCGAGGCGTCGCTCGTTCGGCTCGACGTCCTCGCCGATCTCCTGCTTCACCCTCGCCACCCGAGCGACCAGGCGCTCACCGATGCCATGCTCCCGGAACCACACCTCGTCGAGAACCACGAGGAACGGGCAGCCGTCGCCCTGCGCCTGCGGCCGCGGGCTTTCTCCGCTGGACCGCAGCAGTGGCAGCACCGCCAGGACCTTGGGCGGCTTGATCCGCTGCGCGTCGCCCCTGAACTCCGCGCCAATGCGGCGCGGACCGATGGCGTCCGACTCCGGCGCCGTCAGGACACCGGCGTACCGTGACACGAGCCGCAGGCGGTAATGAAGATAGTCCGCCGCGGTGTAGCCGTCCCGGTTGTCGACGTGCAGCACGATCTCGTCGCTCCAGCGGCGCGGGAAGCGCTTGACGACATCGCTGCGATGGACGAAGCCGCGATCAATGGCCGCCAGCTCGTCGAAGGAGCGCACCAGCTCCGAGTCGGGCTTGTCCCGCAGCGCGGGGTTGACGATCTCCGGCGGAGGGCCGCTGGCCAGCCGGCGCCGCTGCTCGTCCGTGGTGGGTCCGAGAACGAGCGCCTGGGCGGCGGGCAGAGGTAGGTTGCGCCACACCCAGCGATCGCTCGACACCCGCTGCTGATGCACCTGGCGCAGCTTGTCGCGCTCGGAGGCAGACAGCTTGGAGAACGCATACCTCAGCTCAACCTGCTCGCGCTCGTCGGCCTTCAGCACCAGGTCATCCGCTGTCAGCTTCGGCAGCGCCGCGCTGGCGGCCTCGACGAACACGACGCTTTCGGTGAAGGCCCGGTACAAGTTGCCGTCGCCGTCTCGCCACGGGTCCTTGCCCTTTTCAAGCAGGCGGTCCAGGGCCTGTCCGTCCATCCTCTGGAAGTCGGTCGACGAGACGAGCGCCACGAAGCCCAAGCGCACGTGGCTGCCCGGCGCAACGAAAAACGTCAGCTGTGCCGGATCGAAGTGGTCGTGATCCCCGACCGCGACGCGCATGTCGGCGCCTGACGTCCGGGCCAGGACATGCCGCTGCTCGACCTGACCATCGAACGTGAAGCGCAGTCCGATGGCGGACACGGCTGGGTCCAGTGGAAGGCCCACGTCACTCTCCGCCGCACCGGTCGCGAGCTGACGATCGCGCGCCTCGTGCAGCGTGGTCAGCGTCTGGACGAGCACCTTCAGCGCGGCCTGGCGCTGCGCGTCGCTCCAGGTGGTGTCCGGCATGAGCCAGCGCTGCAGCGTGTGCTCGTCCAGGCGCGGCGGCTCGACGCGGAAGCGGGCCTCGCCGACCAGTGGCACGCGCCCCCCACCCAGGCGTCCTTCATGTCGATAGTCATCGCCGGCCGGCGTCAGCAAGATCGCGCAGGGCTTGGTGTTGCCGGCAGGCTCCGGAATCGGGGCCTCTTCCAGGCAGCGCAACGCGATGTCGTCCGGCACCCTCGGCCACGCGCCGTCGAGCGGCAGCAGATTGCAGTCGCCCACCGGCACCCGCCTCAGGAACTGGACCCGGTCCCTCTGCGGGGGGTCGAGCGTGGCGAGCTTGGTGACATCGAAGCTCCAGGGCCGTTCGGGATAGGTCAGTTCCGTCGCCTGCCCGCCCGCCCGGTCGATCACGCCGGCGGCGAACTCGTAGTGGTCGCCATAGCGCAGAGGAATCGCCCGCAGGACCGATACCTGAGCGCTGACCAGCCTGTCGAGCGGTGCCAGCTGCGAGGGTTCATCGGGGGCCTCGACCGCTTCGCGGTGGACCCGCTCGACTGGATTGCGGCACACCAGGTTGGCGCCGCGGTAGCTGAGCTCGCGGTACAGCACGCCATCGACGTACGTCGCTGTCATGCCGAAGATCCGGTCCAGCGCCTTGTGCACGCCGGCGTTGTCGGCCAGCTCGTAGTGCCCCGCCGTCAGCGCCTGCCACGCAATCGCCCCAGCGGTGTCCAGCAGGGCCGGGTTACTGCTGCGCCGCCCGAACAGCTGGATGCCCGCCACGTCGTCGATGCTCGCACCGAGCTGCTGGGCCTCGTGCACCAGCCGGTAGCGCTCGTTGCCCACCATCAGCTCGATCCCTTCATTGGGTGTGCAGGGTCCCGGATCGCGCCGGGCGAACGACGGCAGCAGGCGCTCGACGAGGACCTTGGTCAAGCCGGCGATATCGCCCCTGTCGATCTCGGTCCTGGGCAGCGGTGGGTCGGGCATGGCGCGATCCATCAGCTGCTGCAAGGTCTCGCCCATGGCCACCTGGTACGCCGACCGGATGGCTTCGGCGGGATCGGCATCGCGCAGCAGGGCGTCGAGGATGAGCTGCCGGCGCTGCTTGGAGACGCCGCCGACCGGGACGCCCGTCGTCTCACGCCAGCGCTGCAGGGCGGCAACCACCTCCGCCGAGCTGGCCGACCGCCGCTGATCGACGCCCAGGAGGGTGACGCAGGCCGGCAGCCACTCCTCGACGGACAGCGCGTTCATCGCCGAGGCGGGCGTCAGCGCCGCCTCCAGGCGATCGGCCAGGTCCAGCAGCGAATCGTCGCGGCTGTCGCGGATGCTCATCCAGTGGTTGTCCAGCTCGTCGAGACCGTGCGCCAGCGCCTCGTCGAGCTTGAGCAGCATGCCGTAGGCCAGCACATCGTCGGCCTCGCCGTAACGGTGCTCCATCACCAGGGGCTCGTCAGTCGCATGACTATCCGCGTAGCTGCCGGCACGAATGGTCTGCGGCGCCATGCCGATCCCCACCAAGCCCTCTTTCAGGGTCCAGCGGCCGGTCTCCGCGTCCTGCGTGGCCAGGTATTCGCGAGGCACATGGAAGAGCCAGCATGCCTTCAGCGCAGAAGGGGTGGGGTGCGCGACCGCCGACAGCGAATTCATCAGACCCTGCCAAGACAGGGGCTGGCGCCCGTCGTCGACACTGTCCGGGCGCTTGCCTTCGAATACGAAATCGATCCTCTCCGCCATGGCCTGGGCGCGCCCCACGATCTCGGCCTTCAGGGCGGCGAGGAAGTCCGCGTCTTCAGTCAAGGGAGCATCCACGTCCATCGGGCCAGCGCCGAGCGGGGCACCGGTCTGATCCACCAGGACGAGGCGGGGCAGCGCGTCCGGCCAGGTCGCCCATGGGACCGCTTCGTCGATGAAGGCATGCTTGCCGGCCAGGGTGTCGGGTTGCGTGGCCGCCCCGACGGCCACCCGCAAGGCCATCGGCCATCGAGGGGTCTCGAGCAAGGCGCCGCGCGGACCGGCAATCGACAGAGACAGCGTAACTCTCAGACCGCTCATGTGTGCCCCACTAGATCAACAAGGTCTCGAACTGCCCACGGATGGCCGCGCCGATATCCGGCTTCGCAAGCGTCCCGTAAGCCGGCACGGTGGGCGCTGGCAACGGGCGCCCGGCCGCAGACACCGGCACCGCCTGGTCGGCCGCGCTGGCCATCGGCGCCATCGCGTGGGCCAGCGCCTTGGCGTTATGCTGGCCGCCGCTCTTGCCTTTGCCGGCAAACTCCTTGCGCGCCGATCGATCGACATGCAAGGTGAAGCACCAGCAGATGCGGATGCTGACGCTGAAGGTGCCCTCGCCCACCACGCCGCCGTCGTCGGTGTAGGTGATCCGCAGGATGAGGCGGATGCAGGCGCTGGCGATGCCCATCACCGAGAACTCGCCCCAGATCAGCAGGCCCAGCGAGATGGCGGTGCTGCCCCGGCCGTTCTGCCAGTCGCGGTAGAAGTCGAGTCCGCCCGTGAAGAGGATGCCGGCACTGCCTTGCGCGAAGCCGAAGTTGACAGCCAGGAAAGCCCCCGCGGACATGCCGATCGACACGCGCGTGACGAAGCGCGCTGGCGGGCGGTAGGTCGCATCGATACCGAACCAGCCGCCGCCGCCCAGAAAGAGCACCGCCAGGCCGAACGGCCGGTCCGGCTTGCTCAGCCACAGCCCGGTGCTGATCTCGAAGCCATCGTTGACCATCAGGTCCAGGTGGCTGTTCAGCGTCACCCCGGTCATCGTGAACGCGCCGGTGCCGATGTCCGGCAGCGGCAGGCTGACGGAGGCGCTCACGCCGGCCGGCAGGAGCGGCGTGATGGTGGCTCCGTCGACCCGAGGCATGAGCCAGCGCAGCGCGTCGGTCACGAACTGGAGTTCCGGCGCGAGCTCTATCTGGTTCTTGTCGAAGTCGAACCGGAGTTCGCCGCATTCGTCGAACGACAGCGTGGCCTCGTGGAGCGTGACCATCGGCTTACCGTTGAGCGCAAGCTCGAACGCCGCCTCGAGCGAGGCCGTGGTGCGCTGCTCGCGTGCGCTGCCGGTCAGGCTGATGCTGCTGTCGCCGATGAAATGCGGCTTGAGCAGGCGCAGCTTGACCGGACCCAGGTCGAAGAGCGTGGCGTCGGATTCGAAGTGCTTGTTGATCGACACCTGCGCCCACGCGCGCAGGTGCTCCTTGTCGAAGCCGTGGCGCACCTGCACCCAGCCCGAATTCCTGCGTGCCATCCAGCGGCACGTCCAGGTCCGGCAGCAGGTAGGTCAGCTTCAAGCCGCAGAAGTCCGGGAACAGGTCCCGCACGGCCAGGCCGTCGAGCCGGGGCAACAGCCGGTCGCGGATCCTGTCGAAAGGAAGCTGCGAGCTGAGCGAGTTGAGCGCCTGCGCACCCAGGTCGTTGAAGATCGCGCTGGAGCGCGTTAGCTGCAGCGCGAGCTGGCCTTGCCCGTAGTAGTAGCCCAGCTGGTCGCGGCTGACCTTCAGGGCCTCCGTCACCGGACCGTCGGCCAGCACGCGAAGGGTTTGCAGCGCGGCGTCGGCGTTCTCGTTGGCGATGGCCACGACGCTGCCGACGGCCTGCCGAGCCCAGTCTTCGAGCTGCGTGGCGCCCGCCTGGGCGTACTGCTCGACCACGGTGGCCTGCGCGCGCACCGCGTGCTCCAGGTCACCGATGGTGCCGTCGGCCACCGCCAGTGCCTGGCGAATCGCATCCAGCGGGGCCGTGGCCTTGATGTGGAAGTCCTTCAAGGCGTCCAGGCTGCCCTGCAGAAGCGTGGCCTTGAAGGTGGGAAGCTTGTCCTTGATCGCCGTGGCCAGTCCCGCCGCGGCGCCGCTCATGGCCGTCTCGACCTGGCCGGCCGCGTCCGCCAGCGCCTTCTGGAAGTCCGCGACGATGGAACCTGGGGCGTCGAGCGTCGGCATCAGGTCATTCAGCGTGTCCAGCACGTGTTGTGCCGCGGCTTGGCCTGCCGACTCCCACCACGGGTTGATCTCGTCGAGCATGCTCTGCAGCTGCTCGCGGACACCTTTCAGAAGCGTCTCGACTAGGCCCTTGTCGAGGATCCTCGTCAGCTCGTCGCGCATGCGCTGGAAGTCGGGCGCCTCCTCGTCGAACGGGGGCAGGCTGTCGTTCCAGCGCGCGACCCAGTCCGCGGCAGCCCCGATGCCGGTGTCGACAACGGCACGAAGGGGGGCGTACAGGGTCTCGCCGCCCTCGGCCATCGGCAGGCGGGAAAAGAACTCCCGCAGCGCAGCGTCGGCGTACTGGTCCAGCACGTCGAGCAGGACGCGCAGCTTGGCCGGCAGGGTCCCGATGTCCTCCTGCCACTGCGCGTCCAGCTCGGTGGCGGCGTCGGGATCGTTGGCGTACGCCGCCTCCAGGCGCCCCAGGCTCGAGCGGAACTCGGCCGCCCACTGGACCAGCCGGGCCGTGAAATGTCCCTCCAGGGTGGCCACCAGCTGGCGCAACGCCGCGAGCGCCTGCAGGGGCAAGAAGCCGACCTCGCCCACACGGTTGACCGCCTGCTCCAGCAAGCCGTCCGCCAGCGCCTTGGCCCGTTGACGGGCCGCCTCGACGCCCAGGCCCTCGAGCTGGCGCGGCAGCTGGCTGAACTGGCCGGCCAGGTCCTTGGCCTGCCTCGCGACGGCATTCTGGTACTGCACGAGGCGATCGGCCTGTTTGCCGTCCCACGCCACCTGTGGGGCAGCGTCGACCTTCACCTGCGACGCGGCACCGTGCAGCCGATCGAGCAGCTCCCCCACCTCCCGCTGCAGGTCGGGTTGGGCCTTCAGCGGCGTGTCATCGCCGGCCGCCACGCGCTCGCGCAACGCCGCGCGCAGCTCCGCGAGGCCGTCCAGCAGTTGGCCGTGGGCTGCGCAGAAGGGCGCCGTGGCCTCTCGCAGTCCTTTCAGGGACTGACCCTCGGGAGAACTCGGGTCGGGCTCCGCCTTCAGGGGAGGGTCGCCGGCCGGCAGGCCACGGGCAAGGTTGATGTTGCTGAGGCGGGCCTCCAGTCCGGGGACGTCGCGCCCATGCATGAGGTTGACGGCTTCCTCGGCCGGATTCAGCACCAGCGTGAAATGCGCCATGCCGGGCTCGATGGCACAGGCGTCCGGCTGACGATCGCGTGAGCTGAAGCTGCTCGTGAAGGGCAGCGGCGGCGGTGCCGGCGGCGGCAGCAGGGGATAGTCCACGTCCGGCCAGGCCGGCCAGGCGTCGCTGTCCCCCCCGTCGAGGTCACGCGTGCTGGTGAAGAACACGAGTCGCTCCGTGCTGAGGATCCGCTGGCCGATCGAGCCCCCGCCCTTGCCGGGGGCGCGCGCGAGGTCAAGGAAGACCTGCGGGTCGGGAAAGAAGGCCTCCTTGCCTGGCGGGATGGGGCCCCGAAGGGCGATCACGAAGCCATCGCGGATATCGCGTCCCCAGTCGGAGCGCACCGGAATCGCCACGGTGGCGAACACGCTCTGGAGCAAAGGGCCGGTCATCGACGCCGCGGCACTGCTGTCCGGATAGCGCCGGCGCGGCTCGGTGATCTCGACATATTCGCGCACCTTGCGCAGAGCCGCCAGGCCGGGAAAGGGCGGCTGGCCCTCGAACGAGTCCTGAAGGTCGTCCGAGTCGGTCTCGTCGTAGCGTGGTGCGCGCCGGGTCGTCCTTTCGTAGACGATCACATGGCGGGCCTTGTTCCAGAGCATCGCGATGCGCCCGACCCGGATGAGGGTCAACGAGTCCAGGCGGCCTTGGCGCGACGTGGTGATGATGAGCGTCTTGCCGTTGTTGAACGCCGCGGTCTGTCCACCCTCCCCGCCCAGGCTGCCGAACACGAGCCCTTCTACCGACCCGGCGCTCGATTGCGGCTTGCCAATCATCTCGCCGTAGACGTTCAAGGACTGGAAAGGCCAGTCCACCCCGCCTCGCAGGGGCTCGCGCGGGCCGAACAGCGCGCCGGGGGTGGTCAGGGGAGCAGGATCGCCGATCGAGAACGGGTTGGCCGTGTCGCGTGACGGGCGAAGGCGGTACGTGACGCCTTGATCGATCGCCAGGCGGCCTCGCGAGCCGATGTCCCGGTACGCACGCCACCACGACGGGCGGTGCCACAACCAGCTCAACCAGGCCGCGGCGCTGTTCGCGTAGTCCTCCTTGGTCTTCGAGGCGTTCGGTTGGCCCTGCCCAACGGTCTGGCGCGCACACAGGCGCTGCAACTCGTCCGCCAGCGGCGCGCGCCCGATGAAGCCATCGAGCTCGGCGAGGCGCAGGCCCGGCGACACCAACCGGGCCGACATCCCGTAGAGCAGCTCGAAGTCCGCCGACATCAGCTGCACACCGGTGGCGCCCAGGCGGCGTCCGAGCAGCCGCCGCACCGACCAGGGCGCCTCGGACCGCGCCATGTCGACATCGGTACGGTCGACTTCCAGCCGGGCCGGTGGGGTGAGCCGGAAGTCGAACAACTCGCGGTCGCGCGGCACGCGGGTGCGCACGCCGTCGCGCTCGAGGTGCAGGTAGCCCTTCACCATTTCCTCACCAATGCCTTGCGGCGGCAGCGTGGCCGTCATCTGGCCCTTGTTCGAGGCGAAGCGCCATTCAGGAGCCTGGTCGGCGTCGTCGATGTACTCCGCGAGCAGTTCGTCGCCGAACTGATGCTCGGAGGTCTCGACGCGGGCAACCGTCAGCGGACTCCGGTCGATCACCACCACATCGGTCCGGCGCACGTCCTCCTCTTTCAGACGCACCGCGAAGCGGAGCTGACGGCTGCGCTTCTCATTGGCATGCTCCTCGGCCAGAAGCAGCACCGGCTGCCGCTCGCCCAGGTCGACGGTCCAGGGGCGTTCGCGCTGGACGAAGGCCGCCATCGTCTCGAAACCCAGTTCGGGATCGACGCTGAGCGGCCGGTAGTGCGCAGCATCGAAATCGAGGACCAGGTCGGAGGACAGCGGTGAGCGTCGAAACGGGTCGCCTTCGTGCGTGAGGCCGAAGGAGAACGAGCCGTGCTGGAAGCCGGCGATGGACATCAGCACCGCGTCGACGCCCAGCTCGCAGGAGACCGCGCCGGCCGGTTCGAGGTCCCACGACAAAAGCAGATTCCCCTTGTCGCGCACGTCCTGCGCCCGGGCCGACAGGACCATCGGGCACCCATCGATGTCCAGCGCGCCACCACAGTGCAGCTCCACCGGCTGTCCCGCCTGCACGAGGCGGATGCCGACTAGGCGCGTGTCGACCAGCTGCTGATCGGTGTCGGCCCGCAGCGCGAAGTCGAGCAGCACGCGGCCGGACGTCCTGAGCCACGTCGGGATCAGGCTCAGCCGGCTGCGCGAGCGCACCGTCGCGAGACCCAGCGCGTGGGTCTCGAGCAGCGCCTGGCTCAGGCTCTCCAGCGTGAATGCATCCGGACGCTGGGCATCCGCCTGCCCGAACAGGTCGCTCCATTCGAGCGACCACCCATCGCGACGATCCGCCTGCGTGCAGCGCAGCGCCATCCCCATCGCGCCCATCGCCGCCCGGGCCCGGTTGCCGAGGTCCAGGCGCAGCGCATAGCCACTCACGGCGGCGCTGCGCACGAACGTTGGACTGGCAAGGAACTGCGTGCACACCTCGGCCGGCGAGACGCTGGTGTCCAAGACGAAGGCGAATGAATAGTCGTTCGACGTCCTGCCGTTGAGCGTCGTCGGGATGTCGATCAGGTTGTCCTTGCCACCCGGCGCGGCCTCGGTAGCGCTCAGCAGGCCATTGTCCCGACTGGGCTCCTTGCCGAACTCGTAGACCCAGCGATCGTCGACGTCCGTGAACCAACCGGGCTTGCTGCGCACGAGCCCTCCGCTGTCGGCGACCAGGTACCCGCATCGCCGCAGCCCCGTGCCGGACAGCACCATGTCGCCGTGTTCGTCGATCTTCAGCAGGAGCAGCACCCAGATCCCGCGCTGGCGCGGGCTCAGCGGCGAGCTCACGTGGAACTTCAGCTCGAACCAGCCCACGCCGGAAAGATGTCGCGACGCTGGCAGGTCGCCACGTGCTGTGGCTTCCGGCGGAAAGTCCTCCGGCAAGCCGGCGGGGCCGGGCGTGCGGCGGTCGAAGCGCCACCGGATCGACGTCTCGCCATGGAACAGGCGGACCTCGTGGAAGCCCGTCGCCAGGAAGTCGTGCCCGACTTCCTGGGTCGGGATGTCGGTGTCCGAGTGCAGCTCGATGTACTGCGAAGCCTTCTCGGTCTTGATCGTGATGGACGTCATGGGGGTGGCCACCTTGTCATTGCCGGTTCTGCAGAGATGCCGTCGAAGGCGGGATTGGCCACCCACACCTGGTCGTCAGGCGTGATGGCCGCGGCCCCGCTCTGGGTCAGTTCGATGCCGGGGACAGCCTCGTCCTGCCACAGGTACCGCTGGCGCCCCATGGCAAAGGCTCCATGACATGCGCGCCCCCACAGCTGCACGATCTGCTGCGGGTAGGCCGCGCAGATCGCATGCAGGTCCTGCCCGACCGAAAGCGCGGCGACGCTGCCGAGGAAGGTCTCCGAGACGAACTGTTGATGGGCGTCCTGCGGCAGCCGCACGTTGCCGTACCAGCCGAGCACGATCGGCTTCGCGCCGACCGCGCGCAGCCAATCGAGCCAGCGCGGCGCACTGCCGGGCAAGGACTGGTAGGGAATGCCGAAGCCCGTGAACAGCATCAGCATGTCGCACGCACCCAGCGCACTGCGGACCTCCGTGATGTCGACGACCCGGTCGTTGCGGCTCGTGCCACGGTTGCGCTGTCGCAGTACCAGGAGGCGGTCGTCGGCCGTCAGGCGGATGCCCGCGTAGTAGCGTTTCGACCGTCCGACCACGAACGGGTCGCCCGGCGCCTGAAGCAAGGGCGTGGACTGCCCCAGGATGGCGAGCAGGCTCACGGGCGCCCTGCAGACCAGGTGGCTCGCCAGCACCAGCAAAGGCGCCTTGGGAGTGACCAGGGCTTCACCAGGCGGGCCCACGAGACCACGGAAGCTCACACTCCGGCCCAGGTCATCCTCGATCGCAACCACTCCCGTCTGCCGCGGCCACAAGCCGGCATCCATCAACTGCACCGCCGGCTCGCCGAGATGCAGTGCCATCGCCCCTGCGGCGAGGGCGAGCTGCTCCTGCTTCTGTTCGGGCTCGAAGCTCAGCGCCGCAAAGCAGGCAATGCCGGCGCCGGCGGCATCAACTTCGATGCCCCAACCGTCGAGCCTGAAGTACTTGTCGGTGCCCACCTCGCCGAACCCGCGCGCGATCGTGCCCTTGCGCTGCCGGATGATGCGTTCGAAGTCCGGCCGCGAGTCGGCGAGGACCTCGGTGATCACCTCCAGCTTCCGGGTCAGCGACGCATGAGGGTCCTGGGCGATGAGATCGGTCAGGCCTTGCTTCGCCAGCGCGTCCTCGTCGTCGGTCAGGTGGCCATTGTTGACGTGCAGGTCAAAGAAGAACTGAAGGGTCCTCTCGCCATGCATGTCGAAGGCCGCGGCATACGCATCCGCATCCTTGACGGCATCGTCGAAGTACTTCGTCCTCGCGCGGGCACGCTGCTCATCCTGAACGGCGTCATACTCGCCCAGGTTCGCGAAGGACTGCTGCCAAGGCGCGAGCAATTTGAGCCCTCCGGTGTCAGGATCCGAGACCTCCTGCCCAAAGGCCTGCAGCGATGCGGCCGGGAGCGCGAGCTTGGCGCGGAGGGTTTCTGCCCGCTCCTCCCCGAAGGCCTCGAGCACCAGGTCCTCATGGGATGCGAACAGGGAAGTCAGGAGGCCGTGCAACGAGCCCTTGCGGGGATGGGCGGTTCGACCGCCCTCGATGAGCGCGAAGCCGATGATTCCCCAAGTGATCCCGGCTCTGTCCTGGTTGCCGGCCGCCAGTTTGTAGCCGTGGCCTTCAAAGCCCGCGACCAGGCCCAGCGCGCGTTCGAACATGTCCGGCCACTCGGTCTCGGTGATCGCCTTCCACAGGTCAGGGTCGACCATCCCGGTGACGGGCAGCCCGAGCGCCCGCTGTCGTTCCTGGACCGCGAGCTGCAGGGTCGGGCCGAATACGCCATCGACATCCGACTCGTCGAAGCCGAGGGCCACTTGAAGCTTTTCGATCGACCCGCCTTCGGACCCTCTGGCAAATGCCGTCGCCATGCCTGCACCCTCCCCTGAAGGACGTCGCTGCTGTGCGCAGGCAATCTATCGAAGAACGTGACCCGTCTCAATCCGTGACCGAGGGTTTCCTGAGCGCGAGTCCTCAATGTTGGGGATGCCCCTGCCGAGGGCGCCCGCACGACGCTTCGTGCTGGACGGCGAGGGCAGCCAGGGCAGACTGGCTGTCCTGCGACCAAAAGCGCGAAAGGTGCGATCGGCAATCAAGGAACCTCGGATGTCCGTGGACAGCCTGGGCAAGCGTTTCGCAAGGAAGCATGGGCGGCCGCAAATCAGTCTCGAGCGTGCATTAGCGTCCTGCGTGGCCCGCTTTGCAGCGTTGTGGAAAGCTCTCCATAACGCTGCCTATGCGCAGTTCACAACTATGCTCATCTGGTCGGCCGACATGAGCGTCGCACTTATGCCGGCCGAGGATCGTGGCAGTCGAAAGAAGGAGCAGTGATGCCCATGGCGGTCGCCATAGGTGGAACCGCCAGTGCATGTGGCCAGGGAAACTACGTCCAGTTCCTCGCGAACCGGCTCACTCGAACGGCGCGCCGAACCTCGATGAACGGCGTCATCGCCAGGCGCACTGCGCAAAGTTGCGAACTTCGCATAGGCAGCGTGTCCGGTCGGTCGCCCGTCAACGCGCTAGTCACGGTCACCGCCACCTTCCGGACGCTGGCCTATGCGACCGATCATCGCGTCACTGGCCGGTCCCGGAGGTACTGCTGACGTTCAACCGATGAGGCGCGCCGTCACGAGTCGTTGGCCGGTCGAATGGCAGCTTCCCCAGGCTACCGATTCACGCACCCGACCCAATCCCGTCCTCCGAGCTTCTCCGAAGCTACCCGACGCTTGGACCGACCTCTCTCGGGCTTTCGCCTCCGCGAAGCAGCCGTTCGTGGCCACCTGCAGCCGGCCATCAGCGGCCGTAGACGCTTTGGCTCCTTCCAGCCGTTCGACCGGGCGTGCCTGGAAGTTCATCGATCTCAAGCGAACGCATTGCCGAGGCCCAATGCGCTTGGCCGCCAGGGTATGCCCGAAGAGCGTTCCGTCATGGTTCGGTGGCGCGAAGCTCGTCGTGCAACCAGTCGACCAACTTGATCACGTCGGCGCGACGGCTGAGGTGCGGTGCGATCCAGATCGCCAGCCGGTTGGGGCCGCGGACGAAGCCCAGCGGCGCCACGAGCGTGCCGCTGGTCAAGTCGTCCCGCACCAGCATGCGCGGCACATTGGCCAGCCCCAGCCCGCAACGGGCCCCTTGGATCAGCAGGTAGAAGTGGTCGAAGGACTCGACGACCGACAGGGACATGTCCTGATGACCGCTGCACTGGGCCCAATCATCCCAGGCGCTAGTCCGGGTGCGCGACACCATGAGGCGGACGCGCGCGAGATCGTCCACCGTCTCGATGCGATGCTGCCGCAGGTACTCCGGCGAGCACACCGGGCCGACCCACTCCGGCGCCACGTCGTCCCGCACGACATCCTTCGGCGCCTCGATCGACGACAGGCGGATCGCGACGCTGACGTTGTCGCGAGCGAAGTCGACCGGGCCGTGGCTCATGTTGAAGCGAAGCTCGACCTCCGGGTAGGCGTCCTTGAAACGGTTAAGCCGTGGCAGAAGCCAGTACATCATGATCGACTCGGAACAGGCCAAGGTCAGCGGCCCTGGCTTCAACTGTTCGACGCTCGACTGAATCAGGCTGAAGGCGGTGGATAGCCCATCGGCCAGGCGTTGCCCCTCGGCCGTCGGCGATGCCCCTTGCGCAGTGCGCTTGAGCAGCGGCAGTCCAACCGTGTCTTCGAGCATGCGGATGTGTCGGCTTACGGCGCCGTGCGTGACGGACAGTTCCTCAGCCGCCGCGCTGAAGCTGCGCAGGCGCGCCGTCGCCTCGAAGGCGCGCAAGGCATTCAGCGAGAGGCGAAGCGGCGAGGTCATGCATGTCTCCCGAGTCCGGGTCAACCCGAATGCCATGTGAGGTTTCATCACAGTGCGCAGAGATCATATCGTTTGCCCGCCTCGGAGGTTACGCCTAATCTTGCGGCCAGGTCAGACGGAATCTCACAGCCCCATGAACAACCCAGCCAGCCGCCCCGAGTTCACCGCTCGCTACTTCGTCGAAAGCTCCGTCGCTCCCGAAAAGATCGCGCAGGTGATCGCCGGCGAACAGTCCAGCGGCACCTTCCTCTCGCTGCCCGGCGAGACCGATGAACTGAAGGAGCGCTCCCGCGCTCGGGTCGTCGGCATCAAGCCGCTCGCGCCCGCGCTTCAGCCAACACTGCCGAGCGCCTATGTCGATCGGCATCCACACGGCGGCGTGTTTCACCGTGCCGAGATCGAGATCGCGTTCCCGGTCGCCAACGTCGGCGCCAATCTCTCCAGCCTGTTGGCCACCGCGGCGGGCAATCTGTACGAACTCGGCGAGGTCACCGGCCTGCGCCTGCTGGACCTCGACCTGCCGCCCGACTATGCGGCCCAGTTCGACGGCCCGGCCTTCGGGATTCCGGGCACGCGGCGGCTGGCCGGCGTCGAGGGCCGGCCGATTGTCGGCACGATCATCAAGCCGAGCATCGGCCTTTCGCCGGACCAGACCGCAGAGTTGGTCGACAACCTCTGCGCCGCCGGCATCGACTTCATCAAGGACGATGAACTGATGGCCGACCCGCCGTACGCGCCGTTCGACGAGCGCCTGCGGGCCGTGATGCCGGTGTTGCACCGCCATGCCGACCGTCTAGGCCGCATGCCGATGTACGCCATCAACATCTCGGGCTCGGTCGACGAGATGCTGCGCCGTCACGACGCTGTGCATGCTGCGGGTGGCACGTGCGTGATGGTCAGCATCAACTGGGTCGGTTTCTCGGCGGTCGAGCACCTGCGCCGCCACGCGCTGCTGCCGATCCATGGCCACCGCAACGGCTGGGGCGCTTTCACGCGCCATCCCGGACTCGGATTCTCCTTCGAGGCCTACCAGAAGCTGTGGCGCCTGGCCGGCGTGGATCACCTGCACTGCAACGGCATCCGCAGCAAGTTCTGGGAGCCGGACGACTCGGTGATCGCCTCTGCGAAGGCTTGCCTGGCGCCCTGGGCGGGACTGCAGCCGCTGATGCCGGTGTTCTCGTCTGGTCAATGGGCCGGCCTGGCGCCCAACTTGTACGGCGCGCTCGGCGCGGTGGACCTGATGCACCTCGCGGGCGGCGGAATCATCGGCCACCCCGACGGCATCGCGGCCGGCATGGCCAGCATGCGCGAAGGCTGGGAGGCGGCGGTGGCCGGCGTGAGCCTGGACCGCTACGCCGAATCGCACCCAGCGTTGCAGCGCGCGCTGGTTCATTTCGCAAACCTGTAGGAGCCGGTATGAAGCTCGCCTTCTACGGTGACGATTTCACCGGGTCCACCGATGCGCTCGAAGTGCTGGCCTTCGCCGGCCTGAACTGCGCGCTGTTCCTCGACGTGCCCGACGAACAGACGCTGCGTGAATTCGGACCGTTCGACGCGATCGGCGTGGCGGGCGCGAGCCGCGCGATGTCGCCGGCCGAGATGGATGCCCAGCTCGTACCGGTGCTTGCCGCGATGTCCCGCCTGCCCGTG
Organism: Ideonella flava; assembly: GCF_051857595.1. Lineage (NCBI taxonomy): Bacteria > Pseudomonadati > Pseudomonadota > Betaproteobacteria > Burkholderiales > Sphaerotilaceae > Ideonella > Ideonella flava. The sequence goes on from NZ_JBPZHD010000009.1 coordinate 20,962, forward strand.
CCGCTGGTGCACTACAAGGTCTGCTCGACCTTCGACAGTTCACCGAGCATCGGCAGCATCGGGCGGGTGATGGACTTGTCGCGCACGGCCTTCGGCGACAGCGCGATTCCGATCGTGGCGGCAACCTCCGCGCTCGGCCGCTACTGCGCCTTCGGCAACCTGTTCGCGCGCTCCGGTACCGACGACCGCGTGCACCGCATCGACCGCCACCCGATCATGAGCGTGCACCCGGTAACGCCGATGCACGAGGCGGATCTCGCACGCCACCTCAGCGCACAGACCGCGATGCCGATCACCGGCTTCACGCTGCCGCAGTTCGCACTTGACCGCGCAGCGATGGCCGGCGAGTTGCAGCGCCTGGTCGACGCCACGTCGGGCGGTGCGGTGCTGGTGGACGGCACCACGACCGAGCACCTCACTGAGACCGGCCGTCTGCTCGATGGGCTCGCGGGCCGCACGCGAAGCCGCCAGACGCCCTTGTTCTGCGTTGGTGGTTCCGGTCTCGAGTACGCGCTGACGCAGTGGTGGCGCGAGACCGGCGTCCTGCCGGACGTTCCGACCACGCACGAGCGCTTTGACGGTGCGCCGCAGGTGCTGGCCGTCTCCGGCAGCGCTTCGCCGCTGAGCGCCCTGCAGATTGACGCCGCGCTGGCTGCCGGGTTTGTGGACATTCCCGTTGACGCGGCGGCTCTCGTCGCCACGAGCGACCCGGCTTCGGAGCTCGCCCGTCTCGCCGAACAAGCCCTGCAAGCGCTGCGCGCCGGCAACAGCGTGATGCTGCACAGCGCGCGCGGCCCGAACGACCCACGCATCAAAGCGATGTTGTCGGCCCTCGCGGGGCAAGGGATGAGCCAGGAGCAGGCCCGCCACGAAGGCGGCCGCCTGCTGGGGCACCGCTTCGGCGACCTCGTCGATGCGTTGCTGCGCGCCCATCCCCTGCAGCGCCTGCTGCTGTCCGGCGGCGACACCTCCAGCCACGTCACGCAGCGTCTGGCCCCGCAGGCTCTGCGCGTGGTGGCACGTCTGGCGCCAGGCGCGCCGCTGTGCCGCGCCATCTCCCGCGAGCCGCATCTGGCACGGCTCGAGATCGCGCTCAAGGGCGGCCAGATGGGCCAGCCCGACTACTTCGTCAAGGCGCTGCGTGGCACGGCCGACGTGCGCTGATCACTTCACCGACCCCTGAGAGGAGACTCCGCATGACATCGATGAACCGCCGCCGGGCCCTGCTGACCGGTTCCGCCCTGATCGCCGCCCCGGCCCTGGTGGTGCCGCGTTTCGCGCGCGCCGCCGAATTCACCTACAAGTTTGGCACCAACCTGCCGGCCACACACCCCCTCAACGTCCGCGCGATGGAGGCCGCGGAGCGCATCCTGAAGGACACGGGCGGCCAGGTCCAGATCAACGTCTTCCCCAACAACCAGCTGGGCAACGACGCCGACATGCTGTCGCAGTTGCGCGCCGGCGGCCTGGAGTTCTTCACCGTCTCGGGCGTGAACGTCCTCTCCCAGCTGGTGCCAATCTCGTCGATGTGGGGCCTTGGATTCGCCTGGGCGAACGACGACGCCGTGCACAAGGCGTTGGACGGTGAGCTGGGCAAGTACCTGCGCGCGCAGTTCCCGAAGGTGGGCCTGATGGCGATGGACACCGTGTGGAGCTCGGGCTTCCGGCAGATCACGAACAGCGTGCGGCCGATCAATACGCCCGACGACCTCAAGGGTCTGAAGATGCGCGTGCCGGTGAGCCCGCTGTGGACCTCGCTGTTCAAGCACCTCGGCGCGGCGCCCGCGTCGATCAACTTCGCGGAGACCTACTCGTCGCTGCAGACCAAGGTGGTCGACGGCCAGGAGAACCCGCTGACGATCATCTCGATCGCCAAGCTCTACGAGGTGCAGAAGTACTGCTCCATGACCAACCACATGTGGGATGGCTACTGGTGCATGACGAACCAGAAGGTATGGGACCGCATGCCTGAGAAGGCGCGGCCCATCATCGCCAAGCACCTGAACCAGGCGGCGCTCGACATGCGCGCCGATGGCCTGAAGCTCAACGCCTCGCTGCGGCCCGAGCTCACCGCCAAGGGTCTCACCTTCAACGATCCGAAGCTCGGGCCGTTCCGCGAGCGACTGGTCGCTTCGGGCTTCTACGCCGAGTGGAAGCAGAAGTACGGTGAAGAGGCCTGGGCGCTGCTCGAGAAGCACACCGGCAAGCTGGGCTGACCGACATGCACGCCGCCTCCATTTCTGACGACGACGGCGCGCCGCGCGGCGCCGTCGCAGCATGGGCCAACCGCGCCCAGCATGTGTTTGGCCGCTTGCTTGGCGTGCCTGTTGCGCTGCTGGTCGCGGCCGAGATCGCCGTCCTGCTGGCCGGCGTGGTCGCGCGCTACGTGTTCCACCATCCGTTGATCTGGTCGGACGAGGTCGCGTCGATCCTGTTCCTGTGGCTCGCGATGCTGGGCTCGGCGGTCGCCTTCCAGCGCGGCGAGCACATGCGCATGACGGCCGTGGTGGGCAAGCTTTCGCCCGACAGGCGCGCCTTCCTGGACGTGCTTGCCACAGCGGCTGCGCTGGCCTTCCTGCTGCTGGTGCTGCCGCATGCGTACGAGTACGCGGTGGAGGAGGCGATGATGCGCACGCCGGCTCTGGACATCCAGAACTCCTGGCGAGTCGCCGCGATGGCCGCCGGTTTCGGCGCGATGGCGCTGCTGGCCGTCTTGCGGCTCGCCGCGGTGGGCAGGCTTCGCCAAGTCGCGGCAGCCGTCGGCGTGGTCGTCGCCATCATGGTCGTGATGACGCTGCTACAGCCGGTGTGGCGGCAGCTCGGCAACGCCAACCTGGTGGTCTTCTTCGTCGTTGTCGTCGCCGGGGCGGTGTTCGCCGGCGTGCCGATCGCGTTCGCCTTCGGCCTGGCCACGCTGGGCTACGTAATGCTGACCACCAGTACGCCGGTCCTGATCGTCGTCGGTCGCATGGACGAAGGTGTCAGCCACCTGATCCTGCTGTCGGTCCCGCTGTTCGTCTTCCTTGGCCAGTTGATCGAGATGACGGGCATGGCCAAGGCAATGGTCGCGTTCCTCGCCAGCCTGCTCGGCCACGTGCGCGGTGGCCTGCACTATGTGCTGGTTGGCGCCATGTACCTCGTCTCCGGCATCTCCGGTTCGAAGGCGGCCGACATGGCGGCCGTCGCGCCGGTACTTTTCCCCGAGATGAAGAAGCGTGGCGCGAAGGAAGGCGACCTGGTAGCACTGCTCTCGGCTACCGGCGCGCAGACCGAGACCATCCCGCCGTCCATCGTGCTGATCACGATCGGCTCGGTCACCGGCGTGTCGATCGCCGCCCTGTTCACCGGTGGTCTTCTGCCGGGTCTCGTGCTGGCCGCAACCCTGGTGGCAGTGGTGTGGGCCCGCTATAGGCACGAAGACCTCAGTGGCGTGCGCCGGGCCAGCCGTCGCGAGATCGGCCGCGCGTTCCTGATCGCGGTCCCGGCCATCGCGCTGCCGTTCATCATTCGCGCCGCGGTGGTGGAAGGGGTCGCCACGGCCACCGAGGTCTCGACCATTGGCATCGCCTACGGCGTGCTGGCCGGCCTGCTGATCTACCGGCAGTTCGACTGGAAGCGGGTCTATCCGATGCTTGTCGACACGGCCAGCCTCTCGGGCTCGATCCTGCTGATCATCGGTGCGGCCACGGCGATGGCCTGGGGCCTGACGCAGTCGGGCTTCTCGAACACGCTCAGCCAAGCCATGCGTGCGCTGCCCGGGGGCGCCGCGGGCTTCATGGCCGTCTCGATCGTCGCCTTCATCGTGCTGGGCAGCGTGCTCGAGGGCATCCCGGCGATCGTGCTGTTCGGCCCGCTGCTGTTCCCCATCGCCCGGGCCGTGGGCATTCACGAGGTGCACTACTCCATGGTGGTGATCCTCGCGATGGGCCTCGGCCTGTTCGCGCCGCCGTTCGGCGTCGGCTACTACGCCGCCTGCGCCATCGGTCGCGTCAACCCGGACGCGGGGATACGCCCGATCGGAGCCTACATGCTCGCGTTGTTCGTCGGCCTCGTGATCGTCGCGGCGGTGCCGTGGATCTCGATCGGCTTCCTCTGAAACCTTCTTGTCCGGACCCAATATGAACACCACTTCCGAATCACGCGTCGCGCTCGTCACCGGCGGCGCCAAGGGCATCGGCGCCGAGGTGTGCACCCGACTGGCGGCCCTTGGCCACATCGTCCTCGTTGCCGACCTCGATGTCGACGCGGCCGAGGCGACGGCACGCGAACTCACCGCCGCCGGCGGCCGGGCCAGCGCGCTTCGGCTGGACGTCGGCAACGCCGAGGCCATCGGCACCGCGTTCGAGCAGGTCGAGCGCGAACATGGTCGCTGCGACATCCTCGTCAACTCCGCGGGCATCGCGAAGGTCTTTCCTTTCCTCGACTTCCCGCTCGACAACTTCGCCGCGACGATGAACGTCAACGTGACCGGCACGCTGCTGTGCGCACAAGCGGCGGCGCGCCTGATGGTGAAGCAGAAGTGGGGGCGCATCGTCAACATTGCATCCGTCGCCGGCATGCGCGCGGTCGGAAGCGGCCGTACGGCATACGGCACGTCGAAGGGTGCCGTGATCGCGCTGACACGGCAAATGGCGGTGGAACTGGCCGAGCACGGCATCACCGCCAACGCGGTGGCGCCGGGTCCGGTCGATACGCCGATGACGCAGGTGCTGCACACCGAGAAGTTCAGGACCGAGTATTCGAAGGCGATCCCGATGAACCGGTACGGTACCTGCGGCGAAATCGCGTCGGCCGTGGTTTACCTGACGTCGGAGGACGCTCGCTACGTGACCGGCATCGCGATGCCGGTCGACGGCGGCTTCCTTGCGTCCGGTGCACGCGGGTTGTGAGGCCGGCATGCGCCGCCTCCGCCACGCCAAGATCGTCGCCACGCTCGGCCCCGCGAGCTCCGACCTCGCCACCATCCGCGCGCTGTTCGACGCCGGCGCCGACGTCTTCCGGCTGAACTTCAGCCACGGCACGCACGCGCAGCACCAGGAACGGCTGGACCTTATCCGACGCGTCGAGCGCGAGACCGGGCGGCCGATCGGCGTGCTGCTGGACCTGCAAGGACCCAAGCTGCGCGTCGGCACCTTCGCCGCCGGCCCGATCCGGCTGGAGGCGGGCGGCGAGTTTCGCCTCGACCTCGATCCCGAACCGGGCGACGCGCACCGCGTCAGCCTGCCGCATCCGGAGATCTTCGCCGCGCTGAAGCCAGACACCGACCTGTTGATCGACGACGGCAAAATCCGGCTCCGGGTCGAGGTGTGCGGGCCCAGCTTCGCGGCCACGCGGGTCATCGCCGGTGGTGCGCTCTCGGATCGCAAGGGCGTCAACGTGCCCGACGTGCTGCTGCCGATCTCGGCGTTGACCGAGAAGGACCGTCGCGATCTCGACTTCGGATTGACGCTCGGTGTCGACTGGGTCGCACTGTCGTTCGTGCAGCGCCCGGAGGACATGCAGGAGCTTCGCGACATCGTGCAGGGCCGCGCGGGCTTGCTGGCCAAGCTCGAGAAGCCGGCCGCAATCGAGTCGCTGGCCGCCGTCGTCGCGCTCTGCGACGCGGTAATGGTGGCGCGCGGCGACCTCGGCGTGGAACTGCCCGCCGAGCAGGTGCCGCGCATCCAGAAGCGCATCGTGCGCGAATGCCGGCGTGCCGGCACACCGGTGATCGTTGCCACACAGATGCTCGAGTCGATGACGCAGTCGCCCGTACCGACGCGCGCCGAAGCGTCTGACGTTGCCACCGCCGTGTATGACGGTGCCGATGCAGTGATGCTGTCGGCCGAATCGGCGTCGGGCCGCTACCCGGTCGAAGCGGTCGCGACGATGGACCGCATCATCGCGGAGGTCGAGCGCGACCCGCACTATCGCGACGGGCTCGACGCGTCGATGGACGCGCGCGATCCGACGGTCGCCGACGCGATCTGTGCGTCGTTGCGCCAAGTCGCAGCATTGCTGCCCGTGGCGGCGATAGTGACCTACACCCGCTCGGGCTGGACGAGCCTGCGCGCAGCGCGCGAACGACCGAAGGCGCCGGTGCTGAGCGTGACGCCGAACCGCGACATCGCCCGCCGACTCGCGCTCGCCTGGGGCGTGCACACGGTCCATCTGAACAGCGACGTGAAGAACGTCGACGAAATGGTCTCGACCGGGCGCAGCACGACGCAAGCCGAAGGCTACGGACGTGCGGGCGATGCCATCGTCATCGCGGCCGGCATGCCGTTCGGAATGGCTGGAACGACCAACCTGCTGCACGTCGCACAACTCTAGCCACACATCAAGGAACACAATGTCGATCATTCAGGACATCCGCGGAACGGAGATCCTCGACTCGCGCGGCAACCCGACGGTTGCCGCGACGGTCGTGCTGCAATCGGGCGCCACCGGTCGTGCGGCGGCGCCGTCCGGTGCCTCGACCGGCGCGCGCGAAGCGGTCGAACTGCGCGATGGCGATGCGGGGCGCTACGGTGGCAAGGGTGTGACGCGGGCCGTCCGCCACGTCAACGGTGAACTGCGGCGCGCGCTGGTGGGGCTCGACGCGGACAACCAGGCAGCGATCGACCGCCGCATGATCGAGCTGGACGGCACGCCGAACAAGTCGCGGCTGGGCGCCAACGCGATCCTCGCCGTATCGCTGGCGCTGGCGCACGCGTCGGCCGCGGAGGCCGGCCGGCCGCTCTATCGCCACCTCGCTCCGTCGGGCCCCTGGCAGCTGCCAGTACCTATGATGAACATCCTCAACGGTGGCGCCCACGCCGACAACAACGTCGACATCCAGGAGTTCATGATCCTGCCCGTCGGCGCGCAGAGCTTCCAGGAGGCGCTACGTTTCGGGGTGGAGGTGTTCCACGCGCTCAAGTCGTTGCTGAAGCAGCGCTCGCTCGCCACAGCCGTGGGCGACGAAGGTGGCTTCGCGCCGGACCTGCCTTCCAACGAGGCGGCACTGGACGTCATCCTGTCGGCGATCGACAAGGCGGGATTCACGGCCGGCAAGGACATCTGGCTCGGGCTCGACGCAGCGAGCTCGGAGTTCTACCGCGACGGGCGCTACGTGCTGGACTCGGAAGGCAAGGCATTCACGTCGGCCGAGTTCGTGGCCTATCTCGAGCGCCTGGTAGCGCGGTATCCGATCCTTTCCATCGAGGATGGCTTGGCCGAGGACGACTGGGACGGCTGGAAGCTGCTGAGCGAGCGCCTGGGACGCAAGGTGCAACTGGTAGGCGACGACCTGTTCGTCACCAACACCGCGATCTTCCAGCGCGGTATCGGCGGCGGCATCGCCAACTCGATCCTCATCAAGCCGAACCAGATCGGCACGCTCACCGAGACGCTGGCCGCCATTGCGCTGGCCGAACGCGCCGGCTACTCGGCGGTGGTGTCGCACCGCTCGGGCGAGACCGAGGACGTGACCATCGCCGACCTCGCGGTGGCCACGAGCGCAACTCAGATCAAGACCGGATCCCTGTGCCGCTCGGACCGGGTTGCGAAGTACAACCGCCTGCTGCTGATCGCGGAGGAGCTCGGCGCGGATGCGCGCTATGCCGGTCGCGATGCGTTTCCGGTGTTCCCGTCATGAGACAGCTTGTTCTGCTTCGCCACGGTGAGTCGGTCTGGAATCGCGAGAACCGCTTCACCGGCTGGACCGACGTTGGCCTGACCGAGCAGGGCCTGGCTGAAGCCGGCGCGGCCGGCCAGTTGCTAAAGCGCGAAGGGTTCGATGTCGACGTCGCATTCACGTCGGTGCTACGGCGTGCCATCAAGACGCTGTGGACCGTGCTGGAAGAGATGGACCGGACGTGGATTCCCGTGCACCATTCCTGGCGTCTAAATGAACGGCACTACGGGGCGCTGCAGGGGCTGGACAAGGCGGAAACAGCCGCGCGTCACGGCGAAGCCCAGGTCAAGATCTGGCGACGTGCCTTTGACGTGGCCCCGCCTGCGCTGCAGGACGATGATCCACGGATCGAGGCCGGCGATCCGCGCTACGTCGATCTCGTTCCGGGCGAATTCCCGCACACCGAGTGCCTGAAGGACACGGTGGCCCGCGTGGTGCCCTACTGGAACGAAGTAATCGCGCCGGCCGTGATGGCCGGCCAGCGCACCTTGATCGCGGCGCACGGCAATAGCCTGCGCGCGCTGATCAAGCACCTCGACGGTGTTGCGGACGATGACATCGTCGAGCTGAACATCCCGACGGCCCAGCCGCTTGTGTACGAGCTGGACGAACGGCTCAGGCCGATTCGTCACTACTATCTCGGCGACCAGGACACGATCCGCGCGGCAATGCAGGCGGTCGCTGATCAAGGAAAGGCCGTGTGAGGAGAAAGAAGGGGAAGCCTGGACGACGGCCGTTGTTCTGGGTGGCGCTGTCGGCGGCTGAGACTCGTGGCCTAACTGGTGGAACTTGATCGCCTATGGCCGTCGGCGTAGGCCGTGCGCGCGAGCCAGTTTGGTGGCAGTCGTTCTCGCTATGACGCAAGGTGAAGGGCTGTTTCTAGCTTCCACGATGTACTGCTTAGGGTCGGCACACGACTGACAGCTTGCGGAGATCGCCGCCGCAGAGCAGTCGTTGAAGACGGGCGGCCCGGAAGCAGTCGGTCGCGACTGGGTGGACTCGACCCGAACCAGTCACCGGTGATGCAAGAGAGCAGACGCTCGGCGCGACCTTCAGACATTGCCGTGCCCGCTCACTCCACTACCAGTTAGTCAGCGCCGCCGGCGAACCGTTTCGCCGACGCGGCCCCAGTCCTGGCGCGCCAATCCCAGACACTTCCAACCCTTCGGCGATCCCCTCCCGGGTCAACACCGCCGGAGCCTCGTCAGCGATGGTGATGTTCTCAACCTGGAATCGATTCACTTGGGTCTGGCGCGTGTCTTTGAAGTGCGCCACCCCGTACTCAACTCCTGGAGGGCTGATAAACGGGTCGACGCCGCAACACACGAGCATCGTCGTCCACGTGCTCTCGAATCGGAACGCTATGTTGTCCCACCACAATTCTTGCTTGCCACCAACAAGCACATTCTCCAGTAGCGTCATCGTGCCGCCAACCTTCTCGAATCCGCGCGAACACCACTGGATTCCGATTCGCCGCCACGCACCGTTGAAGCTTCCCGACAGATCCTTTACTGCGTGATGGGCGCTGTGAATGCGGAGGTCGCGCACCTCGAAATGCACAATCGGTGCGGGCACTGGCAAACTGATCGCGATGGAGCTCGGATCCCACTTTGCTGCGTCGGTGAACTCCACCCGCAAATGCGAAATGGACCAATGTGCGCACAGCCCGTCGAATGGAGAGACATGACCTTCCCAAACGAACACTGGCCCTGGTGTTGAACGCCTCAGACAGGAGACTTGCGGCGATCGCATTCGATAGTGAATGCCTGGAAGAATTGGCAACGGCGCGTCAACTTCCCACAGGCCGTACCTCTCTGCTTCGGTGTCGAAGTAGATCTCGCCAGCACCAGCGCCTCCATTCCACAGATCCAACGCGCGCTGCCGAATGACCGAGGTCAGGTTGCTCATGTCGTCACCTCCATCCGCCGGCGACTCTGCCTCTGCAACGCATCGCGGCGCCACCCCAATCGGGAACCCAACGCACACTGGCTGCGAGGTTTGGCGGTGGCGGACATCTGCCGATCTGAAGTGTCGCTGTCGACCCCTACGCATCGGATTCAACTAGGCGTAGTTGCCCGTCGCGCTGGACGAGACCGGTCATTCGCGGCTGCACTCCGAGAGATCGATCATCTTTCGCGTCAAGGCGGCTCACGGCGCTCTGTCTGCAAGTACGAGCGAACGCCCGTGGCCCGTCGCCTGCATCTCATTATTGGGAGGCACCCACTATCGGCGTAAGGCATGGATTTCTGTGGTGCCTGATTGCGTGCCAGACTTCTTAATGGCAAACACGTCGCGGTTCGCCGCGACCCCGAACTCGAACGTATGGTCTGTCGGGTGAAGTGCTGTTCGGGTTTGCAGCGAGAACTGCTGGTAACCGCTCGCCGCGGACAGGACGTGGATCTCGGTGGTGCCCGAAGCGCCGCTCTTCTTGATGGCAAACACGTCGCGGTTCGCCGCGACCCCGAACTCGAACGTATGGTCTGTCGGGTGAAGTGCTGTTCGGGTTTGCAGCGAGAACTGCTGGTAACCGCTCGCCGCGGACAGCACGTGGATCTCGGTAGTGCCCGAAGCGCCGCTCTTCTTGATGGCAAACACGTCGCGGTTCGCCGCGACCCCGAACTCGAACGTCTGGTCTGTCGGGTGAAGTGCCGTTCGGGTTTGCAGTGAGAACTGCTGGTATCTACTCGCTGCCGACAGGACGTGAATCTCCGTCGTGCCCGATTGCGTACCGCTCTTCTTGATGGCAAACACGTCGCCATTCGTTGCGACCCCGAACTCGAACGTCGGATCTGTCGGATGCAGTACCGTCCCGGTCTGTAGGCCAAACGCCTGGTATGGAGCGGTGGGCGCGGGGTGGACTGTCGTCCAAAGCGCCTCGTTGCGAAAACTGGTTCCCGCGTTGGTTCCGCCAGTCTGAGTGCATCCCCCATTGGTGTGGATGCCGATCGCAACATTGCCGCCCTCCACAATCACCGGGCTGCCGGAGTTACCACCTTGCGTGTCGGTAGCGTAGCGCAGGACACCCGAAGTGGCCCCGCCGGTGTTCTCGCTCAGCGCGCCGACATGGGTCTGCTGAGTCTGGTTCTGTGCGTTGCGCGGTCCACCAGCACCGAAGTTCGGGGCTGGGCCGTCGACGCCATAGCCTGTGATCCGGACTTGCGCCGGGTTGTCCGAATTTGACAGCTGGAAGGTGGCGCCTTGGGCGGCGGCAGGCATTAGACGAGTTTGTGTGTTCGGCAAGACTTGGAACATGGCCCAATCATTTCCGACGCCGCCGCGTTGATCCACGATCGACTGGGCGTCCACGCGATACTGATCGCGAACCGGCGGTGCGACCGTTGTGCCATCGGCTTGCGAAGCCGGCACGTTGAATTCAACCGTCTGTGTGTCCGGGCCAATGCAGTGCCCGGCAGTCAAAAGATTGCCGCCATCAATCAGCCAACCGGTGCAGCCTATTGGCATAATCCGGCCTGTCCGCGGATTGGCCGAGGCAGCCCTGTCATCGGTCGCCCCGCATATCGCTTCGGTCCCAGCGCCCACACGCGGCGCCTCCCCTTCCTTCCACAGCCCGCGGAGATTGTCGGGAATGAAGCGCAGGACGTCGGGACCGAGCAACTTGCGTAGTGGCTGCGGCGTCACAACCCCAGCGCTGCTGACGCTGGAAGCGGGCAGGCCGATGACAATGTTCTTGATCTTGGCTGAGACAGGCTGCTCAGCGCCCTCTCCAGGTCTTAGGCTAAGGCGGAGTTCTGATCCGTTAAACACCGCGCTCAAACCACTCCAGGCGTCGATTTGTGTTTGCGAGAACGTCTGCGACTCGCCTGAAGCGTCGATGATCGTTAGCAAACCGTCCGGGCCGAGCCGCACCTCCGAGAACTGCAGTTGCAGCCATGCTGCCCCTGGCACTGAGATCGTTCTTTTTCCATCACCAAGTTGGGCAAACAACTGTGACATGGCCTCTGGCGCGGCGTCTGCCGATACTACGGCGCGCAACGCTGGCGCAGGTTGCCCCCAGGATGACGGAGTGACGCTGACCAGCATCACTCCCAGCAAGAATGCGAATTCATCCACGCAATGAATGAACCCTTTGTCCTTCGCCATTTGACTCTCCCTATCCACTCGGGACACAGACGTTCAAGGTACTGGGAGGACGTTCCCTTGCACGAAGCTATCACGCTCAATACACCTTCACGTCCTCAACCTTGAGGATGGTCGCTTTGGGCAGCTTTGACAGCCGGTTCAGACATCCAGCGGAAGGGCAACCGGAGTTCTGGAGTCGGACCTCGCTAGGGAACGTTGGCCCGAAGGATTGTGTAGGCGTGCAGGCTCGCGACAAGATTCTTCTTGCCTTCCGGATTCAGGGTGCCGAGTCGCAACGCGACTCTATGTGCCGCAAAGGTAAGCCTTCTAAGGTTGCTCGCTGAGCGGGACGCGTACAAGTCCACTTTTCATTAACGTTGTGGATGCAAGTTGTACTGCCTTGCGCAAGCATGCGGTGCAAAGTGGAACTCGGCCCCGTCTAATCCATGCAGAACTGGGTCATTCTCGGGAGCAGGAAATGAGCTTTCAACGAAGAGTGCTTCTTTGGTGTTTTCTCACCTCGTCGATTGTCTCAACGAGCCCGACAGTTCTTGCATACGACTGGACGGCAACCGGCACTCAAGTTGTTGCGGTCGAATCCACCTACATGCCGGACAGGATCTCTTTTAGAGTTCAATCTGCGCCGGGTGCTTGTGCCGGAAAGTGGCTCATATGGAACGGAAAGGGTGCTACCGTCGCCGATAGGCAGTCTAACGCAAAGGCGACCTTTGCGCTGCTGCTCGCAGCAAAGGTGTCTGGGACGACTGTCAACATATTTGGCAACAACGCAGGATGCACGATCGATTTTGTCCATTTGGAGTAGATGAAACTCGACGCTATTGGAATTCGCTAGCACACCGCTCACGATTTTCGACGGAGTTGGATTCGATGAGCCCTCTTGCCCGAGCGTTCGCCTACTCTCTCGCAATTTGGTGCTTACTGCCTCGCCCAAGCGGTGCGCAGCCCAATTGCGTCGAAACGGCACAAGGGCGCATCTGTACGATTCGCCAGCCAATAACGAACGGAACGGTAGTCGACAACGACACTCAGCGAGTCCTTGGGCTTGTAACCGTCAACGGAGGATGCAGCGGAACTCTGCTCAATCAATATTGGGTTCTTACCGCAAGGCACTGCGCGACAACAGACGCGACCATTCGGGGTACATTGGCGCCCGCAACCCAAATTGTGATCTCTGCGGCATGGTCTCCCGCGACTTTCGCAGCAACACGCGTTCATGACCTCAATATCAACGTGCCGAAGCCAGAGACGGATATGGTTTTGATCTATCTGGGGTCCGGGGATTTTGGGCCCGTCAACATCCAGCCGTTGTACGCGCAGGAAAACTCGCAGTTGGAATTCGAGGGCCGGAAACTGGCGACGAGTGACATCGTCACGCAATATGGGCGAGGATTTGCAACTTTCGCGACGACACCTCCGGACACCCAAGCGACAGGCCTCGGGACCTACCGCAGCGGCCAATTTAACCCCTTCAGCATCAGTGACGCGGAGTACTCGTTAAACATGAACACTTCCAACCAAGTGGGGCATGGTGGAGACAGCGGAGGTCCCACGGTCGTTACGGCGAATGGGGTTGGCGTCGGGATCGCTGGCGTACAGTCTACTTGCACATCGAGCGGCAGATTGTCACAGCCCGATCCTCCGTTTTGGCCATGGGTGACAGGCATTTCTGGATGCCATTATGTCTCGACGCAGCGCTTCGTTAGAGAAATTTACCGCGTGATCCGCGAGCGGCCCGGATCGTGGCCAGCGGGCGATCCCATTGAGTGCTTCGTTTTCGACGATGGAAACACCAATATGGCAGGACCTTCTGACGCTATATTCTTTTCGGGGCGGACGTCTCCAAACGAGCGCGGGAAGGCTTGCATTCCTGGGGGGGTATCGGGTGTATGCCGAAAGTGGTTCGGAAATTGCCGTACCACCAATTCTCATCGTCCTGTTCAATTCTCCGTGTTTGATGATGGAAATGCCAATGCCACCAGTTTGTCCGATGCGGTTTACATCGAACAAAATGGGAATAGCGCTTGCGTTCCGGACGCGACGTCGCGCGGAACGTGTCGCCGATGGTTTGGGCGAGGGCAGGTCAGCGATGGACGGTTCGTCGCATGTTCAGTGTTTGACGACGGCTATGTGAACCGTACATTCCCGGGCGACGCCATTGTCACGCCACATCCTCTTCCGAGCGGCGGTAGCGCGTGCTTGCCCGGTCCTGCATGTGGACGGTGGTGGGGTCGCTGCGTTGCACCGCATTATCCGCTCCAAGAAATTTTGTACCCGCTCTTGGACTCGGAGTAGCCTTCAACATTGCGAGACGGGGTTTTCCTGTCCTTCCCAGCTCACAGCCACCACTCGGTCTGCTCGGGCGGTGGCGTTCCTAGCGCAGCGCGGCGCCATGCGGCTTGCTGACGCTGCTGGCCTGGCTTGCACAATGGTCTCATTCGGATCTCCTGAGGAGCTAGCGTGCAAGGCTCAGTTCTTCGAGGCATGTGCCGTGAGCGCCGCCCGCCGCGGAGCCTCGCTGGGTGTGCCTGTGCGGAAGGGCTGAAGGTCAGCTTCGCGGTAACTAGCTTAGGTCGCCCCATGTTTCTTCAGGGTCGGGGTACCGCGCGCCAGTTGGCGCGCAAAGAGCCGTCCGCGTCCCTCCAAAGGCGCGTCAGCCTCGAGCGACCGCCGACCAGAGGACAGCGAGCTTACTGGGCGGGCCGATGAATGACCGGGAGCGATCCCGCCGAAATTAAGCGCGTCGACAGGGAATGACCCGCACCCAATTTCAGGTAGACCCCAGATCAACTGTGGCGGATCGCATTGGGAGACGGAGTTCACGTCCAACTTGCGCCTTGCGTACGCACGGCCGGATTGGCGGAGAGTTTCTCCGCCAGAGTGGAAACGGCCGTGGTCTTGGATGCCGCCTCGTTCTGGGTGCGGCGGCGCATGTTCGCTTCCGTCTGCAAGTGCGGTTGACTGCTTCTGGCCGAGCCGAGCCAAACCGAGGCTCAGATTGGCGGCCGAAAACCTGCCGTTCGCACGGGCCACGCGGGAAGAATCTCGAGCGCCCGGTGAAAGGCCGCTTGTGGCCGGCTCCAGGTGGCCACGAACGGCTGCTTCGCGCGAAGCCCGAAAGAGGTCGGTCCAAGCGTCGGGCAGCTTCGGAGAAGCTCGGAGGACGGGATTGGGTCGGGTCCGTGAGTTGGCGTCCAGGGGAAGCAGCCGCTCAATTGCCCGACGACTCATGACAGCACTGCCCGCTAGTTGAAGGTCAGCATTGCCTTCGAGACCAGTCCGTTGCGGCGCAATCGTTCGCGTGAATCACCGACTGGTAGGTGGCCGTGACCGTACCTACCGCGCCGGAGATCGACCGCCCGGACACGCTGCAGACCGGCCGCTGACTTTCAAAGGCAGGTCTAGACTGGGATGGTCATTCCGAGGCGAAGGCAAGAACGACATCGGTGTCACCCATCGTGTATTCCATGGTCTGCGTCCCGGTAGTCAGCTGGGCCCATCTAAGCCAGCGACAGCTCGCGGGCGCGCTTAGCGAGATTCGGGTGTTCATCAGCCGCATCGGGACGGCACCCATGCCTCCCGGCATAGTTAGGTCTGACCGTGGGAGTGGGCCTTGATCCCCCAGAAGTGCACTGCTAGCCATCATCGAAGGCGAGCACGTTCATGTGGATCTCTTCCTGCGCAAGGCAAGCCGGTTGGCTTGCTCTAGAGTAGTCAACGCGTCGGACGACGCCACTCCCACGGTGCTGTCGGCGCTGGTTCGGCCCACAGTCCACGTGAAGCTGCCCGTGCGTTGGCCTCAAGGTCCTTCACCGCCGGATCGGTGACATAACGCGTGTATGCCCACGCCATGCCGGCCCGAACTTGCTCGAGGCTCGCGTCAGGACCATTGCAGCTCACGCGAGCTACCGTGCGGCCATACCGATCACGGGCCTTCGGGTGCACCTCCGCCACCTTTCGGAAACAGAGCTCGGAGAGGTGTTGGCGGCTGCGTTCTCCGAACGGCTGGCGCCTCTCGGGAGCATCAATCTCGGCCAGGCGAATCGTTGTCATCGGTGCGTCGCCGCACCGGGCTTTGAGCGTGTCGCCGTCGGTCACGCCGACAACAAGGCATAGCAACAGGGCTTCCATCGAAGCGTAGTGTCGCAGGCTCGCAGCATCCCGCTGTATCGCGCAGTTAGGCAAATCCGCGGCGGGCCTTCACAATCCCAGCTCACCCACCCCTTTGGAGTTGCCGCCATGAGAAAGCTTGTCTCTGCTCTGGTCCTTGCCTTCCTTGCACTTCCTGCTTTGGCGCAAAACACCTGCGACTCTCAGGCGGCCGATAAGAAGCTGGCAGGCGCTGCCAAGACCAGCTTTCTGAAGAAGTGCAACGCCACTGCAGCTTCCTGGGCCCAGTCTGGCTGTGAAGCCAAGGCAGCTGAGAAGAAGCTTGCCGGTGCCGCCAAGACCAGCTTTACGAAGAAGTGCGTGCGGGACGCGGCCACTGGCGCGAGCGCGCCAGCAAGCGCACCGACGTGACCGTCCACTGAGTCAGTTGAGGAACTCCAGCTGTTTCAACGAGCGGCCGACGATCTTGCGGAGCCCGTTCGCCATGATCGGCTGGACTGATCCTGCGCCACTAACGGTGACTTACCCGGCGCAGTGGCTGGCGGCCGCTGTGTTCCTTCGAATTCCGGTCTTCCTAGGGGGTTGGCGGACCACACTTGCCCTGCCGAATCCTTGTTCTCAAGGCAGGACCAGGTCTACAGCCGATACCTCTTCGGAACCGGGTGGGTCCTGCAGTCGAAGGGGCCATCGCTTCCGCTACCCCGGACGTGGGCCTCGAAGTACTGCCGCTTCGAGTCTGCGGTTTGAAGCGCGCGCACCGTCGCAGCGTCGATCTCGCAGTAGTGGTAGTAGGTTGACCGAAGCCGGATGAGCATGTACCGATCAGCCGCGTCGTAGCAGATCCTCGAAACGTCGCTGCCCTCACGGACGTCAGCGCAGGCGAACGCCTCCAGCGAAACGGGGCCGTGGTACTTGACCTCCACCGTCTCGGCCATGGCGAGACGGCACAACGACATGAGCAAGACAGGGACGACGTGTCTCAACGGAGCCTCCTCGGCGAGGCGGGTCATGATGGGGCGCTACCTCAGAACCTGCCTCAAACGCATGAACGGATTAGAGCGTCGAATCCCGACACGGCATTCGTGAACTTCGGGATTTCACTGAAGGTCCGGTCGCCCAAATCGGAGCTCCCGGTTTTAGCTCGACGACACGCTGCACCCGCCCACACGCGACGCATGCCGCGCGCTCGTACGGACCGCGGCCGCCCGGTCCCAATGCAACAAGCTCCGGACAACCACTGTGGCCACCTGCATGGCGCATGTGCACCGACGCAGCCGACCCCCCACTTCCACCGGATGTCAGCTTCCCGGCATGCTGCTGAACTGGCGGTCCCGGCCACGTCCGGACATTCCCCGGCCTCGGGCGAACGTTCCGTCAAGACTGGACTCGGTCACTCGCGTTCGCGACGTGAGCGGCAGCAGTCTCCAAAACCTGGCATTCGCGTGCCTTCCGAGCGAGTGACCGGTGTAGCTCTACTGTGCCGAGACGTCGGCGATCAAAAGGAGAGACCGGCGAACCGCTTCAGCAGACCGCCCTGGACGCGCTCGACCCCATGGTCAGCCGCCCATTGCCAGCGAGAACAAGCTTACGGTCAAGTGTTGTACAGAAGTCGAGGCTCAACGAGCGAGCGCGTGATGATGCAGACCCGCGCAAGAATTTCACGCTCTTTGTGACTGAGCCGGCACCCAGCGAATCTCGGATCACGAGGGAGCTTTCGCTAGGACCCGCGTGACGTTACTATGAACGAATCGGGAGGAGGGAGGGAACTGTGGGAGGCGAAACAGAGGCCATCGCCAAAATGGCTGAATACGTGTCCAGCGAGATCCTTGATTGGTTTCGATGGAACCGAGTGAAATTACCCAATCAGAATTTCGACTGCGTCAAAGTCGCTACGCACGCGCCGAAGAAGGACAGCCACACACATCCGGTAGATGCCGTCTTCTGGTATCTGGACCCGTACCTGAACAAGGTGGTCTACTTCAACACGGATCTAAAAAGCTATGCCAAAGGCACCATCGATGCGTCGCGAATCATCCCGGCTTTAAAGTCATTGGCCCAGACGATCGACTGCGCCCGTGTATCCGAGGAGTGGGAGGGACGGTACATCCTCAATGACGCGCCCCATGAAATCCGCGGGATGCTCTTCGTCTACAACCACGATGCAGAGTACGACAGGAGCTTTTACGACCTACTGACAGAACCTGTGGGGAGGAAAGGCGTGAAGGAGAAGAAGCCGCCCAGGCTTGATGTAATCCCGATCCAGGATGGGCAGTCAATCCACATCATTGAGCCGCGACTCATCAACTACCTGAGTACGGTCATCTTGGACGCCCACCGGCTGCACGCTGAAGGCACATTCCCTGAGCGGGCCTACGAGTTTTTCTATCCTGAGCTTAAGCTGCACAAGACAAGCGGCGCCAAGCTGGAACGGCCTGCAACTGTGGAGACGCTTGCTGGGCCTTACCTGATCATTCGGCACGACAAGGTCGTCAAGTACAACGAATCTTCAGGCATGCCCGAAGAGCGGTATCCAGAGGGGTATGTCATCTACTACAACCGGCCAGGCGACTCAGCAGAGGAGTTCATGTACTTCTTGGACATTCTCTCAGGCTATCAAATTATAGATGGGCAACATCGAATTCGCGTTCGCATAGCACACAACTCGCCAGCACTCGACGCCCGCAGTAACTTCAAGCGAGCCATTTCTCTCTATGCCCAGGAATGGGGATTCGACCGGTACAAATTGGCCCGGCTGGAGGCGATCGAGTTTTCGGAGGTCGAGATCAGTAAGTACTCATTCTCCAGAGTAGATATAGGCTGGGAGCGCTGATGCGCATCGGAACCATATACAGCGCAAGCGATAAGTCGCTTTACGACGCTCTCAACCAAAAGACGGTGACGAATGCCGACTTGCGCGAGTTGTTTCTGTCCAGAGGCATTCTTGTCTCCAAGGAAACAAGCCGGAAGAATCTTGCCCGCCACTTCTCTCGGCTCAATCATGATTACCGGGACTACGAGAAGCTCGCGAAGCTTTTCGGCAGCCCCTCGTATCGGGAAAAGATGTCAAGCATGCGGATTCCGACCGCAGTTCCACTGACGACATTTGAGTCAAGTGCCCACGAGCTCAAGGCGGAACTAGAGCAGGGCGGCGCGATCGTCAAAGTCTATGCAGCTAAGGGTACGCGACTCGACATCGAGATCAAGTACTCCAAGGTGCACTTCAACAAGAGTGACTTCCGTCAGGTGGTGAGCCGCACTGCAATCATCTCCTTTCAGCGTGAGGGCAACGAGATCGTCATCACTGCTCCGCACAGTGACGATGTCCGCGAATGGGTTGAGACGATCAAGCAGACGGCCAGCGAAAAAAGCGGCGAAAAGCTGGAGCTAGATGAAATCACACTGCCCCCGGGACTTGACCCGAAAGTCAAGAGTGCGTTCTTCACGCATTTGATCAAGGAACTTCCGGGATATGTTCTCCACGATGTGTCCGACGTCTATGTGAGCAAACCAAAACCACCTACTGCCGCAGAGGACGACGAGGACGACCTCGACGAGGGATCACCCGGGATTCATATTTCTAAAGCGTCACTCCGTGGTCAAGGTGTCGGTCAATCCGATGAATTGAAGCTTCTCAGTGCGAAGGGCTTCTACATCTCCAGGATCGTCTGGACTGCTAAGGCCACTGCTCCCGACTCGGACATCTTTGAATTTGAGGCGCAGTTTGCCTCGCCGGACGACTGCACAGATTTCACATACCTGCCGCGCGGCTACTACCGTTGTTTGGAGGGGCATAGCTACAACCAGACGCGCACCGGATTCTCATCAGAAGAGGAGCAGCGGTTCGGTAAGGTAATTGAAACCGCAGCCAGGGCGACCTTAAAGAAGCTACCTGGGATTAGCCATGCATAAATCGAAATGGCTCTACTTCGATGGAGCCCGCTCGCAGCGAGCCTTGATTTCAGCGCTTCGGCAGTGTGCCTTTGACGCCGATTCAGGGCGAGGCTTTGAAGTGATCTACCGAAGTGGTGACCGCTTGAGGTCTAAGTTCATTGAGCGGATCGCGACAAGAGAGGCAGTCACAGATCCGTTTGGATTTACGACCGAGTTTGAGACGGTTCGGTACGCAACTACGGTCTTCGACCTTCATATGGTCATTAATCTCCCGTACCAGTACGTCTTGGAAGTGGGGTTGCCTCCGCGCTCACTGCGTCCGCTGATAGCCGCGCTTGAGAGCGCGCTTGATCAAGTGACTGTGAAAGAAGCCGACCTAGCCCTGCTTCATGTTTTCGGCGAGCTCAAGAAGTCATCACCGGCGGCGAAGGTAACTCGGATCAAGGCGTCGCAACTTCGGCTCACGGCAGAATCGGAGGCCAAAGTTGAGTTGGTGTCGATCAAAGACGCGCACAAAGACTTCGTGAAGGCATTCGGAACCGCTGCGAAGATTGATAAGCTTCGAATCGAGAATGCGTTCGGCACTGGTGTGGGAATTACCGAAATTGCCCGAAATGGGTTGGTAGGTCACGACCCTTCAGTGGACGATGAGGTTCGCTCGTTTATGCTTGGCTACCTGGCCGCCAACTACGAACGGGGTGAGAGCAGGACCACAGAGGGATGAGCATTCACGTCTGTTTGTAATGGATCGGCACTGCGAGTTCGAGCCGTAGGGAGGCGGTCGCCGGCGCCGCGGACTGCTCCGCGGGACGCCTACGGCTCCTGAACCTCCTGCACCCATCACTCGTGCCAGTGACGGTCGTCGAGCTAAACGACTGCTTGCAGTCAGCGTAACTACGGTCGCCAGAACCAAGGTCGGCAACCACTGCGCACCTGGCATTGACATCGCCCTGCCGAGCGTCGTTCTCGGCCGCATGAGTTTGCCGGCCGAAGCAGCAACTGTTCGACCGCCCAACGGTTCGGAATGGCGCTCGCCTACTGTTGAACGTCAGCAGTACCTTTGGGACCGGTAAGTCGCGTGGCGATTGCCCGGGCTGGTCGATGACTGATAGATGGCCCTGACCGTCACTACCTCGTCGAGGATCGATCGACCGCAACCGCTGCGGACCGGTCGCGGAAAGCCACTGTCGTCGCGAGTTCGACGCCGCCGGTCCCAGCGGCTAGTCGATTGATTTAGTCGAGGCCGGAACGTTGCGCTCGCCCCACGGAAGGTTCAGAATTGCGCTGCCGAACTGCCGACTGACAGCTTCAGTCCGATGGTGGCGCGTCATGCCACGCCCGAACACCGCAAGGCTCCTGAAAGAGCGGTGGCGCTGCAGCCCTCAGGCTGTCAGCCTGGAGTTCCTTTCTTTTCAACCCAGTGGGGATGTCATCATCCCCTGCCGGGCGTGGTGCATCCCTGTTTCCCCCAAAGGAGATGCGCCATGTCCCAAGCTCAAACCACTGCCGTCGCAGCGATGTTCAACCTGATCATCGAAGGCATCGGCTATCTCAATCGGATCCGCATCGTCACGCCGAAGAAGGGGCCCGCCTACACCGCGTGCACCATCAACGCCATGATGGGCGAGTCCACCGCAGTTGAGTACGTCTCGATCGACTGCCGCATCGTGGGCGCCCAGGCGCTCGAGGCGGTCAAGCTGCTGGAAGACTCGGTGAAGGCCAAGCAGAAGGTGATCGTCGGCTTCCGCGCCGGCGACCCCAAGCCTGACTTCTATGAGTTCCCCGACAGCAAGACCGGCGAGGTGCTTAAGCGCGAAGGGCTCAAGGCGCGTCTGCTGCAGCTGACCTTTGCCAA
This sequence comes from Ideonella flava, assembly GCF_051857595.1. NCBI lineage: Bacteria > Pseudomonadati > Pseudomonadota > Betaproteobacteria > Burkholderiales > Sphaerotilaceae > Ideonella > Ideonella flava. The sequence continues at coordinate 42,573 of NZ_JBPZHD010000009.1, forward strand.
GGTCGACGGCCATAAGGCGCTGATCCCTGTGGTCGAGCGCCCGACCGAGCGCGGTGTCGAGACTGCTGAACCCATCGAAGAGGGCATGAAGAAGGCCCCGCCGGAGGAACAGCGTTCCGAACGCCGCGAGCCTGCCGAGGCAGCTTGACGATCGGACTGAACACCTAGCAGCGCAAGCACGTTGCTGCGCTGCTGAACAAGGCATCCATCGGCTACGTTCCCGTGGTTGGCTACACTGCATTGACGAATGGCGACTGCCTGGCGCGACAAGCGCCAGCGCCGCCACCCGATAGATTCGAAACAGCGACCCTCAGTCCATAACCTTGCTGCCCCACGTCGTGCGGGGCAGCTTTCTTGACCGGCGCGCGTGCCGCCGGTGAAGAAAGCTCTTGCAGCACAAGGTTGTTCCCGAGTGGCGGCTTCTTGGCAACTAAGCCGCGCCTGGTTTGTGCGTTTTCCCAAAACGCGCGCCCTCAGACACCGTCCGGCTCCTGAAAGAGCGGTGCACCGGCAGCCTCGTGCTGTCGGCGTGGAGTGCGATGACGCGATCTGCCTGGCTCCAAGCCAGGTCCTTTTCCGGCGGAGCTCCCTGCACCAGATCCCACAAGCCTGTTGCCACAGTACCCGTCGAGTTGCCAGCGGCTGAACCCCGCGCGCAATGTGCTTCCTGGACCGCGAGGCTTCGGCCTCGCCCGGTCTTAGCTTCCGGCAGCCTCCTCCTCACCGAGCTGGCCAGCACCGGCGCCAGTTGCCCTTCTCCCAACCGCCTTGCGGGACCTGTTCGTCCCGCTACGGGGCTCGCACGTCCTTTCAAGGCTTCATCCCAAGCCATCAAAAGGAGCGTGCATGTCTATCTCAGTTCGAGGCACCCTGGTCGTCCAGCGCAAGCGCGGACGCAAAGGCGAATTCAACATCGGCGACCTTTCCACCGAGATCGGTGAGTTCGAGGTCAAGGATGCCCTGATCGAAGAGTTCGAACCGGGCAAGTACACCGGCGAGTTCGTTGTCAACTGGATCGAGCCCGACTCGTTCTCGTGGCGCGGCAAGGTGTTCGTCAAGAACCGGGCGAACCTGGACGCGATCTACATCGATGAAGCCGACGAGACCGAAGGCGCAGCGACACCCGTTGTGCCCCCGGAGCCCGATCCTGCCGACGCAGCAGCTGCCACCGATGGGACCGAGCCTCACATCGCTGGCGAGGACCCGTCAGGCATGCAATCAGTCCCTGCCCTTCCGACGCCAACTGCTGGCGTCCGCAACGATGGCAGTGACGATCTGGCGCTGCTCGGTCCCGAATTGTTCGAGCTGCTCGCCACGCGCCAGCCGATGAAGCTGGATCCGACGATCGACCGCGTGCAGTTCCGCCGGCAGCGCGACCGCCTGAAGGCGCTGGACTACGTGTTCAACGTCAAGAGCCAGACCTGGTCCTGCGATTCGCAGAACTGAACCATCGAGCCTGCCGCCTGTCAGCAGGTCCGGCAAGTCCCACATTGACGGGCTTGCCACAGCGTCGAATGCCGGCGCTGCGGCAAGCCCGCGCAGTACAGGCGGAGTGATCAACCCCCGGGTGGCCGCGCCCCCCATGCGCGGTGCCGTTTTGCTGAATGCAGCGGTGATGAGGATCGAAATGGTGTCCGTTGTCTGCGAGTTCGGACACGCCGAATCAGCGGGTCTAGGGATGGACCAGCCAAAGGCGATGCAGACGTTGTCGATCCCGAGCCCGGCCGCATGGCCGGGTTCCTCGAGTGCTTGTGCGCGCCTGCTGCGCGCGAGCCCTGGAGGAACCCGAACTAAGGCTGCAAGGAGTTTGTACTGCTGACCGACGGTTTCGGTCCGATGCGTCACGTCACGACGCGCCAACACATGCGAACTGGCTCCTGCAAGGGCTCGCGGGCACCGCAAGGTGTCGGGAGTTCGTTTGACCACCACCCTCGGGGCTTTTCACCCCGGGGACGGGGTGCGGCCTTTCTATCCACACCGGAGAAACACATGCACCCCAACTTCGCTCAAGTTCATCCGCTCACGAACAGCACCGAGTCGGCGGACGCCATTGACATCGGTCTTCACCTCTGGGAGGACGCCGTGCGGATTCTTCTCGTCGCACACCGATGCGCCACCCATGAAGGCCGCCGAGACGCTGAAGCGCACCTGGTGCGCATGGCACGCACTGCGGACTTGGCCGTCGAAGCGGTGACGCTTCTCAGCCACCTGCCGCCTCACGTGACGACCCATTTGGACGACGAATCGTCACGACGCCGAATCAACCTTCTGCGGCGCGCCCAGGAGGCAAGTCGTCGCAGCGAGTCGGAGCCGGCAAGGGTCGCGAACAGCGTTGACCAGCCTTCCACCTCGACACCGCGGCACGGGATGCTCGCGCAGCGCTTCGGTCAACGTTTGGAGCTGCAGATCTGCTACTGCGCCGCAGGTTTCTACCTTGGCACGTACAGCGCCGATGGCCCTTTCACGCGCGAGTCTCGGGAGTACTGGCGCACGAGGGAGCAGGCTCAGCGCGCACTCGAAACCGGCCATTGGACGCAGCGCGAGAACGTCTAAGCCGACTCCTCCCATCACCCCCAACAAGAGAGATCACACCATGGCTCTGACCGATTCCAACCCTGTCACAAGCGGCCTGCCCAAGCGCGACTTTCAGGTCACCGTGCAGATCCCTGAAGAGCGATTGCACGCCTTCGACTTGCTGCTGGAGGAGTTCCGCACAGGCACCAGCAGATTCGACGCGCAGGCTCAGCAAGCGCAGCTGCAGGAGAGCGACGAGCGGCACGAGGGCGTGAAGGCCCTGCAGTCGCTCTTCGAGTTCGCCACCAGCAACCGCTGCGGCAGCAGCAGAGTGATCGCCGAGATCCTGGCATCGCTATACAACGGCTACCGCTTCAGAGTGGACCTGACCGATCTGCGGCTGCTTGACAGCCAGCGGTTCAGCGAGGTCCTGAAGGTGCTGCGGCTTGACCACGTGCCGCAGCAGGAAGTCCACAGCTACTTTCGAAACGGCGGTGCGCGGTTCGAAACGATGTTCAAGGACTACGGCCTCATGAACTACGCGGCTGGCCGAAAGGAGAGCCACGAGAACGCCGAACACGACGAATGACGGGCGGCGACCGGCCGATCGACCCGAAGGCGATCTTGAAGAACGCCCGCGTTGCATACAGCTATCGCTAACGCGTTCTTTCCAGCCTCCTGTTTGAGCGCTGCGCCAGCAGGTGGTTAGCCCCGAGCTCTGCGCGAAAGCGGCAAGCCCGGTGCACCACGTGCCGGCCATCGTGCCGTCGAATCCGCCGCTGAAGCGGCGCCACCCGGCCTGGTGCCGGGTTCTTCAAGCCCTTGCCCGTCTTGACCGGCCGAGGGCTTGAAGAACAGAATCAAGTCGTTCTTTCTGCCTGACCGACTCAATCGGTCCGCCTGTGGCTCGTCACGCCACGCCCTCTACACCGTCAGGCTCCTGCGAAGCGGTGGATCGGCAGCCCACGGGCTGTCGACCTGGAGTTTTCTCATCAACCCCCTGGGGATGTCATCCATCCCCGCCGGGGCTTGGTGCGTCCCCATTTTTCTTGGAGATGCACCATGGGCTTCCCTCCCATCACGGGCCTCGTTCACGTGGTCCACCCGGAAAACGTGCCCAGCCAGCCTTCTTCCCCCGTCTCCCTGACGGGCACCGCCTCTGGCGACGCCGAGAGCATGGACATGTGGCAGTACTTCGTGGAGCACATCGAGGAGTTCGAGGTGGCCAAGGCCATCGTCGATCACTTCGACACGAACCCGACGGACCTGCACAGAGCCGAGGTCGGCGTCGACGCCTTCGCGCTGTTCTTGCGCGCGAAGATCACGCTCAAGCGTCAGGCCGTCGCCTATGCGACCGCACAGGCCGCCTTGACCAAGGCACGCGAGCAATCGCGTGGCTTGAAATCGGTGGCACGTGCCATCTGCAAGAGCGCCAGCGACGTTCGCCACGCCGTCGAAGCGCAGCCGCAAGCGCTTGCGCTCATGCTGATTGGAATCGGCCTGGTCATGCTGCGCTGACTGCAGCGCGCCCACCTGCGTCACGACCTGCCGAGCGATCCGAGGCCTTGCCGCCTCGGTCCTCGGCCTTCTTCATCACCCGGCCAGGGGAGTCGCCGCTCCCTCTGGGCGGCACTCCGCATGGCCTTCATCCAACGGAGTTGCCCATGCGCGAAATCGCATTGACTCAGGCGCCCGAGCGCCCCTCCTCGGCCACACCGGCCGATCTGTGCCTTGACGACAACCGCCACGCGTTCTGGCTTGCGTTCCTGGACTGGCAGTCCAGCGCATCGCCGGAGGATCTGGCCGCCCTGTCGCAGGCGTTGGCGCCTCACGCTCAGCACGTGCGTCCCATCCACCGGGCCATCAGCGATGCGCTGCAGGACCCGCAGACGGCCTTCCTACTGCCGTTCGACCTAACGCGGCGGCTGGAACACGCCGGCTGGAAGTTGGAGCACAAGCACCCTGCCCGCGTGCCGCATCCGCTCGCCGCGTGACCAACAGGCGACGCTCGATCGGCGCCATCCCTTGCCCACCGGGCCCCAGCGCCCGCCGGCCTGGGGTCCTCTTCCCCATGGAGGCGGCCCTCATGGCCCTGATCTTTCCGCGCATTGCGCGCAACTTCATCAAGAACGGGTACTTCCCTACGGATGCCGAGACGCTCGCGCGCATCAGCGCGGCGCTAGAGGCACCACCGGCGCCCGTTCGCATCATCGACCCGTGCTGCGGCGAAGGCGCCGCGCTGCTGTCCATGTCTGAACACCTGCAGTCCTGCGGCGCGACCGTCAACACGTTCGGCGTCGAACTGGACGAGGAGCGCGCCTGGCATGCCAAGTCGGCGCTGGGCACTGTCGCCCACGCCGACGTGCACGAGGTGCGCATTACCGATCGAAGCTTCGGCCTGCTGTTTCTGAACCCGCCCTACGGTGACCTGGTCGCCGACGCGGTGGGCACCGGCGACCATCAACAAGGGCGGCTGCGCCACGAAAAAATCTTCTGCCGGCGCACCTTCAATCTCTTGCAGCCCGGGGGCATCCTGGTGCTCATCGTGCCATTCACCGTGCTGGATGAGGAATTGACTTCCTTCGTCGCGCGCCACTTTGAGGACGTCACCGTGCATATGGCGCCTGAGCAGCAGTTCCGGCAGAGCGTGGTGCTAGGCCGCAAGCGCCGGCCGACCACGCCCGATGCCCGCATCGTCAGACGCCTGCTGGCCTTCGCCGCCGGCGAGGACCAGCTCGAAATGCCCGCGCAGTGGCCCGCAGCGCCCTACGAGGTGCCGGCAGCCAAGCCGGTCGAGGACTTCACGTTCACGGTCGCGCGGCTGGATGCGAGGCAGCTCGAGGCCGAGCTGCAGGGCGGACTGGCCATGCAAAGCCTTTGGCCCCGCTTCGGCCTGCACATGAAGCCGCGGTTGGGTGACCTCCGCCCGCCGCTTCGCGCCATGACCGACTGGCACCTGGCCCTGGCGCTGGCTGCCGGCCAACTCTCCGGTGTGGTCACCTCGGCGGCCGGCCGGCGCCTGCTCGTCAAAGGCCGCACCCACAAGGTCAAGGACACCCAGATCCTGACCGAGACAGACGACGACGGCTCGGTGAGCGAAACCCGCGTTCTGGTCGACCGCTTCGTGACCGTGATCCGCGGCATCGACCTGACGCCCGGGCCCACGCTCGGGCTGGTTGTGACGATCCAGTAGCCAAGCCGGCAGCCGGCCGCCAACCGGGCGGTTGCCCTATCGAGTCCTCCCTCCGCCCTCGGGGCGGTTTCCCCCTGCCGCGGCTTTCAAAGCTGCCTCCAGGGGCCTTTTTAAAGGGCGTCACCCACCTGCCCCCTTCACAAAGGCTCTGTGACGCGCTGTGGCCCCTTCTGGGCGCCTGCAGCGCCAGTTTCCAACCCGTCGCTCGGGGATACGAGCCGCCGACGGCGTAACCGTCGCCCTGACCGCGCAAGGCCTTCTGCAACAGCGCGGCCGCGTGCCTCCCAACCAGGAGGCGCGGCGCGAAGGTTCGATCGCTAGCAAGCCGTCCCGGCCGGGCATTCCACTCCCGGCGGGATGGGTGTCCGGCCTTCTTCCTTCATCCCAAGGAGAAGCCTATAAGCACACGCTCTGAACATCACCGCGCGCCTGGCGCGGCACCTGACCACGCGGAAGCCCCGTCTTCGGCATCGGCCAACGCCGACGCCATCGATGTCAACCACAGGACTTCCGACATGAACGACACGCACAGCCCTCGCCTGCTGGACCAGCCGCTGCACCTGCATTGCGCGCTGCGGCTGACCAACCAGGCCAAGGCCGAGCCGCTCGGTACTGACCCGACAGCCACGCAGGCCCTGGCCGAAGCGCTGTCGGTGCGCGTAGATCTCGATCAGCCGGTCGTGAACCGGCTGTTCGAGCTGTGGAACACCCTCCTGGCTATCGAAGCCGACGAACTGGGCGACTGGTCCTTGCCGGCCAGCGCTCGCATTAACCACTGCCTGGTCGGCTCGACACCGGCGCTGCTCGGTGTGGGCGCTACCGTCTACGCGAGTGGCGAGGTGGCGTTTGCAGTCATGGCCGAAGGCATCGACGTGCCCTTGTGGTTCGCCTACCTGATCGATCTGCACGACCTGGAGCGGTTGCACCGGGCCAGACCGTCCGCAGTCGCTCGCAACGCTGCCAACGTGGGAGTCTCATCATGAGCCAGCACTACTTCAGCACCCATCACCAGGGTGAACCCGTCACCGTCCTGCTCGGTTGGGATCGCCCGGTCGGGCACTTCTTCCTGGTCGTCGAGCGCGACGACCCGGGGCCCGACGAGGACGACTACCTGTACTTGAACCTCGACGAACCCGATGCGTTCGATCTGCCGCTGGAGTTTTTCCGCCAGAAGCTGAAGGACCTCGGCATCGAGGTGCCTGCTCAGATGTTTGAACAGGTCCAGCTCGACACCGACTTCGGCATCGGCAACCGCCGGGTGATCTACCAGCCCGACGGCCGCTTCGAGAGCGCCGAAACCGCCTGACCCAGCCAGGGCCGGCCCGTTCAAACGGGCTGGCTGTGGTCCTTCCTTCATCACGCTGCGCCGGACGGCGCGGCGTGCCCCTGCTTTCCTGGAGGAGTTCCCTCATGATTTCTCACCCTGCCGGGCTGGCCGACAACCAGCTCGAAGAGATCCTGCTCGCCGGCGCCCGAGGCCTGCGCGCCGGCACGGCCAGCACGTGCGCCGAGCACATGCCGCGCTACAGCTGCACGCCTGACTACCGCCGGGCAGCGCTGGCCAGCCTTATGAGCTGCGCTCGCGAACTGAACAAGCGCCACGCAGCCAGTAGCCTGGGCCTGGCTTCAGTCAACCTGAACAAGCCCGAGGATGCTGGCGCTTATCTGGTACGGCACTTCGACGGTTACGAGTTCGAGGCCTTCGCCGTCATCTTCCTGGATGCTCAGCATCGTGCGATCACGGTCGAAGAGATGTTCCGTGGAACGCTGACGCAAACGTCGGTGTACCCGAGGGAGGTGGTCAAGCGCGCCCTGGCGCACAACGCAGGCGCCGTGATCCTCTCCCACAACCATCCTTCGGGTTCGGTCGAACCGTCGCGTGCCGACGAGGTCCTCACCGCTTGTCTGAAGCAGGCACTCAGCCTCGTCGGCGTTCGGGTTCTCGATCACGTCGTCGTAGGGGGCTCCCAGTTCCTCTCGATGGCTGCGCGCGGCCTGATCTGACCGCGTTCCTGACTTCAAACCATTTCTTCGCCCGGCGGGCCTACCCGCCGCTGGCGCGGTGCGCCCGCCTCCATCCCTTGAACCATGGAGGCTACATGTTCATCCTCGAACAGCAGTCCGACGTCTTCGTCGACGCCCTCGTGTCCGACCACCGGGCACAAGTGCTATTTCTCTCGGTTTACGGCCGGGACACCTCGATCCAGCAGCTCATGGCTCGCCTGCATCTGCGCAAGGTCCAGGGCGGCGTGGACGACCTGACCTTGCTGGACGCAGCCACCCGGACCGTGGCCATGCGCATCCTGGTGGGCGATCCAGCCCGCCTGGACAAGCTCACCGGCCGGCTGCCGCGCACGGGGCTGCTGGGCAACCTGCTGCACGCTTGGATCTTCGATCCCGCAGTGCTCAAGCTCGATCCGGCGAACGGCTCAGGCTGGCTGCTCGAACACCAGCCGGGCCACATGTCGCAAGGCCACCGGGCCGTGCGGGAAGCCGCACAGGCCTGGCGCATGGTCAAAGAGCTGTCACCAGTTCCGCTGCTTGACCATTGGATGCTGCCGGTGCTCGCGCACCTGCAATCGATGCAGGCACTCATCCGGCCGGCATCGGCCGGGCCCGTGTCGGCGCTACGCATCGAGCTGCCCCAGGACTTCACTGCCTGGGTGTCGGATCAGGTCCGCAGCGGCCATCTCGTCGAGCGCGCGGGCGAGCCTCGTGAACCTGCGATGGCCCCGGCCGGGACTGCTTTGTCGCAGGCCGCGTGAGGTGGCCATGACGACGACTGACGCCATGTCCTTCTCACAGGCCTGCGCTGAGGCCTCCGCTCGTGCACGACGCTCCGCCCAGCTGTGCTGCGTCGTCTGCGCCGGCGACGACAAGTACGCCGTGGCAACCGAGGCGGACCTCGACACCTGGTGGCTCGGAGCCACCGTGCAAGCCGCTTTCGACGCCGACGGAAGCCGGCTGGACTGAGGCCACGACACGGGCGCTGAAGGCGCCCTTCCCTTCAACCCTTTCATAACGGTGCCGGTGGAGATCTCCGCCGGCCCCTTCTTCACTTTGCTGGAGAGATGCCCCATGTCCGACACCGAACTGCTCGAACAGACTGCTGCCGCCGATGGCAGCGAAACCATGCCCATCGCCGACTTCGTGCGCGAGTACCGCGCGAGTCTGGTCGACGCCGTGCGGGTGCAGAACCCGCCGATCTACGACGGCCAGCAGGACGCCGCAGTGAATGCCCTGCTGGACGATTTGGCTCGCAAGCCCTTTGTGGCCCAGCGCGATGTTGTGCAGGCGGTTTGCCGGCTACTGGTCAATTCAGGCGCCCCGTCCGCCGTGATCAATGCGGAGATGGGCACCGGCAAGACCATGATGGCGATCGCCACGGCCTGGGCCATGCATCACCTGGGCTATCCGCGTACGCTGGTGGTGTGCCCGCCCCACCTGGTCTACAAGTGGCGGCGGGAGATCAAGCAGACCGTTCCGGGCGCCACCGTGTGGATCCTGAACGGGCCCGACACGCTCAAGAAGCTCCTGCAGCTGCGGCTGGTCACCGGTGGCCCCAAGTCGCCGGAGTTCTTCGTGATGGGCCGCGTGCGCATGCGCATGGGCTTCAACTGGGCACCCGTCTTCGTGACCCGCCGCCTCATCGACCCGGGACTGACCGGCCCGGAGCGTCTGGATCGAGCGGCCGCACCCGTGGCCGCTTGCCCGGACTGCTTTGAGCCGATCACCGTGCCCGACACCGACGGCGAAGACAGGTGGATCGCCCCCGAGGAGGCCGCCAGCCGGCTGAACGTCCGTCAGATGCGTTGTGCCCGCTGCAACGCCGCGCTGTGGTCTCTCGTGCGGCCCGGCACGATGCCAAAGACACGCCGCGAGATCCTGCGCGATTCCATCACCCAATTGCCAACCATCGGTCAGAAAACGGCCGACAAGCTCATCGATGCCTTCGGCGAAGACATGCTCGGCGGCATGCTCGAAGATAACGTCTACGAGTTCATCAACCTGATGAACGACGAAGGCGAGCTGTTCTTCAGCGACCGCCAGGCACGTCGCATGGAGCGGGCCATGGCCAACATGGAGTTTTCGTTTGGCCATGGGGGCTATCAGCCCACCGAGTTCATCAAGCGCTACCTTCCAGGAGGATTCTTCGGATTGCTGGTGGCCGACGAAGGCCACGAATTCAAGAACGACGGCAGTGCCCAGGGCCAAGCTTTTGGTGTGCTGGCCAGCCAGTGCCGAAAGACGCTGCTGCTGACCGGAACGCTGATGGGAGGCTATGCCGATGACCTGTTCTACCTGCTGTTCCGAATGAACCCGAAGGCGATGGTGCAAGACGGCTTTCGCTACCAGCGGGGATCGCTCGGGTCGGCCAGCTGGTCCTTCATGCGCACGCACGGGGTGGTGAAGGACATCTACAAGACCACCGGCGGCGGCGAGGAGCGGTCCCACCGCACCGCCAAGGGCAAGAGCGTGACGCACCGCGAAGCCAAGGCGCCCGGGTTTGGGCCCGTGGGAGTGATGCGCTATGTGCTGCCCTGCACCGCCTTCCTGAAACTGAAGGACATCGGAGGCAATGTGCTGCCGCCCTACAAGGAGTTCTTCACCGGCGTTCCCATGGCACCCGAGCAGGAAGCGGCCTACCGCAGCATGGCGAACTCGCTGAAGGACGCCCTGAGGCAGGCGCTGCGCGTCGGCGACCAGAGTCTTCTGGGCGTCGTGCTCAACGCACTTCTGGCGTGGCCAGACTGCTGCTTCCGCCCGGAGACGGTGCTGCACCCGCATCGCAAGACGCTGCTGGCCAGCGCACCCGCCTTGTTCGACGAACTGACGCCCATGCCGAAGGAGTGCCAGCTCATTGAGCTGTGCCGGCAGGCAAAGCAGGCCGGCCGCCGCACGCTGGTCTACACGGTCTACACGGGAGCGCGCGACACCTCCGCGCGCTTGAAGGCCTTATTGGACGGCGAAGGCTTCAAGGTGGCCGTATTGCGGGCGACAGTGGAAGCAGCCAAGCGCGAGGATTGGCTGATGGAACAGGTCGACCGCAACGTCGACGTGATCGTGACCAACCCGGAGCTGGTGAAGACGGGCCTGGACATGCTGGAGTTCCCCACCATCGTGTTCATGCAGTCGGGCTACAACGTCTACACGCTGCAGCAGGCCAGCCGCAGATCGTGGCGCATCGGCCAAAAGCTCAACGTCGACGTGCACTTCATCGGCTACGAGGGATGCGCGCAGATGGAGTGCCTGTCGCTGATGGCCAAGAAGATCTCGGTGTCGCAGTCCACCTCGGGTGACATGCCGGACTCCGGTCTGGACGTGCTGAACCAAAGTGGCGACAGCGTGGAAGTGGCGCTGGCCAAGCAGCTGCTGCAATAATCGCCGCCGCCCTTTTCCTCCCTGAGCGCGTTCAGACGCCGTCTGATCTTTGACCCCCGATGCCGCAGGGCACCGGGGGTCTTTTCTTTGCGTCATGGGGAGGCGCACCGACGCTCTCGACAGGTGCCACGGTGGCGCGATTCGTCGCTCATGTCTACTGGTCCTTCACGACGCACCTGCTGCATGCTATTGTCTCCACCGTATTCCCTTTGCTCGAAGGTTGTCGAGCCGCTGACAGCGTCAACGTCGTCCTGACCGCACAGGCCTTCTGAGAAGTGCGGCGGCCGGTCCCCTCGACTGGCCAGAAGGTGTTCTTCGTTCGACCCGTGCCGGGAGCTCATCCCGGTGCCGGGGTGCTCTCGGCTTCTTTCTTTTCATCCCCCAGAAAGGAGAGCCCTCCATGGCTGAAACAGCCGCATGTTCCCCCTTGCCTTCCACAGCTGACGACCACCGCACCATCTTCGCGCGGCAGATCCCCGGTCACCAGCGCTTGGGCTTTTTGCCACGTTCTTTCGGACCTCGGCACTACCGCCAGGGAGAAGCCGCCGTCTTCAGCTGGATGGGCAACCTTTGCCCTGAGTACAGCGGCGGCTTCTGGCAGTTCTATGAACTGTCAAACGGGGGCTTCTACCTCGCGCTGGACACCAGCCAGCGGACGACCACTGACCTGCCCATGACTCTTCTACGCGCGCCGAATGGGTTCGAGGGCGCAGTGAGCTTTGACGCCGCCGGCATTGTGGCAACGATGTACGCGATCAACGGGTTGATCTGGCAAGGCGCCGAACACCTCGACGAGGCGTTCTACCAGCTGCGCGACTTCGCGGTCGAACACCGCGAAAGCAGGCAAATCCTGTGCGCGGTCGACTGACCAGCGCACAGCGAATGCTTTCCGCTCATCGTCCTTTTCAACCAAGTCAAGGGGCGCTGCCTGGCAGCGCCTTTTCCATTCCTGGAGCAACCCATGAGCTACAGCGCATCCGATCTGCAAAACGACGTCGATCGCCTCCTGGACCGGCTTGGTCTGGAGATCACCGGCGACGACTGCGACGGGTACACCGTGCGCCACGCCGGCCGCGACCTCACCACCGCTCGCGGGACCATCTTCGACACGGCCGCCGAAGCCACCGCCGCAGCTCTGGATGGGCTGATCGACCTGGTAGAGGACTTGATCAGCGCCTCGAAGGTCGTCATTGTCCGCTGGGAGCACGGCGACTTGGCCGAAGCGGTTCGCGAGCTGGACGTGTGCGTACGTGTCGTCGACGGGACGCCCGCTTCTCAGAGCGGCGCCGAAAAGGCCGAGGACCGGCGACAGACCCGGCTGCGTCATCTCGTGCGGGATGGCCTTCGGTTCGACGAGTGCGTGACCGCGTTCAGCGTCACCGAGCGCCAGGTTTGCGCAGTGGCCACTGCACGCAGCTTGTTCCACCAGCGCGGCGCGATCGAGATCCCTGCCGCAACGGTGGTCAGTCGCGATGAACGCGGCACCGCCGTCATGGCATGGGCGCGCGTTTGCGACGAAGCCGAGCCTCTCGACCTGCTTCCCTGAGCTTTCTCTTCATTTGCCCCGAGGGCCCGCCCCTCGGGTGCGGGCCCTGCGGGCGTTTCACGTTTGTCCCGAAGGAACCATCATGGACATTTGTGTACGCAGGCTCGGCCTGCACCGCGGCGCTCCGCGCCTGTACCTCGACTCCCCCGCCTTGGTGCGAGCCGGCTTCGAACCTGGCTTGCCGATTAGGGTGCTCTGTGACACCGAGAACGCCCGGGTGGTGGTCGAGGTCAACAGCGAAGGCAATCGGCGAGTGTCGCGCAAGACGCGCGGCGCCTGCGTGGTGCCGGTGATCGACCTCAACAACCAAGCGGACCTGCAGCCGATTGCCGCCCTTGGGGTGGTCCGAGTCGTGCTCATGCGCGGCGTCATCCACATCCTGGCCATCGCGTGCCAAGCAAGGGCGCTGGAGCGAGCCACGCGCATGTACCGGCGCCTGCAAAGCAAAGAACCCGTGCGCTGTGCCAGCGTCGCTTTCGGCGCGGGCATCACCAACTGGGCGCTGCATGCTGGCTTGGCCGCCGCAGGCGTGGACACCAGGCTCACCTTCGTCAACGAGATTGACGAGGATCTCGTGACCCATAGCTCGACTGTTCATCCACTGATCGACGGCGCCACGGTCGTGGTGAACGCTCCGATGCAAGAAGCGGTGGCAGATGCATGGCTGCTGCGCCGGATCGGCCACGTCGACGTGTTGGAAGCCGGCATTCCGTGCTCGGGAGCTTCTCGCGCAGGCGTTGCCAAACGAAAGCTGCAGCGCATGGAGGATCACCCGCTGGTTGGCCACCTGGTGGCGGCCGTAATCCAATGGATCGCGGCAATGCAACCGGCGATCTTCTTTACGGAGAACGTGCCCGACTACGCCACTTCAGCCAGCGCCTCGATCCTGCGGGCTTGGTTGCGTGACGCCGGCTACGCGGTCCAGGAAACGGTGCTGGATGCGTCGGAGTTCGGCAGCATCGAGGGACGCCGCCGGTGGTTCCTGGTGGCCCATCCGCCGGCGCTCGACCTGCAACTCGGATCACGTGCTGCCTCAGAGACACCGGCTGGCACGCTGGGTGACTTTCTCGATCGCATCGATGATGACGACCCGTCATGGCGCGCTGTGGCGTACTTGAAGGACAAGGAGCTGCGGGACGCCAACAAGGGCAGTTGCTTTGCCATGCAATGGCTCACGCCCGAATCGAGCCGAGTTCCGACCCTGCGCAAGGGCTACCACAAGGGTGGGTCAACCGACCCTCGCCTACGGCATCCGACCCGGCCTTACCTGTCGCGGCTGCTCACGCCCGCCGAGCATGCCCGCATCAAGGGGATTCCAGCCGAGCTGGTGGCCAACTTGTCCGCAACGGCCTGTCACGAGGCCTGCGGACAAGCGGTCGACACACGCCCCGTCCAGGCAATCGGCCAGTGGCTTGGCATGGCGTTGCGCAGGATGGGCAGGCCGAACCGAGACACCTGCAGCAACGCACAGCTCGACGATAAGATTGCCGCCTGATCGGGAGATCTACGGCCGCGGGGAGGTTGCCTGCGCAACCTCCCCCGCCATCGACCATTTCACTTCGCGTCTGCTGTCCTCAACAAGGCGCGCTCCGCCGCCGGATTCATCGCCACGCCCCGTCGCCCGGCGTTTGTCAACCTACCGTAGCCGGCGTGACGGGCACAGGCGCCGTCTCATTTGGCGCCGATGGCTTCGGGGTGCGTCCATTGGACTTGCGCTTGTTTGTCGACGGCGGCGTCTTGACCGCCTTGGTCTTCGATGCCGGCACAGACTTCTCGGCTGCTGCCTTGCCGTGGGTGGAATTGCGGCTGCCGGACGACGACTTCGCGCCAGCTGGTTTGGACTTGTTCTGCTTCGCAGCAGCCGGCGCAGCCGACTTGCGCCTTACCTTGCCGGTGGACTTGGTCGCCGCAATTCCGCGGCCCTTCTTGGGCGGGATTTCCTCAGCGGCATCGCTGTTGATAAGAAAGGCACTACGGTCCTTTGCCGACGCGATCCACCTCGGGGGCTTACCTCTGCCAGTCCAGGTCTTTCCGCTTGACGGATCGCGATAGCGAGGCGTACCAGCCTGACTGGCACCGTCCTGCTTGACAAGCCGGCCACCACCACCGCGAGGAACCGACGAGGCGGCGAAACCCAGATCCTCTGCCGTCAATCCGTGCTTATCGATCAACGCCCGCACCCGGTCAATGACCTTTTGATTCTGCGCCTTCAGGAGACCTTGCGCCTTCTTTTCCAATGCGGCGATTTGCTTCTTGATGCTCGCCAGTCGATCAACCATTGTGTTTGCCAAGGCAGTTGCGGTGGGGGCGAGTCTACCGATGTGCAAATCCTGCGGGTGCTCGGCTTCAGCCCCGCAGTCCTGGCACCGGAACCAACGTGCGCGGGCGGCGCAGTGTGTCAGGCGACATGAAAAACCGACGCCCAAAGGACGGGCTCAAGATGGCAATGCGGCTTCCTCTGGCGAGGTGAGGGAGGGGCCGGGCGCTTCGCGCCCGGCGGGCCATGGACATGTGGACGATGCGCCTTCGGCGCACCAGACCCGTCCGTGGACAACGCTACGCGTTGACCACCGCCGCGTCCTTCGCCCACATGCCCATAGCCTCAACCGAATGAGTGCAAGCCAGAAAACGCCAAGAATCTCACCGGTAACATTCCGCCGTGAGGCAACACGAGGGGTCAGTTCTGGATGTCGCTTGACAGCTGGGTCGCTGCCGACTCGTGCAGTGACAGCCAGGCCTTCACTGCCCCATAGTCGTTGCTCGCGTCGAGCGCACAGCTGCCCCCGGGGCGCTCCGAAAGTACCCCGTGAGCCATCGACATCCTCGGGCACGACTTGTAGCTCCCACGGCGCCAGTTCCTGCGCCTGGTTCACCGTGACCAGCGCGCGCCAGCGCATTCGGTGAGCGCGCGATGCCGGGCGAAGAAGGGGGGCGGGTCGGCAACGAGTTGACCTGCTCCAGACCAGTCGTTTACCGGCACCGGCAACGGCACATCCGGACAGTGTCCAGGTGCGAACCGGGTGGCAAGTCAAGACTGATTGCCGGCATTGGGCGCACCGCTATCGAATGACTGGTGACCCCCCGGATCCTGCCTCTCTGCCGGGGCAAGAAATGGCTGCCGCTCGTGAACGGCACTCAGACCATCAGCAGTCCCTCGCCTGTTCGAATAGGCAGCCCGAAAGCCGTCGTTCCATCGAACAATCTCGGCGACAAAGGCGTCAGTTGCCTAGACAGGCTATAGATGGGTCTTGTGATAACTCTCATAAAACGAAGACGACTTTAGAGGACGAAGGGCCCACTCGTACTTCGCACCGCTGCGCTTGCCTAAGACGTAGTCCACCTTGCGCTGGCTGTATTCGTGATGAGGAAACCGGCGTCGCTCAAACTGCTTGTTCCAAAGTGGCGCTGAGCCGAATCGCTTTCCAAACCGATGCAGCAAGACAGCTTCGCAGTCCAGGTAGGTGTTTGGCTGCTTTCTGACTCGTGGTGTGGCGACACAAACCTCGAAATCGAACTCTCCAACCAACTCGACGAGACGAGACGCCCAAGTTCGATGGCTGTTGATCCGGCTTCCAAAGCTACCCTCCCCGACGTAGACCGTCGGTGAATCGCCTGATGGATACGCAATCGTGAAATTCCCGGCAAGTCGAACTGCGTAGACGCTTCGGGTAATACGTGTCTCATCTGCGCCAGCATCGAGCAGCCGAGGGAGAAGCGTCCGACGCCAGGTCTCGTCCGGTCGCCAAGGTACACACGTCCATACGAGTTCAACCTGAACAGTCTTGGACATGTCTGCGCCTGCAATCTGTGTAAGGTTGAAGTTAGCGCGTCCGACGAGAACGCGCAGCGGCCTCTTGGGCCTGCGCGGGGCCCAGCGGCGCCACCGCCTTCAGCGCCACGCTGCCAACCGGCATGGCCTTCTCGATCGACAGGTCGGAAGAGTGCCGCTTGAGGTGCGCCTGCAGTTTGGAGAGGTCGCCGCACCAGGCCGTCTCGGCGGCGAGGTCCGATGTGGGTGAGCGTGCGGTCGAGAATGCCACCGCGCGCAGTTGCAGGCGCTCGGCATCTGGGGTGCTTGCGATTTCGAGGCCATGCAAGTCACCGTCTTGCTTTCTGAGCACGACTCGCCCGTTGTCCACCCAAGCGGTCGACATACGCTCGTCAACCTGGTAGCCGAGGGACGCCAGTCCGGACAGGATGGCCTCTCGGCGCGCGGCGGCGGCTACGCGCAGGCGCGCTCGGCCGACTGCGGCGAGGGTGGCCTCGACGATCTGAGGGAGATCCTGCACCGCTCGACGCGAGATCGCGCGCTGGAGCTCTTGCCGGGCAGCCACCAGTTCCTCGCTCGTGGGCACGGTCGCCAGTTCGCTCAGGACGCTTCGAGACCGGTCGAGGAGCGCCACCTCGCGCTTGAGGGCGTCGACGGCGGCTGCCACATCCAGGGTCAGGGCGTCGATCCGCATGCTGCGGGCCGCACTGTCGGGTTCGGCCTCCAGCAGCGCCAGGCGCGCCGAAAACGCCTCCGTGGCCGCCAGACCCTGGAGGACCTCAATCTGCGAGAGCCGTGCCTGCAGGTCCGCGAGGCGCCTGTCCCGGCCCGCCGTGTCGACCAGCCTGCGAACCGATTCGTCGGCGTCCTCCGCTGCCGGCATCAACGACGCCGCCAGCGCCCGCTGTGCATCGGACAGCTGTGTCTCCTGGGGGGCCGGCGACAACACCCGCATCGCCTTGCTCAGCGCCTCGCCCGCCCCGTCCGCGTTCGATCGGCTCAACACCGCGCGCAGCTGCTTCAGCAGATCGGCGTGCTGTCCCGGCGCCTCGCGCTCCAGCTCCCGGATGAGAAGGGCTGCAGCCTGACGCTGACGCATCGCGCGCTCGCGCGCGCTCGTCGCGGCCTGGGCCGCGCGCTCGATCATGTCGCGCCGGCTGGCCTCGACGAGGGCAAGCTCCTGAGGCAACTGGCGGTCGGCCTGGTCAAAGCTGCCCTGCCGCACCAGCGCGGCGAGCTCCTCTCGCCGCGCGCGGGACGAGGCCATACCCATCCCTTCCTCGTCGCCGAGGCGCGCGGCGTCGGTCCTCAGCGCCTCCAGCGCCGCGTCGAGCCGAGCCAGCCAGGTCGTGCAGCTGGCGATCCGCTCCTCGCGCGTGACCACCCGTACAACTTTGGGGCCGCTCATGCCGCCTCCTTCCGGTCCAGCACCGACGCGATCGCGTCGCTCAAGCGTCGGCGCTCCTCCTGCGGTGCGTGATACCAGGCGTGCGACGACACCCGGTGGATCTTTGGCACGGCGCGGCGTAGGACGCTCGGTCGCCAGACCTCGCGCGCCCTGGCGCTGGAAAGGAGGTCGTGACGCGGTGCGTCGCATTCAATCCCGATGGCAAAGACACCGGTCTGGGGATCCTCGATGGCGAAGTCGAGGCCGAAAGCGTCCCGGTCGGGCGCCTTCACGACGTCCCACCCCAGCGAGGCCACGTGGGCCGCCACCGATTGGCTGAACCCATCCTCGGCCGATCCCGACTCCTGCGCAGCGCGACCGTCGCGGCGAACCATCATGCGCTGGAGGAGGGTCCGCGTGTTGGCGAATTCGGCGTTCGACACGGTGCGGGCGTACTCGAGATAGCCCTGCAGGAAATCGCGGGGCGTCGACGGTGGCCGGTGGGTGCTGAGCAAGTCGGACACTGCTCCAATGGGCATCGACGTGATGACAACGATCTTGCGCCGTGCGCGGGTCACGGCCACGTTCAGGCGGCGCTCCCCGCCCTTCTGGCCCAGGACGCCGAAGTTTCGCCGGAACGTGCCCTGGCCGTTGCGGCCGAAGGTGGAAGAAAAGACGATGACGTCGCGTTCGTCGCCCTGAACGTTCTCGAGATTCTTGACGAAGACACCCATGTCCTCACCGTCCTCGACCCGTTCGCGTTCCTGGCGATAGGCGTCCCGGAAGGCCGGGTCGGCCGCGGCTTGCTGCTCCAGCAGCTCCTCGATGAGATCGGCCTGCTTGCGGTTGAAGGTCACGACGCCGACGGAGGGGCGCTGCAGGGCCGGCTGCTTCCAGTGATCGACCAGCCACTCGACCACGCGAGCGGCCTCGCCGCGATTGGTCTGGTCGTGATAGGTCGAATTGACCTCGATGACTTCGATCGGACGGGCCTGGCGAACCGTGGCTTCGGGATGCCGCACGGGAACGCTGAGCTCGTTGCCGTAGAAGCAGGCGTTGGAGTAGCCGATGAGCTCACGGTACATCGACCGGTAGTGGATCTGCAGCGTCGAGTTCGGCAGGTTGGTCCTCGCCAATTGCAGGAGGTCCGGACAGTCCTTGATTTCTCTGCGGTTCCAGGTCTCCTCGAAGGCATCGCGCTCTTCCTCCGATGCGCCTTCGTCGGGCGTTTCTCCGTCGTAGGCCTGTGCCTCGTCGTTTTCGACCTTGCTTGAGAAGAACGCCGTCGGCGGCATCTGCTTCTCGTCGCCGCTGACGATGCTGACGCGGCCGCGGAACAGCGTCGGCAGGGCGTGCTCGACCGGCATCTGGGATGCTTCGTCGTAGATCACGGCATCGAACAGCCCCCCCTTGAGCGGAAGGACCCGGCTGGCGACGTCAGGGTTCATCAGCCAGATGGGGCGCAGCTCCATCAGTCCGAGCGGTGCGCCGAGCTCGATGAATTCCCTCAACCGCCTGGCGCGCTGCCCGGTCAGGCGCGTGATGTCCTCCCATTCCGCCGAGCGCCGAATGGCGGCCAGGTTGAAATCGTCCTTGAGCAACTGCCGGTTCAGTGCGCGCATCTCCATGTCTAGCGCCGCTAGGCTGGCGACCTTGATCTCGATCTCGGCCCGTTCGAGGTGCAGATCCGGCGCCGCGTCTTCGTGTCGACGCTTCCAGCCCAGGCGCGCTTCGCGGCCCAGGATCCGGCGGACTTCGCCCTCCAGCGCGCCTGGATCGAGCCGCTCGAGCAGGGCTTCCTTGGTGCGCAGCACCGCGAAGGCCGCCATCGCCTCCTGGCTCAGGCGCTGGGCGCGTCCTCGAAAGTGCTGGTAGAACGCGAGCGTGGGCAGCGCACGGGTGATCGGCTCGAGGCGGACCTGGTTGGGCTCGTTGTGGGCGATGGCGTCTCCGCACTGGCCGATCCACGTCTCCGCCATCCAGCTGTCGAGGCTGCGCAGTGCCTTCGCACTCTTGGTGCGCACCTCGAAGCGCGCGAAGGCGGCGTCGAAGCCCGCGAACAGGCGCGCCATTGCCTCGCTAGTGCCTTCCATGGCAGCGGCGTCGAGCCGCTCGTGCCAGGGCGCGCTCGCCAGTCGCGCGGCGAGTTCCGCGACGGAGCTGAGCACGTCGAGCGTCGCCGATGCGTCGTCGACCAGGGTCGGTCCGGCATCCGCGGCGATCGGCGGAAGGTGAAGGCGCTGGTGAAGCTGGCTCAGCGCCAGGCGCAGCGGACGCCACCGGGCCTCGAGTTGGCCAGCGCCCACCAGGGCCTGGTCCCGGCCGTCGGTGGGGCGGTCTCCACATTGCGCGAGGTAACGGTGGACGCGCCGCTTGCGCAGGTGCCTGCCAATATCGAGGAATCGCCACCACGCGGCGGGAGCGATCGCCTCCGCCGCGTGGGCGACAAGCGTTGCAAGTGTCTCGGCCGGCACCTGGGCCAGAAGCGGGGAGAGGCGTTTGTCGTGCTGGATGAAAGGGCAGGCCACGAGGCTCGCCTTGATCTCCGTGAGCTCGGCGATCAGCCTGGCCCCGACGGGGTCGACTGCGGGGCGGAACAGGGGCAGCCATCGGGCCAGCAAGGTCCTGTGGAGATCCGGGAGATCGAGGAACTGCCGTCCATAGGCCGCCAGCCAGGTCTTGTGAGGTTGCGGGTCGTCCACCTCGAACGCGCTTGGATGGGCAAGGAGGACTTCCGTGCGCAGGCGTTCGGCGCGCGTGAAGCCGTAAAGAGCCTCCTTGAAGTCATCCTGCGTCGCCCGGTCGGCAGAGAACGGTCGCAGGTCCACGAGGGCACTTCCTTCATAGCGGGCCGGGAGCCAGTGCCGCGCCAGCGGAGCGACCTCCTCCTCGAGTGCTGCTAGGGCGCCCGTCCCCAGCTTCTGAAGCGGCGTTCGAAGGGCGGGTAGATCGATCGGAGGCGTCGGCGCCTCGAGCGACATCAGTTCTCCGAGCAGCGTGCGATAGCTCAAACCCGTCTGGGCATCGATGCGGTGAAGAGCGGCATGGTGGCGATCGAGCTCGCCTTCGAGCGCGTCGATGCGCGCGGCCGTGCTCTCTCGCTTGCGCCGGACCGTCACCAACGGATCTGTGCCGCGCCGATGCAAGGCCTCCAGCTGCTCGCGCACGGCGCGGATGATGGGTGCCCGGTCCTTGTTGACGTCGTTGACCATGACGATCCGGTCGCCGAGGCCCTCTGCGACCAGGCGCTTCTGCACGACTTCGAGGGCGGCGTGCTTCTGGCAGATGACCAGGAGGCTCTTGTGGCGCCCGATGGCATCGCCGACGATATTGACGATGGTCTGGCTCTTGCCGGTGCCGGGAGGGCCTTCGATGAGCAGCCCGGGCCCGTTCCTGGCCTGCAACACCGCCGTCTCCTGCGACGGGTCGCTCGAGACCGTGAAATACCGGTCGAGCTCCTGGTGATGGCTGCGGTGCGCCACCGGTGCCTGTTCGTGCAGTCTGCCGTTGGTTCCAAGCCGCAGCGCCGTCTCCAGACCCGTGTTGGCGGGCGAGTGACTCCTCAGATTGCGCAGGTCTTCCCCGATCGCCTGGCCGGTGAACGTGACGTGGAACAGCACCGCGGCGCACTCCAGGGCATCGCGGTGCTGCGTCAGCGTCGTGGACGGCCCGGGCAGGGCCCGAAGGGTCCTGGAGCGGGCCTCGCTCAGGACCCCGAACGCGTCGACCACATCGGCTGCCCGGACGGAAGACCGGCTCAGCAGGTCGTTCGCGACTTGCCGCCATCGCTGCACCTCTTGCGTGCCCAGCAGCGCGTCGAGCGCAGGGTTGACGCGCACCTCCTCGCGGTCCGCGTCGAACGCCAGCGAAGCGGTGCCTCCGGAGCCGACATCGTGCTGGAGCCGGACGGGCCACAGCAGCACCGGCGCAATCCGGGTCCTGTTGGTTGCTCTTGCATCGCGCATCAGCAGGAACGGAAACCCCAGGTACAGCCCATCGATGCCTGTGTCCCTGCGGTACAGCGTCGTGTGGCGCGCCAGGCTCTGCAGGCGGTATTCCGCCGTGCCTTCGCCGGCAAAGGCGGCCGGGTCGATGGTGACAGATTGCTGATTGCGCTGTAGCAGGTGGTCCAGCAGGGCGGATGCCGGGATGCGCTGCGTCCCCAGCTCGTGCAGATCGACACGGGCGGTGGACTGGCCGATCGTCATGCGCACCAGCGGGCCGCGCAGCACAGCGTTGACGACCCGCTTCTCGAAGAACTCGAGGATCTGCGAGATGTACTGCTGCTTCTGCGGCTCGACCCATTCCGATGACATCACCGCCATGAGCACAATGGCCCGCGCGAGCGGGATCCGGCGCTCGATGCGGAACTCTTCGGTCCACTCGTTGAGCTTGGGGTAGGGGCAGGTGGCGAAGCCGGCGGTTCGCTCGCCCAGGAGGTGGAGCAATTCCAGCCGAGGCAACTGGGCCAGCTTGCCGGCTTCCGCGGGCTGGAACGAGCGTAGTCCGGCCTGAGCGGCTAGGGTGCTTGCCTCCTTGACGATTTCGTCCAGGGAGATCAGCGAGCCGAGGTCAGCCGACAACAAGACGATGAGGTCTTCCTCGCTGATCACCGACTTCTCGGCGATGGTCTGCAAACCGCCGTGGGCCGTGTCGGGGAAGTGTCGACGCCGCTCTTCCCAGGCCGCGACCAGGCGGGCTTTGGAGGTCGTGAGCACGTAGATCCGCAGCGAGTCCTCGTTGACCTCGATCGACAGGTTCCTGGCCCGGCGACGCACCGCCTCGTTGCGCCTCTTCAGCTGCAGGATCCAGGCTTCCGTGTCCAGGCGCTCGAGGAACTCGGGCACGCTGCCACTGATGAGCTCGTAGCCTTCGAGTGCATGCTCGAGCAGCCAGCGAGGGGTGACGATGTCTCCGCGATGGATTAGCGGCATCGCCGGATTGAGCACCTTCAGGGCCAGCATCAGCTTGAAGTCGTCGTCGATCGCCTGGTCTTGAGCAACCTGGCGCAGGCCGGACAGCTGCCTGGCCGAGGCGCCCGCCTCCTGCGCGCAGGTGACGACCGCACCGCGCAGGAGGTGGTCACGGGCCTGCTCCCAATGGACGGGTTCGGCGGCGGCGAGCGCGAACTGCGTGGGCACGCGATACCGGCGCCCGCTCAGCTCGAGCGAGACAGCGGCGTCCTGCCCCGCATCGGTCGCCGTCGGCCGTGCCGGTGCCGCCACGTTCTCACCGTTCAGCCACGCCTGGACCTGCTCCCATTGCCAGCGCTGCGTCCGGTCGCGCGCCAGCAGGCCGCGAAACAACAGGTCCAGCGATGGGTGGAGGTCTTCGGGCAGCGGGACACCGTTGGCCAGGACGTGGATGAGGTAGGCGTGCTCGCTGATGCCGTCGAAGCAGCGTCCTTGCGTCACCTGCTCCAGCAGCACCATGCCCAGGCTCCACCAGTCGGACGCGGCAGCGACGCCCCCAGCGACAGCTTCTGGCGCCATGTAGCGGGTGATCTCGAGGGGCGACACGATGTCGAGATCGAACTCCGAGAGGCGCGCCGACCCGAACCCGCCGATCACCAGGTCGAGCGGCTCGCGCTGGCGCACCAGGAGGGTGGCAGGGCGGATGTCGCGGTGTCGCAGCCCCACTTCCGAAAAGGCATGCAGCGCCTTGCTGAGTTCGCAGACGATGCGTCGGATGCTTTCGACATCCGAGGCGACAATTCCCAGGTCGGCGAGCGAACCGCCGGTCAGCTCTTCGGCCACCTCGTAGGCACGCTCGTCCCAACGACCCGTATCCAAAAGGCGCGGGACGTGCTCGTGCGGAAGACGGCGCAGAACGTCGTAGACGGCCGCGTCCGGCTCGGCGCCGTGGTGATACAGCGTCAGGACGCCTTGCGCCCCATTGCCTTCGTGCCGAGCGAGGTAGCGGTCCCGCACCCGTGCCGTCGAGCTGATCTGGCGCAGCAGGCGCCAGCCGTCGATCGAGGTCTCCGTGACCTCTGCGCTCTGGATGGTCGTCGGCTGCTCGGTGGAGACGGCTGCGGCAGGTTCGGCGCGATCGGCCCCGCAGGTCAGGCAGATGAAGTCGTCAGCGGCCAGCGCGTGGCCGTTCGTGCACAGCGCCTGGCCCCGCTCCGTGCGGACGGCCTCTTCGGTGATCAGATTCGTGGGGGACCAGCCGGCCTGACGCAAGGGCTCGTCGGACAGCGACCAACCGCAACGCCCCACGGAGAGCTCACCCTCACAAAAGAGCTCGGTGAGCGAGCGCTCGGTCTTGCACTGGGGGCAGAAGCGGAACATTCAACTCGCCTTGCTCGGTGTTGCCGGGATCACGGCCTCGTGCCCCTGCTGGCTCAGGATGTCGCGCAGCCTCGGCATGTCCCCGGGACGTGGGATGCCCGCGAGCCACACGGTGCCGTCCGCATCGAACATGACGTCGAGGCGACGCGCCAACTCGTCTGCCGCTGCCGTGTAGGACGCGAAGCGCTGCCGACCGAGATCCGTCAGCAAATGCATCCGCTGGTTGTCGCTGCCGCGCAGCGGCAAGGTCTGCGGTGCGTCGACGACGTATGGGTCGGTGATGAGCGCGTCGATGCGCCCCGACTGCAGCGCGGGCAGCCCGGCGAGCCGTTCGAAGGCGTAGCCGCTGTAGACGAGCACATCCTGGGACGGCCGCAATGGGAGGGTGCGCAGCAGCAGGCCGAGCGCCTCGGGCTGGTCGAACGGCTCTCCTCCCGAGATGGTGAGGCCGTCCGCCTCGTGTAGCCATGGATCGATTGCGTCGGCGAGCCGATCGACACTCGTCCGGCCCTTGCCCGGGGCCCACGTGTCCATCGACACGCAGCCCGTGCAGCGGATGCTGCAGCCCTGGAACCAGATGCCGATGCGTCGTCCGGGACCGAGCGTGGTCACCGGAAAGTGCAGCCGCGAAATGGCGACGTTCACGTGGGCCTCACGCGCGGATGAGTTCGAGTGCGCCGCCGTCGCCGGGATGCACCACCTCAAATGCCTCACCGGGTTGCGCGTTCTTGTCGAACAGCTGCCGGGCCAGCGGGTTCACCAGGACCGCCTCCAGCTGGTTCCTGATGCCCCGGCCTCCGTTGGACAGGTCCGTCAGGCAGCGCGCCTCCAGGTGCGCCCGCGCCGTCCCGTGCAGCTTGATGGCAAAGCCCTTGCCGGCGAGGTCCGCGAGGATGGACGCCAGCATCTGCTCGAAGATCTGCCGGGCCACGGCCGGGCGGATGAAGTCGAAGACGATGATGTTCTCGCCGATGCGGTTCAGGATCTCCGGACGGTTGAGGACCAGCTTGAAATGGTCGCGTATCTCCCCGAGGACCTTGTCGTGCAGCTGCTCGTAGGGATCCTCAGGGCCGACGTGCGCGGTGCGCCGGCCGGCGTCATCGGTGCGGTAGATGCCGAGGTTGGACGTGAAGACGATGAGCGCCTCGGAGAAGTACACGCGGTCGCCGCGCCCCGAGGTCAAGACGCCGTCATCCAGGATCTGCAGGAACTTGTCGAGGATGCGTGGATGGGCCTTCTCGATCTCGTCGAACAGCACCACGCTGAAAGGCTTCTCGCGCACCGCGTTGGTGAGCTCCCCGCCCATGTCGTAGCCCACGTAACCGGGCGGCGCCCCGATCAGGCGCTGGTCGGAGTGTTCGGCGCTGAACTCCGACATGTCGAAGCGGATGTAGGCGCCTTCATCGCCGAACAGGAGGCTGGTGATGGTCTTCGCCAACTCGGTTTTCCCGACCCCCGTCGGTCCTGCCAGGAACGCCATGCCGCGCGGGCGGTTGCCGCGCCTGCCGTCGACGCCCGTGACGGCTCGCTTGATAAGGTCGAGCATGTGGGTGACCGCCCGGTCCTGGCCCTTGACGCGGCGCCTGACGATCTCCGTGGAGCTGCGCAGCTTGCTTCGATCGAGCCGTTGCCAGGGATCCTCGGTGACGCCCACCTTGTAGCGCCGAATGGCGTCGCCGATGTCGGCCACCTTGACGTCCTCGACCTTGGCGAGGACGGAGATCGCGTTCAGGTCGAGGAGCAGCAAGCCTTCGGTGCCGTCGACGAAGGCATCGACCGCGGCCGTCTTCTGGTCGTCGGAGGCGTCAGCGAAGCCGCGCAGGGGCTTGAGGAAAGCCGAGGCCAGCGCGCGGCGCGCGACATGGTCGGGCTTGGCGACGGGAATCACACGCATGCGGGGGTTGTCGACGACGAGCCAGGCGGGCAGGTCGCCTTCGCGCTCGACGACCCACAGGATCGTGTTGAAGAAGCTTCCCGCCCGCCCCTGGAACGGCCGAGCCCGGGCCTCGTGCGAGAGGATCAGCGCCTGCGTGAAGAGCTGATGCTCCGCTGGCAACAGTGCGTCGGCGCGCATCGTCAATCGAGACGCGAAATCGACGATCAAGGCGACCGGAGCGCGCTCGTGACGGATCACCTGACCGAGCATGGCCGCCAGGGCTTCCGGACCCGGCGCAGCCCCGTCGAGGCCGGGTGGTTCAAGCAGGGCGTCGGCGGCGACGTTGTCCGCCCGCGGCACCGTCGCCGACAGCGCCCGACATCCGCGCAGCTGATCGAACAGGAGCACCTGGCGATAGCCGTGCGCGAACAGCACATCGGCCAGCGTCTGATCGAAGCGAAGCGGCGTGATCGTGCCGGGGGCAATCTCGGCGGCCTGCAGGTCGCGGACGTTGCCCGTCAGCAGGAACTGGGTCTTCAGGGGCAGAAAGCGCCTCAGGTCCTGGATCCAGCGCGGATCGCCGTTCTCTGACGCCATGCTCCCCAGCCTCCCGCTGCAGTGTAATGGCTTGTAACCGTATCACATTCGGCGGTCAGGGGACACCCGAGGTTGCCAGCGCGGGACGGCGAGGCGGTGGGGCCGGCTTGCCGTCGAAGCGGCCAGCGGCTAGACGAGACCGGCACGGCGCTGCGGGACAGGCTTCAGTAACCGAGGACATTCCCTGACCAGGGGCGCGTCGTGTCGGGTTTGAGGGTTGCTTTACGTTCTGATCATTGACCTGAGATGGAGGGGCCTGAAGGGCGTTCGAGTGTCACGCCCGCTATCGCGGGACCTCGCGATCTGCCACAGGGCTGAATCGGCCTCAATCCGTTCATGAGATGCGCGGTCAAGGCAGTGAAATGGCTGAGGCACGGACGATGGACGAAGCACCGCAGGAAAGCCAGGACGCGCACGCAGCGTCGCACGGCATCGAGCTCGCCGGGCGTCCGCACCATACGCCGACCCAGCTCGCGTCCCACCTCGCTTGCCCGCATCTGACGCAGCTCGAGCGGCAACGCCGTGAAGGGCTGATCGAGATCGAATTCACCCCCGATCCCCGGCTCGAGGCCCTGCGTCAGCGCGGCCTGCAGCACGAGGCCGCCTATGTCGAGTCGCTGCGACGCGCCGGGCTCACGATCTGCGACCTTCGGCAGGAGAAGGACCCGACGGCGACCCAGGAGGCGATGCGGGCCGGCTTCGACGCCATCGTGCAGGCCACCATGCGCAATAGCGCCTTCAGCGGTATCGCCGATGTGCTGCTGAAAGTGAAGGCATCGAGCTCGTCCCTGCCGGGCTGCGCGTACGAGCCCGCCGATACCAAGCTGTCGCTGGAGACCAAGCCTGGCACGATCCTGCAGCTGTGCACCTATGCCGAACTGCTCCAACCGATGCAGGGCATGGTCCCCGAGCGCATCCATGTGATCACGCCGCTCGGGCAGGAGACGTACCGGACCGCACAGTTCGCGGCGTACTACCGGCTCGTGCGAACAAGGTTTCTGGCCGCCGTGGCGGCCACGCCTGCGCCGCGCACCTATCCCGATCCCGTCGCGCACTGCGACATCTGCATCTACTGGCGCCACTGCGATCGACAGCGACGCATGGACGATCATCCTTCGCTGATCGCGGGCATCCGTGGCGGCCAGATCCGCGAGTTCCAGCAGCAGGGCCTGCCCACCGTCGGCATCGTCGCGGAGCGCCTGGGCATCTTGCCCGCTAAGCCGACGCGGGGAACCGCCGACGCTTTCGAGCGCCTGGGCCAGCAGGCGCGATTGCAGGTGGCCAGCCGGGGTGCCGACTTGCCTTCAGTCGAGCTGCTCGCGCTCGAGCCGGGCCGCGGCTTGGCGCGCCTGCCAGAACCCTCGGCGGGCGACATCTTTCTGGACTTCGAAGGCGACCCGTATGTGGCCCCGCATGGCCTGGAGTACCTCACCGGCCTTTGCATCCGAGGCGAAGATGGGGATGTCACGTTCGATCAGTGGTGGGCGCTGAACGTCGCTGAAGAGAAGAGCGCGCTGGAGGCGTTCGTCGACCTCGCGCTGGCGCGCGTGCAGAAGCATCCGGACGCGCACGTGTACCACTTCGGCGCGTACGAGCCATCGGCGCTCAAACGCCTGGCTGCCCGGCATGCGACACGCACCGCGGAGCTAGACCAATTGCTCCGCGGCCGGCGCTTCGTGGATCTGCACGTGGTGGTGCGCGAGGCCTATCGGATCGGTGTGGAGCGCTATGGCCTGAAGGAACTGGAGTCCCTGCACGGCTTTCAGCGGCGCCTGGAGCTGCGAGACGCTGCCCGCGCGCGGCGCGATCTCGAGATGGCGCTGGAACTGGGCAACGTCGAGGCTAGCGATCCGACGATGAGGGAGGAGGTTGCCACCTACAACGGCGATGACTGCCTGTCCACCGAGTCGTTGCGCGGCTGGCTGGAGCTCCGGCGCGCCGAGCTCTTGGCACGCGGCGAACGCATCCCCCGGCCCGTCCCCGGCGAGTTGGCGCCGAGCGAGGAGGTCGGTGCACGGGATCAGCGCATCCAGGACCTGCGCGAAGCCTTGCTTCAAGGCATGCCCGACGTTCCGGGCGCGCAAACGGCAGATGAGGAGGCGCGCGCGCTGCTGGCCGCGATGCTGGGCTACTACCGGCAGGAGGAGAAGAACGCCTGGTGGGAGTTCTTCCGCCTGCGCGATCTTCCGAATGAAGACCACATGGACGAGCGCGAAATGCTCGGCGGGCTGCAGTTCGAGGAGCAGCTCCCGAAGCAGGGCCGCGAACGCAATGCGCGCTGCCGCTTCCGCTTCCCGGCGCAGGAAACGGCGATCGATGTCGGTAACAGCGTCGTGTGGCCTGTCTCGGGCGGCCCCGGCCAGGAGCCCCAGACGTGCAAGGCCGAAGTCAAGGAGTTCGACCTCAACGACCGGACCATCGTTCTCGGGCTCGGCGAGAAGGCCATGCAGGCGCTACCCGGCGCGGTCTTCCGAGATCCGGTGGTCAGCGCCAAGCCCCTCGAGGAGGCGTTGCTCGCCTTCGCCGAGCATGTGCGCAACAACGGCTTCGAGCATGCCAGTCCTTACGCGGCCGCGAGTGAGCTCCTTCGCGCTCGCCCGCCGCGCCGCGCTGCGGGCGTCGATGAGTGGTTGCTGCATCAGGACGAAGCGGCCGGCTCGAGCCTCGTGCGGCTGTGCCTCGAACTGGACGGTGGCGTGTTGCCGGTGCAGGGGCCGCCCGGTGCGGGCAAGACGACGCTCGCCGCGAGTGCCATCCTGGCGCTCGCGGCAGCCGGCAAGCGAATCGGCATCACGGCGGTCAGCCACAAGGTCATCGACAACCTGCTGGGTGCCGTGCGAAACGCTGACAACGCTGCAAGCCAACCGCAGCACCTGCATTTGGTGCACAAGGACGACGAGCACGAAACGGGAGACGGAATCGAGTTCGCGAAGTCGACGGGTGAGGCGCTCGGCCGCATCGCGCCCGGCACCGTGGTCGGCGGCACCGCGTGGCTGTGGGCGCATGCTGACGCGATCGCCTGCCTCGACGTCCTCATCGTCGACGAGGCAGGACAGATGGCGCTGGCACAGGTCCTTGCGGCGGCGCGTGCCGCCAGGAACCTGGTCCTGCTGGGTGATCCGCAGCAGCTCGAACAACCCGCCCGGGGTGCGCACGAAGACGGCGCCGACGTTGCGGCGCTCGTCCACCTGGTCGGAGCGGGACAGAGCACCCTGCGTCCCGACCAGGGGTTGTTTCTCGACTGGACGTACAGGCTACACCCGGCGGTTTGCAGGTTCACATCCGAGGCCTACTACGAAGGGCGTCTGCAAGCGAACCGCGGCCTTGAGCACCAGCGGATCGAAGGTGCTGCGCCGTTTGCCGGCGCTGGCTTGTTTCTCGTGGAGGTGGCACACCAGGGCAATCAATCTCAGGCGCTCGAGGAGGTCCAGGCCGTCGTCGCCGTGGCTTGTCTGCTGCTGCAGAGCGGTTCTACCTGGATCAACGCATGCGGCCAAAGCCGACCGTTGGAGCCAGCCGACATTCTGGTGGTCGCGCCCTACAACGCGCAGGTCGGCGCGCTGAAGCGAGCGTTGGCCGGCGCTTCGGTGACTCGCGTCGGAACGGTCGACAAGTTCCAAGGCCAGGAGGCACCGGTCGTGATTTACTCGTGCACGAGCTCGTCGCCCGAAGACGCGCCGCGCGGGATGGCGTTTCTGTACGACCCGCATCGATTCAACGTGGCCACCAGTCGGGCACGGTGCATGGTGATCGTTGTGGCGAGCCCTCGGCTCTTCGACCCCAACTGCCGAACTCCGGAACAGATGGGCTGGGCAAACGGACTCTGCCAGTTTGCGGAGGCGGCTACTAGGGTGGAAATTCCTGCCAGGACGGAAAGAGCCTGAACTTCTGATGTCGTCAATGGGTTGCAAGCTGACCTTGGGACGAATCCAGCGAAGGACTGCAACCGCTGCGGACCTGACGCTGACCTTGTCTGGCCGAGTGTGGGGTCGGGTACGGTCGACCATCCCGGCGAACAGACGGCCGCAGACCGGTCATTGACCTCCGGCCCTGCGCCGCCGAACTTTGAGCGTCATCAGTCCGAGGCGAACTCGTCGCCCAAGATAGCGGCGATGTCTTGGCGCTCGCCCAGCAGCCGGACCACATCCAGGTGGTCTCTGCGTTCGAAGGTTCGAAGTAGCGAAGTAGCACCACAGCGGCGGAAACTTTGCCGCCCGCCAGGTCCGAAGCCCCGGAATGCCAGTAGCTGTCCGAGCGTCGGCGAGCCCATGCCCGGTTCGAGTTCGATCTGGTCAAGCGTTTCGTTGGTGGCCTTGGCCACCTTCACCGCCACGCGCGCGTCGCACTCCTTGCGGTAGTACCGGACCTCGCCCTGCTGATCGCGCAGCGCCCACGGGCGCAGAACCGCCGGCTTCAATCGATCTCGCCGCGAGCGATCGCCAACAGTTGCTTCTCGTCCGCCTTGGTGCGACGCCGGCCGGGCCGGATGCAAGCCCTTCTTCAATGAGATCGCGAAGCCGCTTCTTGGCCTGCTCTTCCTGGTCGCGCCGGACCAGGTCGCGGATGTACTCGCTGGTGTTACCGTAGTTGCCCGCAGCAACCCGGATGTCGATGTACTCGCGCATCGACTCGGGCAAGGCAAAGCTCATGGTTTGGCGACTCATGGCTGGATCTTGCGCAGATTGACAACGGTTGTCACCTGCCGCTGTACCCAGCGGTCGCGTACGGCTGCGCGGATCAACACGGGCGTTCCACAGTGGCGGCCACGCGTCCAGCGACATCATGTCGGCCGACGCGTTGTCGCCGTCGCCCCAGAGAGCCGCGATCGGGATCCTGCTCCGGAACTCGGCCCACGTCCGGCAGTGGGACGTCTCCCTTGAGTTCGGTCACTTCCTGGCACTGCAGCTCTGTCCACGTCTTCCCTGCTCGAAACCCTCTAAATATCGCCCTCAGCTAATGCCCGTTAACTGAGGGCACCCCGGCAGCAAAAAAAAGGCCCCGAAGGGGCCTTGATCCAGTGGATACGCCTTTCAGGCGATGATCTTGAGCTTGCGGCCCCGATCGGCTGTGGCGTCGTTGAACACCAGTTCGCCCGTTGCCTGGCGCTGACCGGCCGACACGCCGACCTGGATGCCCTTGACCGCCGCTTGTGCGATGCGGCACCGAAAGATCTTCAAGTGCGGCCGCTTGGCCGCCTTCGCAGGCGCCTTCTTCGGCTTGCTGGCCTTCAGCGCCTTGGCTGCAATCGCGTTGGCGCCGATTGTCACATCACCGGTAAATACACCCAGACAATCCAGCGCGGCCTCGTCGACGCCGAATGTCTTGAGCGCATTGCGCGCACGGCTGAGTGCCTCGTCGCTGACGAGAACGCTCTTTCCGGGGCGGACGATGATGCGCTTCATGTCTTGACTTTCTCAGGTCGGACCGGGACGGGCACACTCCGATAAGGAAGTTGAGCTCGGCGCTCGATTTAGCAGCGCGACATGGTCGTCGCGCAGGACCTTGACCCGCCGCTTTGGCAACCCTACCGGCGATTCAACATGTTGGCCTACCCTGTCTTCATGGGGGAATGGGCACAGCCGAGCCGGGCCGGGCTCACGGGCCCGCAAGTCACCCTTTCAGCGCAAGGCCACCGCCTGGGCTCCGCTCGGGCCAATGAAGCCCACTTCGCGCAAGGCATCCACGACGGACGAGCCGATGAGCGGCAGCCCGTTGGCGTTGCCGGGCCCGAAACCGTGCATCTTGAGGTCGGGCCAGCGCGACTTGACGACCTGGTCCAACGTGGACACGCCGTCGATCAGCCCGAGCTTGTGGGCCTCCAGGCCACCCCAGATCTCGCCGGAACCGAAGTCCACGCCGGTGGCCAGCTTGCCCTTGCGCTCGGCTTCCAGCTCATCGACGAACTGCCGGCCCATCTTCGTCACCAGATCCTTGGCTTTGTGATCCGCCTCCGGTGACATGGGCAAGTAGGGGTTCAGCATCGCTTTCAAGTTGCCCGACGCATAGACGCGCTGCCCCACGTCCACGCGCTCGAGCGCCTTGTGAAAATCCCAGCCCGACAGCACCGCACCGATAGAGCCCACCAGGCTGTACTTGCCAGCGTAAATCTCGTCGCAGTGCAGCGCGACCATGTAGGCAGCCGAGGCGCCTACGTTGTTGATGACCGCGATCACCGGCTTGGGGTGGCTCGCCCGCCAGCTGTCGATCGCTGTGTAAATGCGCTCGGCCTCCAGGGGCGCGCCGCCCGGGCTGTCGATCGACAGCACAACGGCCTTGACACGCTCGTTTTCGAATGCGCGGCGCAGCGCCGGGATGACACGCTCGGCCGAGGCCTGCTTGCCATCGGCCATCTCTCCGGCCAGTTCGACGACCCCCACCGCCTCGCTCGAAGGGCCCGGCCGGGCATCGAAGGGCGACGGCAGCCACCGGAGGATGAGCACCGGCCCCAGGATCATGACCGCGTAGATCAGCGGCTTGGCCAACCGCGCCCGCCGCTCCGCCCGCCGGTCCGCTAGCATGTCACGCGCCAGTGCCCGGGTGAGGTTCTGGGAGTCGAGCTGGGCGGGCTCCAACTCGTCGATCGCGAACGCGGGCCGGCGCCAGCGCGCGAAAAGTCTCTGCAGCATCGGGGCGTCTCCTTTGGGGTCTAGCGTTGCAGCCCGGGGGCAACCAATGGAAGGCCGCAGCGCTCGGCGTAGTGCGGCGCCTTGGGAACCTTGCAGTCGTCGTTCTTTGGCTTGGCCGGGCGCGGCGGCGCCACATAGGCCGGCTCATTCGAGCCCGGAGCGCGTTTCATCGCACCGGTATCTCCCGGCCGGGGGTCGACCCAGTCGTCAGGGTACTTGTAGAGCAGCTTGCCCTCGGCCATGCGCTTCTTGAGCGGCTCGATCTTGCTGATCGGACAGCTGAACTTGTGCCGCTCTTGACCCCGGCTGTTCAGCGGATGTTCCTCGACGATGTCGGCTCGCCGGCATAACAACGCTGCAACAGAGAAGTAGTCGTGGATCCAACCCACCATCGGTCCGTTGGTATCACTGCGGATGATCATGAAGTGGTCGCCGTCCTTGCAGTACTGGACGGCCTTGCGCAGCACGAAATCGATCCACTCACCCTCGCCATTGGCTTCGGGCGCGTCCCAAGCCTTCGGGCCGGTGACCCTGTAGCCGAACTCGCAACTGTCATCCGCAGTGACCGGCTTGAACGGATCGACTTGTCCGAACGCCGCTGGCGCCGTACCCAGCATCGCGGCCATGGCCAGCGCGGCCAAGCAATCCGCGTGCGAACGGCCCCGGGGCATGCCGTCCAGTGGGCTGATAACGCGGGTGTAGAGTTCGCGCATGAAGGATCCTCCTGGGAGAAGAAGATGTACAGCCTGACGAACTTCTTAGCGGTGCTCTGGTACACGATGCTGGGCTGGTTCGGCATTGGACGCGATACCGCCCACACGGTGACGTTGTACAACGGAGCCGATGAGGCGGCCTGCTCTTACGAGGCAACTGATATCCATGTGGCTAGCCAAAGCTTGAACTTGCCCGGCTCCACCGGAGATGGCTGGGCTGGCTGGTGTGCTGGTGATCCTTCGCGGAACGCAGGACCCTACGCCACGGCCGCTGATGCGGTGGCGAATGGCGGGGCTGGCGTAAAGATCGGAAATCTCTACCTTTAGCTCTGACCATCATTTGGTAGGGATCTCCGAATTCGAGGCCTTCCGCTTCTCATTCCAATCATCGAGGTCCTGCCTGCCAGGACGGGGACGGGATACCTGAACCCTCGTAGCTTCCACTCCCGTACCATTGCCTTCACTGTCGGAAGCGATGGAATGCAAAAAGGAGCCGGCTTGCGCGGGAGCGTTCTTGAAGGCAGCGTCTGATCCCATCTGCTGGGCCGCCAAATGTGTCTTGGCGCTCTCGTTGGATTGCTCAATACGAAGCTCCACCTGACCCTGGCCGGTTGCCACGTCGGATTTGAGACCGGTACCGTCTACCTCGCCGTGAGGCGAAACGCCGGCACGGCGCTGTGCACCTTGCACTTCGCCGCGTCTCGCCGCAGCGTCCTGAACAACCATTTCCTGCCCGCCGCGTGGCGTGGAACTCTGGTAGCCAACCCGAAGTAGGTCGGGCTTGATGGTCTGCATGATGTTCGGACCCTGCCCCACTTGCGGCATGAAGAAATTGCCGTCATCGTCCCTGCCGATCTCACCCACGTTGAGGAATCTCTGCAACGTATCGACCCACTGCTTGCGAGAGATGTTCGCATTGCCGGGGTGTTTGCCCTCTCGGGCGGCAAACTCGTAGAAGGCGTTCGCGTTGCTGATGGTCCAACTGTGCTGGAGCGCGTTGAGCTTGCGCTCCGTTTCCTGGAATTGGTGCGCCTCGTCCAGTCGGCTCGCCGACGACTCGCGGAACGACGATGCGCGCTGAAGGTCTGCGCGCACATCCTCCAATGCGCGCGTGTCAGAAGACTCGGACGAGCGGAACTGGGTGGAGTTCGCGAATTTCTCGACGGCCGATGCCGTTCTTTGGGCCGACCGGTTGCGCAGCCCTGAGACTGCCTCGGTGACAGCGCGTTGCGCGGAGGAGCCGAGATTGCCGCTGAATTGGCCGCCGGCTGACAAGCCGACCCCTTGTTTGCCTGTTGCTTGATCCGGGTCGGCCCATCGTCCCAGGAACTTCATGACGCCGCCAACGTCTACGCCGGCTTGCAAAGCCTTGGTAAGTCCGGCGCTGTCATTCGTACCAAATTGGCGGATCAGTTGCTCCCCCACGGTTCGCACGTCTTGAGAGTTGTCCGCCTCCGTCGCCTCACGAGCCTTGTTCCAAGCCTGCCCGCCTTCCGCACCGAACGCTCCAGACTTCGCAAGACCATCGACTCGGCCAATGGCCGACTGAATTAACGTCTCGGCAGATCTGGCATCGGACTGAGCAAATTGAAGCGACTGGGTGGCGCCCTGCGCCTGCTCGCGCGCCAAGGACGACACGTCGCTGACACTCACAGGGCCTGAGCTTTGTGCGTGCTGGTAGCGGGCGCCACCGGTGAGCGCGTCGACCGTCGACATCCCGCCCACTCCTGCAAACGTGGTCATCGTCGGCGACGACCGGTAGGCAGAGATTTGCTGCTGGTCCATCGTCACGTTGCCCATGTTGACGTTGCCCTTGGATGCCTGCGGCGCCTCGGACTCGGCCTGGCTTGCACCCGGGCGGGCACCGGCGATGGACATGATGCGGTCCATACCGAAAAGTACGGCGCCCGCCAGCACTGGAACGAAGGTCACCATCCACGCGGCGACGGCCACGTCCGATACCGCCGTCGAGTAGATCCCGGTGGCCGTCTGCAAGGACAGCCCGCCCCCCATCGGCAGCGTGGCCGCGGCGGCCAAGTTGCCGGAAGCGGCGAGCGTCTGCAGGTAGTTCACGACCGCGAACATGGGCGGCCACAGCTCCACCCACACCATGACCAGCAGATAGCCCTTGGCCAGGGCCGCGAGCGCCCTCCCCTCGGAGGCGATCGCGAGGATGCACAACACCGGGAACACCGCATAGAGGATGGCGTCGGTGATATTGCGTACGATGGGCAGCGCTTCCTCGGCGATGCGCCCCTGCACCAGGTAGCCAGCGTTCATGGATCCCACCGCCTGCGAGCGCAGGCTGGCGAACATCATCACGGCCGGGTCATCCAGCGACGCGCTGTACAGCGCGGATGAATCGGCCGTCGCGTTGATCAGGATGTTCTGGATCATGATGTCCTGCGCCGTCGCGCCGGCCTCGGCCAGGCGCGCCTTGCCGTACATCGCCAGCAGCGAGTCGGTCACCTTGGCCTCAGCCATTGCCCCGTCAACGTTCGGCATCAGGCGCGTGGCCATGCTGCGCAGGGCGGCTTGACCCGCGATCACCAGCGTCGGCTGGATGCGGCTGAAGACCTGGTCGCAGGGTGCAGAGACGAGCTCGCCGCCGTTGGCGGTGTCGTGGTAGGTCGAGAACAGGGCAGGATTCGGATGGCTGATTTCGTCGATCAGGCTGCTTGAGGTCTCGAAGGCGCCGGGCACCGCCTCGCGCCCCAGGCTCGGAAAGATGCAGTTGCGCAGGTAGTTGAGCGTGTCGCCCTGGGTGTTGAGCGAATGGAAATCCGCCTCGCGCGAGGCCCGCACCAGGCGGTTGCCGAACATCACCCCGTGTTCGAGATAGCTCAGCTCGGTGGGCAACGCGCGCCCCTCCTCGGGAATCGTCTGGAACGCCGTCTCAGACAGGTCGGTCAGTGTGGCGCCGATGGCCGT
The DNA here is from genome assembly GCF_051857595.1 of Ideonella flava. NCBI lineage: Bacteria > Pseudomonadati > Pseudomonadota > Betaproteobacteria > Burkholderiales > Sphaerotilaceae > Ideonella > Ideonella flava. The sequence continues at coordinate 79,400 of NZ_JBPZHD010000009.1, forward strand.
CTTGACCTGGGCGATGACGGCCAGGGCCCAGGGCACATTGGCCACCACCGCCGGTGCCTGCATCCCGAGTCGGTCCTCGATGGTGACGGTGGCCTTCGGAGTCAGGACCACGCCCGTCAAGACCGCAACGCAGATGAACCAATTCCACCCCTTGGCGATGTTCTTCGGGTTCACCATCAGCACGGCAACCACCAGGAAGCCGATGATCACGGCCACGCGGATCATGTCGCCGAAGTCGTCGGACGACATGACCATCGCCACGGCGTTGAAGATGCCGTGCAACGCATCGACATTGCCGTAGGCGTAGACGGTCATCGTGGGCTGTGCCATGGCGGGCTCCGAGTGCGGTTCAGCTGCGGCCGGCGCGGCCCGTCATGAGGTTGCTCAGGTCGAGCATGTTGCGCACCGAGGACGGCAGGCCGGTGCGCAACTGCCGTTCGATGCGCTGCAGGTCGTCCACCACAGCGTTGAGGCTGGGTACACGGGCCAGGGTGGTGGCGCGCTCCTGGTCGAGCGCCTTCATCAGCGCTTCGACGTTGTCGCGCAGCTCCTTGCCGTACTTCTCCTCGGGCTCGCTCTGCAGCTTCGCCTGGCCGATGTAGGCCAGGACCTGCTTCAGTTCGCGCCGCAGGAAGGTGTGGGCGTAGTCATAGGCGATCAGCTTGGCATAACGATTCACCAGCATGTCGGTGAGGTAGGTGTCGTTGCCGGTGGATCCCGCCTGGTAGCCGATCGCCATCATCCGGTACACCGGAACCGAGGTCATGTTGATGAAGCCGATCTCCGCCGCTGCCGGCGCCGTGCCCGACTGCAGCTTGTCGCGCAGCGACAGCAGAGTCGCGCGCACGTGGGTCGGGAACGGGGTCACCTCCTTGTCCACCTGCACGGGCTCGAGACAATCGTCGTCGTTGCATTGCCACCAGCCGCTGATGACCACCGTGTCCTCGGTGCTACCCTGCTTGTTGCCGTACAGCAGCGTGCTGAGCGAGTCCACCGAGGGAGGAATGGGTCTGGGTTTTTCGCCCGTGCCGCCGTGGTTCAGCGCTTTCCTGAATATCACGGTGCCCGCGATGTTCATGAAGGTCTCCCTCTCGTCGCGGCTGAAACTGGAGCCGGCGAGCGCATCCCACACGAGGTTCAGGTCGCGCAGGGCGAGCGCCTTGCTGCCCTCGTCGTTGCCAGCCTGCACTTCGGCGTTCACCGCCGGGGCGTTGCTCGCGCAGCGGCTCTGCGCGGCCGCGTCGTCGTCGCCATAGAAGCTGCGCGCCATGGAGACACAGGCGCTGTAGCTGTTGACGTCGAAGGCGCCGGACATGCCATTGACCAGCGCGTTGGCCATCTGGCAGGAGCCGCGGCTGAAGGAGTTGTATTGGGCGAGCGTTTTCTCCAGGTCGCCGAGAACCGACTCGATCATGGGGTTGATACTCTTGAGCGCCGCCTTGAAAAGCAGCCCCACCGTGTTGGCGCCCACTTGTTGCAGCAACGCCTTGAACTGCTCGCTGTTGATGTGCGAGAAGCTGCCAAGGTAGGCATCGATGCCACCGCAGCCCGAGCTGATGCTCGGCATGGTGACGCTCCAGAACTGGTAGTTGCGCGTCGGCGCGCGCATCTGCAACTCGCCGCCGGTGTAGATGCCCATGGTCTGGGAGCGGAAGGCGCCCGGGCCGGTGACATTGCTCACGGCACCCATGTCGTTGAACATCTGCAGCATCTCGCCACTCAGGTCGGCGGCCCAGGCCATGCTGACCCACTGCATCGCGACGATGGTCGTGACGGCCACGGCGGTGCGGGCACGCCGCCCTGCAGGAACTCGACGGGTCTTTGTCATGGTGAAGGTCCTCTCAAGGCGGTCGCGGTAGTCGAGGTGGTGATTCACGGCTTGGCAAAAGCATCGGCGGGCACCCAGGACACGGGCTGCGGCGCACCAGCGCGGTCGAGCAGCGCGCCCATGTCGCCGCGACTGCGCAGCACCATTGCGATGCGATCGACCATCTCTGCTGCCGTCATGGGCCCGAAGCCCACTGGCAGCAGTTCGCGCGAGCGCGGCTCGGCGAGAACCGTGAAGGGCACCTGAAAGCTCCCTTCCGGGATGCGCAGAGCCTGCATGACCTGGCGCGACATGCCGTTGTCGCTCGCCGGCTGCGGGTACATGGGGATGCCCTTGCCGTCCAGGCTCACCGGGAAGACCGTGAACCCGTACTTCTCCTCCAGTTGCCTGAGCATGGGAGCGTGGGCGTGGCAGTACGGACAGTCAGAGCGGAAGAAGAAGTACAGGCCGTGCGTGCGTGCGAGTTGCTGCATCAGCGTGTCCTTCTGGTCGGCGTGGACCTGGTCGAACACCCGTAGCGCCGCGCCGTTGGGCGGCCGGGTGCCCTGGGAGGTCTCGTCTACCCATGGCATGCGGGCCGCAAGCAGCTGGGCCCGATCGGTGAACAGCGACGCCTTGCGCCGCGCCTGGGCCCACGTCTCCAGGAACCGGGCCAGGTTCTCCTCGCTGGGGTTGACCACCGCAGCGTTCAGGGCGTTCTCCAGGTGCTGCTGGAACGCCTTGTGAGCCGCCAAGTCGCGTTCCAGCGGCGATGGAGCGGGAACGGGTGCAGGCAACCGCGGCGGCACCTCGTCGTCGTCGGGCGGAGGATCCTGGTACCAGAACCAGCCATCGCGAGACGAGCGCCAGTAGGCTCGCGCCGCCGAGTTCTCGCCGTCCGGCATCAGGGAGGCCGCAGCGAGGTTGGCGACAACGCGAGCAGGCGCTGGTGCCGACGTCGCCTGGGCCTGGGCGACGTGGACGCAGAGAGCCTGGCCGGTCAACACCGAGATGGCGGTCACGGCGCGGGTGACCTTGAGGAAGCGTCGGGCGATGTGGGTGTGGATTGACATGAAGGGCTTCCTCGTAGGTCACGGTCCGCAGCGGCCGCCACCGTAGTAGCAGTTGTCCTGGGCTTCGCCTGCGCGGCCAGCGTTCCCGCCGTTGTCGATGGGTGCCGGCGTGATCGAGGCGTAGAATTCGCTCAAGTCGATGCGCGACCAGTCCAGGTTCTGGAACTCCTCGACGGTGAAGCCCTCGCAGGAGGGCTCGCGCGAGGAGCCCCAATCGCGCTGAAGTTGCGGCCGACCCTGCTCTTGGACGATGCGCGCCAGCATCGATGGGAAGCAGCAGTAGCTGTAGGTCCTGCACAAACACCCACCCAACCAGTCGCGCTCGGAGCAGAAGTTGCCGATGTAGTGGCACTGCCCCTCCTCGCGCTGGCGGACCGTTTCACGCTCGTCGGCCTCGCACTGGATGAAGTCACCGTTGGCATCACAGCAGTCACGCAGGCCCCAGGTGTCCTTGTCGCAATGGCCGGGCGAGCCCTTGAATATCTGAAGGTTTGCCGCGTCGAACTGCTGGCCAGCTTCCTCGCGTGCCTCCATGTGCGCCACGGCGAAGGCAAAGTTCTCGTTCGGTGCATAGGTCGTGTCGTAGCAGGAGCCGCCGGCGCAGTAGTTCTGGTCGCCGCAGTTGAGCGCCTGGGAGTACACCGCGTCGGCGATCTTGCAGTCGTACTGCGCCTCCGCCTTGAGGCAATGCCCCTGGCCATCCTGTTCCTCGCAGGTGTACTCACCCGCCTGCGAGCAGCCGGCAAACCGGGGATCGGTGCAGGTCGAGCCCGCGGACAAGGCCGTGCAGGCAAAGGTGTTCTGCCAGTGCCAGCATTGCCGGGTGACTTCCTCGCCGTCGATGAGGCGCGTGGAGGGTCCGTCCAGGCACATGCTGGCCGTTCGGACGCACTGCTGCTGGCCGGTGGGCATGGGCGCTGGCAGCGACGGACCGCCGGGCCCAGCGACGCCGTCGGCTGGCAACATGGGCGTGATGCCTTCAAACGCGGCACAGGCGTTGTTCCAGCTCTCGTTGGCCGTGGCCAGGACCCTGGGCCGTGAGAAAGCGAGCGACAGGCTCGTCATCGGCTGCCCCGGCGGCGTGCTGGGCACCACGATCGCCTGCTGGGTGGGCGTAGATGGGCCCTGGCGGCTCCAGTAGCCCACTTCGCTGTTGGCAAGCGGATGGGCCAGCAAGGCGCCGCGAGTCCTTGATTTCGCCCAGCACTGGTGGCGATCACCCCGCTCCTCTGCGCAGGTCTGTCCTTCGCCGTCTTGGACGCAGGTGACGAAGTACAGCTCGTTGCCTGCCAGCTGCTGCAACGGGCAGGCGTACTTGGCCTCCAGGAAGCCGGGAGCAACCGGCTCGCAGACGATGCCGCCGTCGCCGCCTTCAAAGGTGCACTTCGTGCCACCCGCGAAGTAGTAGAAGCTCAACGCGCAATCGTCGCCGATGCATCCGGGACCATAGGCAAAGACGTCGACGTCGGTGGTCGAGCCCATGTGGTCGGCGGCGATACGCAGCGAGGCCACCTTGGGCGGATCCTGGCCGAGGGCGGGCAGGCTGGCGGCCATGGAGAGCCGCGCGTCGGCGGTGACCGGCTCGGCCTTGCGCTGCGAGCCCAGTGCGCCGATGCGAAAGGTCGTCATGCCGTCAGGCGGCGCCAGATCGCACAAGGCGGAGGCGTCGACCTGGCCGAGGTTGCCCAGTAGTGTCTGGCCGGTGGCCACCCAACTGCCCTGCTCGCAGCTCGTGCGCGTGTGCGGCACGACGGAGAGCTGCTTGTCGCACTGGGTGGTGGTCCAGGCCTCGGTGCGGGAGTCGCAGGTCTCGCGCCTGAACTGCGCGGGCGACACCAGCGTAGGCGATCCGACCGAGCAAGCGCTGTAGGTGGTCGCGATGTCGCCGAGGATGAGCGACGGATTCATCTGCGCGTCCTCGCCGGCAAAAGCCGGGTCGGCCCGCGTGACGTTGCTTGGTGGGCGAGACTGGATCCCCTGGCTGATGCCGGCGCAGGTCGGGTCGCTCGGCCGCGCGGCGCAGTCGGCCTGCTGCTGGGACAGCGGGGTCTGCAGGTCGCGGGTGCGGTAGTAGCTGCGCTCGGGCGGGTTGTCTGTGTAGTTCGGCACTTCACTGGCCGTTCGGCCGGATTTGATCTCCTCGACCTGTGGACCGGTCTTCGACTGTCCCAGGGCCTTGCCGTCCTCGAAGTCACGCGCAGAGTCGGCCCCGGCGGCAGAGGCCAGCGCAGCGCCAAGGATGGCCACAAGGACAGGCGCAGCCACCCTCATGGCATACCGCCTTCCAGGCGCCGCAGATAGGGCGCAGCCGCCACCGCCGCTGCCGCATCGGCCTGTGCCATCGCCAACAGCGCTCGGCGCAGGGTCACGTCGCCCGCCACTCGGCTGTGGGGCGGCTGGCCGCACTGCGCCCCCTGCTCCACGTCGCCGGACTGGCAACGCTGAATCGGCTGGTTAGGGTCGACCAGGACGTACGTCGGCACCGCCTCGATGCGCAGCGCGCGATACAGCGTCGGGTCGATCTGCCAGGCGACGCGGCGCTTTCCGATCAACTGCTGGATCATGGCCTTGGTCGTCTTGAGCGAGCCGTCTTTGACGCCCCGCAGCACCAGCAACGCGCCCGAGCGCTCCGCGTCGTCGACCAGCATTTCCAGACTGGCGCTGGGCATTCCCAGGGAGACGAAGACCAGCAGTCCCGACACCGCACGCTCACCGCCAGCCGGCGTGGCTGCGGATCCCACGCCCAGGCGCTCATAGCGGCTGGCCAGCTCGGCAAGGTCTGGAGCCGGCGCAGCCGGCACGTCGGGCAGCGCGTCGACGTTGGGCATGGACGGTGCTGCGCGGCGCAGCTCATCGGCACCGGGCATGCGCAGGTCCTGTGGCCGCATGCGCTGCTCGATCTCCTGAGTGTTCGGCATGGCGGGCGCCTGGGCAACGGCGGGCGGCACCGCCGAGGCGAGCCAGCAAAGCGAGAAGAGCAAGGTGCGCATCGTGGCTCCCCGGCCTCAGTAAGACATGCAGCAGTTGCGCTTGCGAAAGACCTGGTAGGTGAAGTCCTCGCCGCGGATGGGGAACTCCTTGGCCATGCCCCAGATCTGCGTGGTGCGCCCGAACGGCTGGCAGCAGCGGTTCTCGCCCGAGCCATCGTTGCCGGCGGTCAACGGGATGGGGTAGACCATCTGGATCTTGTAGCCCGTCTTGTCCATGAGCGGCGCGTAGTGCGGTGAGCACACGGCACTCTCCCCGTGCCACTGCTGGGCGATCAACTGACGGTGCAGCTTGGCCATCATCCGGTGTGCGATCAGCGATGACGCCTGCACGCCACCGATGTGCACCGGCACGTTCCCGTTCATCGGATAGGTCGGGCCGTTGCAGCCCGAGCACCAGAACATCTCGCGGATGCCGAATCCGGCACTGGCCGCAATGCAGTCCGCGGTGCACGCGGCGATCGCAACGATGTTGGCAAACAAGGGTGCTTCCGGCTCGAGGATCGCCGTGAGCTCGTCGTCGTGCCAAGCCGGGTCGTACTCGGTCATGTAGGCCAGGTCATACGCGCCCGGCTCCAGACACTGGTCATCCATCAAGACTTCGAGGTAGTAGAGGATCGGGTTGATGTAGTAGTGCGCCTGGTAGAAGGAGCCCTTGTTCACCTTGTCGTGGGCGGTGTGGTCCTGCCCGCCTGGCGGCGCATACCGCCCCCCGTCCATGTAGTAGCCGCCAAGCGACGGGAAACAGAAGGCGGTGCGGGTGATCTCCAGCGTTCGCGCCGGCTCCCAGAAGCCCACCTCAAGGCCGATTCGGTAGTACGGCGGGACCCCAATCGGGCAAATGCAGACCGGATTCGCCGGGTTCTCGATGTCCTCTTGGCCGTAGTCGAAGGCGATCGCGCCGATCGAGATCGGGAAGATGCACTGCCAGCACACGTCGGTGATGGGGTTGAAGAAGGTGCCGAAGCAGGTCGCCTCGCCCGGGTTCGGCGCGCCCTCGGCATGGGCGGGCAGTTGGCACAGGAGGGCTGCGGCCAGCAGCAGCCGGGACAAGGCAGAGGACAGAAGACGGTGACTCATACCGGCAACTCCTCGACCTTCAGCACGAGCCCGGCCTGGCTGACCTTCGCTGGAACTGCCTGGATCCCGAAGCGCTGCACCAGGCGTCCGCCCTGGTCGAAAAACACCTGGCGCTGCCACAGCTTGGCCAGTGCCACCGGCGAACCGGCGGTGAGGATGAGTTTGACTGGCAGCTCGCTGCTGTCCATGAGGCGCTTGGCCACGGCCAGCTGAGCGCGGTCGCGCCCATCGATGAACAGGAGCACGCTCGACAGCCGCACAACCGACAGCGGGTTGGCCAGCGTGCCCGCCGGGATGACGATGCGGCCCTCGTGGTCGACGATGGGCTCATCGAACCGGACCGAGGGGTCCACCTCCCAGGAACGAGGTTTTCGCGCGCGCGAAACGCCGGCCACCGCCGTCGGCGTCTCGATGTGGGCGCGCATGCGGTTGAAGGCAGCCTGCTGCAAACGCGGCAGTTCGCCGGAGCCCTCCTTGGCCTTCAGGACCGCCTGGATCTCGTCGAGCATGTCGATCTCGGCGATGGGGTAGACCGGGCCGATCGTGCCCGAATCCGCGGCCGCGGCACCGCCGGCGATCGCGACGGCGGCAGCAGCAACCGCGGCTATCAGCGCAGCCGTCCGCCGGGCCTTGCAACCGTGTTGTTTCAGGATTGCCGTCACCACAGTGGCACCGCCCTTCCTCTGATCGCTGACACGGGCACGAGGCCCATGACCGCGTAGCGCGAGTCCAGGGCGTCAGCATGGGGCGCCCACATGTAGACGAAGCCGGGCGGGATGACTTGAGGGCTGATTGGCTGCAATGGCACGCCCGCGCGGGAGTGCGTCTTGCAGAGCCCGCCATTGATCCGGCCACGCGCCGTCACCAGCCAGATCTGCCGCCCTTCGACCTCGACGCGGTCGCCCGGCACGCCGACCAGGTACTTGACGAATCCCTCGCCCTTGGCCGGCCCCGCAGAGGCTTGCTTCCAGCCCACATGGCCGAGCAATTCGGACCACCAGGTGGAGCCGTGGTAGCCCGCGATCGCTGATCCGGTGTAACCGAAGACCGCCAGTTCACCCGGCCGGGCCGCTGCGCCCTTGAGCACCAGCACGGCTGACTTGTGCACGCTGTCGGTCATCACCCAGGCCAGGCCGACGTACCGGGTCACCATGAACAGCAGCAGCAGGATCGCCAGGTCGCGTGGCAGCGCTCGGCGGATGGCTGGCCAGCGCTCCTGCAGACGCTTCGTCAGCCTCGGCCAGAGGCCACGCGGGCGCGCCTGCGCCGGCGGCCATACGCCTGGCATCACGATCACCAGGCCAGTGTCGCTGTCCGGCACCTGCACCGCTGAGGAGCGTGACCGCGCTCGCTTGCTCACCGCCGTCCTCCATCACCAGCCTGTGTCGTACGGGCCTGGGCCAGGCCCAGGAGCGTGGCCACGACTTCGGTGTAGTCCGGAATGGTGGAGTCGGCGCCGAAGACGGTGGACATCGCCACCAGCGTGCACCGGCACTCCTTGGACAACTCTTTCATGGTGTTGGACAGGGCTGGTCCGAACTCCTCGGGCATTCGATAGAACTGCGACAGGGCCTCTCCGGCAAGCGCTGCCGTGCTGGGAGCGGAAGCCGATGTGCCTGGCGCTTGAATGGCATCCACCGCCATCAGCGCGTTGCGCGAGGCCTTCTCGTGGGCCAGCTCATAGAGTCGCGCAACGTCGACCACGGCCAACCGCGGTGTGCGCGGCTGCCGAACCGCCACGTCGTATATGCCTATGGCCACCATGGCGACCACGCCGGAGACGATGGCATAGGAGAGCAGGCGCACCATCGTCTGGCCGCCCCCACGAAGTGCGGCGTCGCCTTCGATGGCAAGCGATTGGCTCAACGCCTGAGGGGCGGGCTCGCCCGGCGCCTGAGGCTGAGATTGAGGGATCATGCGGCCTCCTGCCTGGGGAGGATTTCGATACGCGGCAGTTCGTTGGCGCCTTGGGCGCTGGTGTGAGGCTCAAGGCCGATCCGTGAATCCGAGCGCAGGCCCAGCGTCGCGGCAACGCGCCAACGTACTTCGTCATCGAGAAGCAAGGTGGTCGGCACGGCCAGCTTCTTGCGCGCGAAGGCCAGCGCAAGCCAAATCAGTACCGGGGCCAACGTCAGCCCGATCAACTCGAGCGGCTTGACGACACTGCGCCACTCCTGGGCAGACAGCGAACGCAGGGTGTCGAAGGACTCGGGGTCGGCAAATATCAACCCGACGGCTAGCCAGAACAGGAGCGTCGGCAGCATCCACCCAAGTGCAGACAGCAACTGCATGGCGAAGACAAACCACGCCATCCACCAGCGGGTACGGGCGCGCGTATCGCACAGGATCTCCATCTCAATCCACGCCAGGTCGGCGTCGCCAATAAGTGCTGCCGGCTTGCCACAGACCCGAACGGTCCAACCGCCCGAGGGCTGCTTGATCCTGCGCCGCAGCTGATACGCCAAGGCACCCTGTGCCACGGACAAGACCGTCAGGCCCATCGCCCACAGGTACAGGAATGCGACAAACGGACGCGGTGACCCGAGAACGAGTCCCAGCACGACTATTGCGGCGCTGACCACTGCCGCCCCCATGGCATCGACGAACAGCAGGCGGGGAACCTTCCGATACGGATCGATGCTGCCGGAAAGCAGGGTGCGCAGTGCCACCCAGGGGCGGCCCGAGCGAGCAGCGTTGCGATCGGCTGAATTGGTCATGTTGCCTCCTGGATGCCGCGTTCGCGCAGCAAATCGTCGATCGCTTCGCTCACCGACATGCCTTCTTCCAGCCGCTGATCCAGCGGGACGTTGTCCTCGGGGCGGTTGGAGAACAGCAGCAGCGTGCTGGGGTTGATGACCAGGCGCATCACGCCCCGGTACAGGTCGGAATGGACGTACCACTCCTTGAAGTGGCCCGATCCACCGCCGATGGAGCCCAGCAGGCGGCGCAGGTTGTCGTCGAGCTTGATGGCGTCGCCCTTGGCGATGGCCTCGATGGAGTTCTCGGACTGGCGGCCGAGCAGAATGAACGCCGCCTGATTCCAGATCGAGGCGCCGTAGGGTGAGCTGAAGTAGTGCGCTACGTCCTGCGTCGCGGTGATGGCCGAGCCGTTGTACTTGCGCACCCGCAGGTAGAGCTTTTCAAGGAACTGGGCCTGCGCCTGGTCGTCGGGGCCACTGCCGGCGAGCGCCTCCTTCGCTTCGTCCATGATGAAGATCTTCTGACGGTGTCGCTCTTCCAGCATCTCCTGGGTGATCTGGTACAGCAAGATCAACTGAACCACGGCCTTCAGGTGTGGCTTGGTGTCGAGTTCCTGCATCTCGAACACCATGAATGAGTTGCTGAAGTCCAGCGTCGCTTGACCCTCGAAGTAGTTGGCATAGACGCCACCCCCGCTGAACGGGGCAAGCATGTCGGCCATGTCGTAGTAGCGCTGATCGATCGGCCGATCGTCGTACAGACGGCCCATGCTGTAGCGCCGCTGAACGTCGGTGACCGTCATCGCTCGCCCACGCGAGGTGAACTCTTCCTTGATGATCACCGCCAGCGAAGCGTAGATCGGCGGCTCCAGCGGTGCATTGGGGCTGGCCATCTTGGCCAGCAGCGGCTGCAGCATCGCGACGTCGTCGTCGATCCCTCCGCAGACCTCGACGCCCTCTGGCGTCTGAATCTCGCGCGGCTCGGACACCAGGCTGAACGGGTTCACGCACAGGTGTTCGGTGCCGTTAAAGACCACGAACTGCCCGCCCACCCGGCCGGCGGTGCGTTCGAAGCTCTTGCCCATCTCGATCACCCGCACGAGCGCGCCTTTGCTCGCGTAGGAGGTGGCGATCTCCTGCAGGAACGTGGACTTGCCCGAGCCAACGGAGCCGACGACGACCGCGTTCTTCCCGCCATCGATGTTGTCGAAGAAGTCCAGCGCCTGGACCTGCCCGCGCCGGCCCACGCCAACCAGCGTTGGCGTGCCGGTGCCCTTGCCCTCCGCAATCATGGGCGCCATGTGGATGGTGTTGCCCGACGTGCGCAGGTCCCAGCGGCGGAGCTTCTCCAGGTCAGCGCCAAAGGGCCGGCTCAAGGTCAATGGCAGCGCCTGCAGCAGTGCGGGCTTGTTGACATAGGTGTCCCCGTGCAGCTCGAAGCCTCGCGCAGCCCAGACATCACGCATTGCGCTCTCGGCGCGTTGGGCGCGACCCGGCGGCGCGAACAGCGCGACCTGGTGATAGACCTTCACCAGCTTGCCGCCGCGCTCCAGCGCCTTGAGCGCCGAGGTCCACTCGGCCGACTTCTCGGCGGCACCGGGCAAGAGTTCGGCGTGCTTGGCGTCCGCGTTGCGCTTGGCCTCGGCCTTGCCCACGGTGGCACCCGTGCGCATGTCCCGCTGGTCCGGGATCAACACGCCCATCGTTATGAGGAAGGGACACGGCACTTGCAGCGTGTCCTGGAACAGGTCACCGATAAGCGCGCCCATGCCCCACAGGAAGAAGCGCTTGGGTGGGCGCACCAGGGACAGGCACCGCACCTCCACCCGCTGATCAGCGCCGCCGGGACCCTCCAAGACGGAGAACTTCGGGTGACGCCAATCGCCCAGCGTGTCGCGGTCGATGCACTGCTCACCGATGGATTTCAGGGGCTGGTACTCCGCCTGCGCTGGTGCCTGGCCGAGCAGCCGCGCCGGATTGAGCATGCCGCTGACCAGGCTGATCAGGTCGTCGGCGCCGAGAATGCGGTTGGCGAAATGCGCGGATTCAAGCGTGCTGCGAACGCCATCGCGGATGTTGAGCAGATCGTCGATCGCGCCGAGGTTCTCGATGCTGCCGGGCAGCGAGACCGACAGGAAGAGCCGGAAATCCCTCACCAGCATGCCGGAGCCCGGCACCAACGGCTGCTGGCTGCCACGCATGAGGTGCGCATAGCGTCGGCGTGCCGCCTGGCGAAACACGTTGTCGTTACGCGCCGGCCGGCCACCCAGCAGCTCAGAGCGGCGCTCGACATCGGGGTCCGACATGCGCAAGCCTGCATAGCGCTTGAGCAAGGGACCGATGTGCGGCGAGGCGTAAAGCGAGAGCTGCATCGTCGCGTGGGTCGGCAGCCGGGCGTAGATGCCCTTGAGGCGGTCGGCCGTTGCCTGGTCGGCGCCGGACTGGGGTGTCAGCTCCAGCAGGAACCCCACCGAGTCACGGTTGATGAAGACCTGGTCGTCGGGCCGGTAGCTGCGGTAGGGGAGCCAGTCTCCGATGCGGGAGCCCTCCTCGCTCAAGTCGACGTGCTCATGGTCCGCGACGGCGACATCGCCCGCCTCGTCGCCGCTGGTCTGCCGTTGAGCGGAGAACAGCGAGCGCAACCAGCGCAGCGGCGCGGTAGTGGTCGACGTCATCGTTGCGTCCCCCCGGTCGGGCGGAATGCCGGCGCTGCAGGCGCTGGCACCGGTGCAGCTGCCTTGGACGAAGACGCCGGGTTCGTCACCGGCGCGGCGGCTGCCGATGAGACAGGCGCCGGCATCGGCGTGAACTGACGCCGGATGCGCTCGCGGTTGTGCTCAACCAGCCAGCGGCCGGAGTCCACCTGCAGGTAGACGTAGCTGTCGCTGTGCAGGTCACCATCGGAGTCCTCCCAAGGCGCGAGCCAGATGCGGATGAGGGTCGGCTCGGACCGGATCGCCCCCAGCGTGGCCACAGCATCGGCGCCCTCGCCCTCGGCTTCCAGCAGCTGCGCCTTGCGCGGCGCGGCGGCGGAGAAGAGGGCTTCCGGCGACGGGCGGCCAGCTTCGGCGGACGCGGCCGAGGCCGGCCGTTGCGACGGCAGGTTGCCCGCTGACGCGTTGGCATGCACCCCGCTGACGCTCTGACACGGCACACCGGGCGGCGCCGCGCAGGTCATCTCGGAGCTGCCGCCCAGGCCCGACATGTTCGAGCAGCCGGACAGCATGGCCACCACGACAGGCCCGCCCCAAAGGTGGTGATTGAGGCGGCGGTTGAGCCGGCCGGGCCGGCAGGAGTTGCGCTCGAAGCTCATGGATTCACCTTCACGGGGTTGGCGTCGGCGGGGACCAGACCGGTCTTGGTGACCACGTTGCCGCTGGCGGCGTCTGCCGAGGCATCCAGCCAGGCAACCAGGTCCTGAGTCGGCAGTGCACCGGCACGCTTGCGGCCGTCCGCGCTGAAAAGCGTGGGCGTGGCTTGGACACCCATCGCCTTGGCTGCGCGCTCGACCTGGTCCAGCCCCTCGGTGGGGCAGCCGGCTGGCGCGGCGGGCGGCTGAAGGCCGTTCACCATCCAGTCGCGCCAGGCCTGCTCACGCCCGGGCGCGCACCACACGCCCGCGGCAATGCGGCGCGACTCCGGGCCCAGGATGGACAGCACGTAGACGTGGACCGTCACGTCGTCAAGCTGCGCAAGCGTGCGCTCAAGCTTGCGGCAGTAGCCGCATTGCGGGTCGGCCAGCACGTGCAGGACGCGCCTTCCGGTGCCGCGCGTCCAGGTCAGGGCCTGTTCGCGCGGCAGGCTCGACACGTCCACCTTGTCGATAGCGCCGAGCCGGTCGGCCGTGGTATCTCGGCGTTGCTGCATGTCCCACACGCGGCCGAAGACGAAGTAGCGGCCCGTGGGCTCGACGTACGCCACGTTCTTGCCCATGACGACTTCGTACAGCCCGGGTACCGGCGACGGCGTGACACTGTCGATGCGAGTCGTCGGGTACTGCGCACGCAACTGTCGCGCCATCGCCTCCGCGCTGGTCGCTTCGGCCACCTGGTGCGCCGGCTCGGCGGCCAATGCCTGCATCGCGAACGAACCTACGAAGGCAAAGGCGATCGAGCCAGCAGGCAGCACTGCGGCAGAGATAAGCAGGTCGACGCAACGGTTGCAGCGCTGAATCCAGCGGGTCGATGGCCTATCACTCTTCATCGAAATCTCCTTGCGCGGCACGCAGCAGCGAGGTGCGGTCGGCGGTCTGCCGGCGCACGGCCGTTGACGGCCCGGCGGCCAAGGCCGGGTCCAGCTGGACGCCCTGGGTGATGACCACGTCCACCGTCCGTCCGGCCTGCACCTCGATGACAGGGAAGGTGCGCTCGGCGAGCTGGATGTAGTACTGCGAGAGGCGGTCGAGGGCCTTGCCCACGCCCGTGCCCACCCCTTGACGCACGATGCCCGCCGAGTCTGTAGGCGGTGTGCTGACCGAGCCCAGCGGCGTGGTGCTGATCGTCTGGCTCGCCTGGGCGATGCCCTGGCCGATGCCCGAGGCGATGCCCGACAACAGCGCGTTGCTGAGGATCGCGCCCTGCTTGGTGACCAGCGTGCCGCGCACGCCGTTCATGCCGTCCTCGCCGAAGATGGAGCCCTTGAGGGGCACCTCCAGCACCGAACCGTTGTGCAGCACGCAGGACAGCAGCGTCGTGCGGATATACGCCCGCTCGGCAGACTGGTCGCCGTATCCCTCTCCCACCACGAAGCAGTCGCGCACGCCGGCCCGGAACTCGTTGGGCAAGACCGCTGCGTCCGCCAGACGCAGCAGCACCGGCACCGGGTTCGATTGCGCCTGGCCACCGGTGGGCGCTGCCAGGCCGCCCAGGATGACGGCCTTGGCGAAGCCCACCGGCAGGAAGCTGCCCACCTGGCGGCGGCCCGGCGTGCCCACCCCAGCCTCACCTGCCGAGGCGGCGCTCTTCATAGACACGCGCACCAGCCCCTGCTGCGGCGGGGCCGTTGTCGCGGTTCCCATGCCGTAAGACGGCCCTCCCCGCGATGCCGTGGCGCCCCCGTTGGGTGATCCCGGCGGATAGGACAGGTTGTCGTTCGGCGCCGGAAGACGGCCAGCCGACCGGGGCTGCGCCGGAAAGGCGCCGGGGGTGCCTGACGCAGCCGGGGCGGCGGCCCGCCCGCGCGAGGCTGCCGTCGCGGTGGCCTTGGACATGACGCGTCGCACGTCCTCAGCCGAGGTGCCGTCAGCGTCTGATGCAGCGCCTGACGCAGCCGCGGTGCCGGCGATCGGCCGGTTCTCGCGCAGCGCCTTGAGCTGGTCCAGCAGCTCGCGGTTGGTGCGCTCTTGTTCGGACTTTTGCTGCCGCGACTCGTCGGCCGACCTCTTGAGGTCATCGCGCAGCTTGGCCAGGTCGCGGCCCGCGTTGCCGATCCAGGCGTCCTTGCTGTCGAGTTCATCGCCTGGAACGGCGGCGAGCGACTTGGGCTTGGGCAGCTTGGAGGCCCGCACGCCCTTGACCGCGTCGGGGCCGCCGATGAAACCGGAGACGGCCAGGGCGACGATGGCCATGGCTAGCCCGCCGCCAATCATGTTGACGACCTGCTTGCGCTTGGGCGGCAGGGTCGAGTAGATGGGGATGCGCACGGGTCAGCCCTCCGCTTTCATTCCTGAGGGTCCTGCCGCACCAGCCAGACAGGCGTGGCCTCGCCTGGAGCCAGCGTCAGGCGCTTGACGGCCACTGCCACGACGCCATCGCGGTACAGCTCGCGCTCGTCGATGACCATGCGCTTGCCGCTCACGTTGGTCAGCTCGTAGGTTTCGCCGACCAGGCCAGGAACGTGCTGGACCTCGCGCAGCATGAACCGGGCCTCGCGCCACAAGGCGACCTCACGGCCGCCGCCGACAACGGGCGTCCCCTTCGGTGCGCCGTCCTGGCCGGGGCTGACCATGGCCAGCGTGAGCGCCTTGACCGAGCGGGCATGGGCTGAGGCCTTGCGGGGCTCGCCCTCCGGAAGGGCCCGCACGGAACCGAGCGGCCGCAGGACAAGCGTGTCGCCGACCACGTCGGCAGGCTGGAGCAGCAACGCGAAGGTGCCCCGGTCGGTCTTGATGTCCAGCTTGACAGGCGCGGACGCTGTGACAGGCGCCGGCGCGGCCTCGGGCCCGCTCGGCCAGCCCGCCGATGCCGGCATCGGCTTCACGTACACCTCGCCATCGGCGTCATCACGTACCAGCGCAATGCGGCCGGCCGGGTTGGTCGCCGCGTCGTGGATGTCGCCCAGCACCTCCGTGATGCGGCCACGGTCGACGCGAATGCGCGTCTGGTCGCGCAACGAGATGCGCGCCAGCGCCGTGTCGCCGTCGCGCACGTCCAGGGTCTGCGCCGCCAGGGCGGAGTCCGAGCCGCCGATGGCCAGGCCAGCCAACACCACCGCAAGCAATTCACTTCGCACGGTTCTTCTCCTTCGCTTTGGCCGACTCGGCCTTGAGCTGCTCGTCGAGCGCCTTGGCGAGCCAGGGGTCGTCAGGCGGCGTTTCCTGCCAGTCCTTGAGGAGCATTCGGCCGCCCTTGCTCTCGAAGCTCGCCTGATAGGCCACGGTGCGGCCGGCCCCATGGACGAGCTGGCCGTTCACGTAGGTGTCCACGTGTCCCAGCAGCAGCACGCGCTGGCGGTCAGGGTCCGGCGCGACTTGCTGTGGCCAGAACGTGGTGGTGGCATTGGCCTCGACGAGACGCCTGGCCGCCACGGCCATGCGCTGCTGCAGTTCGCCGTAGGTGCTGGGGTGCACCCACTTCAGGATCTGCGCTTGCTGCCACTCGATCGAGCGAGGCGTCGCATCCAGCATCAAGTGGGCGATGTAGGTGCCCATCTCGATCAGCCAGGCGGAATCGACGCGGTCGCCGCTCACGGCGATGGCCTGAGCCCGCGAAGGCGGCTCCAGGATGGTGGTGGTGCGTTTGGTGAGCATGCCAAACGCGAGAAGGATCGCTGCGCCCGCGAGGGCGAAGCTGATCATCTGCTGGCGCCTGAGCAGGCTGCGCAGCTCGCTCAAGTCCGCGTGGTGACGTTCGGGCGTCATCGTGTGTCCTCGGATTGGCTGACGATCCGGCCGTCAACCGGCCGTTCGCACGCAGTGCATGGGCGGCACGCACCGCATCGGCAACACCATCGGCGGCATGTACCAGTACAGCCAGTGCTTGACGTAGCCGCGAGGCTTGTCCTGCCGGCTCTTGTGCAACAGGTAGCCGATGCCGCCTGGGATGGCGACATCGATGAAGGTGGGCAGCCCCGACATGAGCATCGTCAGGAACACGGCCCCGCAGAGGACGGCGATGTCCATGTCCACGAAGATGAACTTCATGGGCTCGTTCAGGCGAGCGACGATCTCGCAGTCCTGGTCTTCGTCCATGCGGGGTTCTCGTGGTTGCTGCCGGCAGCCTTCAGATGACGGCGCCCACCAGGGCGATCGCCGCACCCAGGGCGGCGCCCAGGAAGATCGCGTAACCGATGAACTTCATGACCACGCCCGCCGCATTGGTGGCGATGTAGCCGATGGCAGCCATCACGAAGCCCATCAGGGTCAGGATCTGCTTGCCGTAGCCGTTGGCCATCTCGTCGAGGGTTTCGAAGGCGGCTTGCAGCGCCGTGCCTTCGTTGGTGGCTGCGCCGGCGAAGACGGCGGCCATCATCAGTGCGAAGCCGAGCATCAGGCAGGTCAGGAACTTGCCAGCGTCGATGGACGGCTGGCGACGGATGAGAGCGTTCATGTCTTGATCTCCATGTGGTGGGGGACAGGTTGCTGTTGCAGGTACGACAGGTGCATCGAGAGCGCCATGCGCGCCTGCTGAACCCACGCCGCATGAGAAGCCACGTCCTGGTGCAGGAGCGCAACCGCGCCATCCACCAGGTAGCGGAGCTCCAGCCGCGGTTGGCGGGTAGTGCCCTGGATGGCGCGCAGGCGATGGAATGCTTCGGCGGACAACAGCAAAGACTTGCAGCCGTTCCGCTCGACGCTTCCAGTGCGCGACGCACCGTGTGCCCGGGCGTGGACAGCCGTCCTCGCCCCTTCGGCGGCCGTGCGGCCGCCGGTCCCACCAGCGGCGACACGAGCGTCGCCTGGATCTCGTGCAGCTGCGGCACCGCTGCCATCTCTGTAGTCAGCAAGCTCGCGCACCAACTCGCCGCGTGCGGCCTGCAGCCACCGCTCCCGCGCCTCGGGTTCGGCGCGCAGCAACTCGATGGACCCCTCCACCAGGTACCGCATGTCCAGCCTGGGCTGCGGCATCGCAGCCTGGAAGCCGCGCAGGTGCCCGAACGCCTGCAGGCCGATGAGGACCGGCCGGCACTCGAGTGCCTTGCGCCGCCCACTCTGCTCACTCATGGGCGCCTCCTGCGGCTTCGCCGCTGCCAGAGCGTTGCGAAACGGTCTGACCGGCCTCAAGCTCCAACAGGTCGGCGTGGCGCGACACCAAGCGGTCGACGGCGGGCGTGTCTTGGAAGCGCAACTGCAGTTCGACGCGGCGGTTGCGAGCCCTCTCGTCGGCGTCCCGGTTGCCATTGAGGTAGCAACAAAGCCCTCGCCCATCTGCCGAGAGCGCCGGCCCGCCGCTGCTGGCGCCGAGCTGGCGGCGCATCTCCACCATCACAGCCAGGGCACGCGAGGTCGCCAGGCGGTCATTGCGCGGTTGCCCGCCCGTGTCGTCGGTGAAGCCAACCGAGCGCACGGAGGTGGCCTCGGAGATGACAGGCATGAGGTGTTGCAGGCGCTGGCGCGCCTGGCTGGTCAGCTCGGCCGAGTCAGCGTCGAAAAGCAGGCTCGCGCGAGCCATGCGCAACGCGCCGCGTGTCGGCGCGTGCGCTGGGGAAGCCGCCGATGCAGCCGCAGCGGAGGCGGATAGTGTGGCGAGGGCTGTTGAGACGGCGGCCGGCAGGCGCTGGGCGCTTGCGATCTGGCGGCCCACGGTCTTGGGTGTGGGCCTCTCACAGTCCACGCACGTCAGGAAGCGACCATCGTCTGCCTGAGCAATGCCGCGCGGACGCATCAGCGGCGCCGGCTCCTCGTGACGGTCGTAGGCGCAGGAGGCCAGCCAGGCGCACCCCAGCACAGCCGCAAGAGCAGTCGCGCGAAGCTTCATGGCGTCGCCTCCAGCGGGTGGGCAGCGATGGCGACCCCAAGCGAGCTGGCAGCCACGAGGCCGGAAGGCCGAACAGGTGCGCCGCCGGCGGCCGCAAAGTCGACGCCAGCACGCCGCGGCTCAGCGGGCATGCGCCCCTGTTCCTGCCGCCTTGCGCGCCACACACGCCAGGCATAGGTGGTGCGCGCCTGTTGGCAAGCACGGCCCTTGAGCTGCGTGCAGGCGGCGTTGTATGCGCCAAGCGCTTCCCAGGAATTGCCATGCCGCCGCAGCAGGTCCGACAGGATCCATGCCCCCACCTCGATGCTGGTGCAGGGGTCGCGCAATTCGGCCAAGCCAATGCCGTACCGGCCCAGCACCGGCAACCAGGAGGTGTTGATCTGCATGAGCCCGATGTCGCGGGTACCGGTGCGGGCCAGCGAGCTGTTGTTGTCCACGCGCGGCCGCATGCCCGACTCGACCACCGCGATCGAGCGCAGCAGGTCCGCATCCAGCCCGAAGCGCTGCGCGTGCTGGTCAAAGCAGGCATCGAAGGCCTGCGCGGCGTGCACCGGCACGCCGACGCACGTCAGCCCAATCGCTGCCGCCAGCCCTACAACCCGTGTCATGACTCCCATGCCTTAAGTCCCAGGTGATCCGAGAAAAGCCCGGGGCGTCTCGCCCCGGGCAACGGACATTGAGGCGGCAGGGAAGCGACACCGCCTCGAAGGGCAGTGTCAACAGCGGGGAAGTTCAGTGCTACCGAGAACCTTCGAGGCGATGCTTCGAGGTTTTCGCTGGACGCAACAGGCCGGCTGTGAAATAGTGCGCGGTTTTGCGCAACTGACCCCGCCCTGTCGGCGAACGACAAGTCAGTTAAATCAACGACTTACGTCAGCGGCATGCAGCAGCTGCAGGTTCGGAAACGGCGGGATGCCGTTTGAATCCTGATGACAAGGTGATCAACCGTATCAAGCCCTGGGATCGAGAAGGGTAAAGGACTGATCGAAAGGGCCTCGGCCCCCTGCGTCGTAGGCCGACTTGGGGGCCTCGAGATGGCCAAGGGAATAACGGAAACGGCCTAATAGTTAAAGGCCGCCAAGGGTTTAGCTGCTTCTCCGCCTCTGCGGAGAAACAGCCAAATGGCGAGAGCAAGGGCGCGCCCGGCTGTCAAGCGCAAACCCTCGCGCATCGCCTCGAAGGTTCTCCCTTCAGTTCGTGTTGACCGCCACCTAGCCTGTCCGCATGAGGTGCAAGCTGTTCGGCCAAAGTGCCTCCAAACCTGTAAAGGGCCCGGCACAGCCAGAGCCGCACCCACTGCAGCAGCGCGTCAGGCACCGACGATGAGCACTCCTGACTCCATTGAGCACGATGACCCGGACTTGCTGCAGGTTCTGGAATCGCTGGACTTCGGCCACTGGCATGGCCTGCTGATGGAGTTGTGCAGCCGGTTCGACGGCTGGATCGTGGACTACCTGCAGGCGCCGGAATCGTCGCCGGACTATCGGCCGCTGGTGGACATCGCGCAAATCCTGCGGGAGTTTCCGCACGACAAGGCCGGCAACGACGTGGAGATGGCCAAGGCGATCGCCGGCTGCGACTTTCTGGTCCGCGCCGCGCGCGACAGGTGGGGCGGGCGCGTGTGCTGGGATCCATTCTCGGAAACCTACGCCGCCTTCGCCCAGCGCTTTCCGGACCGGTACCCGTACTGGGAAGCACACCCCGCGCGGGGTGGCTCCGCGTTGACCGCCTGGATGCTCAAGCGTTTGCAGAGGGGCGACAAATCGGATCTCAGGCCGATTGAATAGGAACAGATGGTTTGGTCAGAGGGGCAATGGGATGGTTCTCAATTGGTCGTGGTTTCAGGTTCGCACACATGCGAGGTCCTCGTGTCCCTGACTTGGACGGACCTGGGAATGGCCGCGAGCGCCTTCACGGTTGGCGTCATGCTGGTCCACCGGTTTCAACGGGCGCGTTGTGTCCGTGCCGTCTTTGAGCGAGTGGGCGCACCTGCAGGGCCGCGGCCCACGTCTCAACTGCCCATCCAGGGGTTCACGACGCTGGTGGACGCCACCAAGACCGGCGATCTGCTGCGATCGATCGAGCGGCGCACACGGTTTTCCAGCGCAGTGTTCAGGCGCGACTGCCTGCCGGTGCTCGAGGCCCTGGCAAGCTTTGTACAGATGCTGCCGGCATCCGAGGCGCACCACCACGCACAGCCTGGCGGCCTGTGGATCCACGTGCTGGAGGTGGCCGACGCCGCCCTCACCATGCGTGCCGGCATGGAGCTGCCTTCGGGGGCCACCACTGAAGTGCGCAAGCGCCTTGAGCACCGCTGGACCTACGCAGTGCTGATCGCGGCGCTGCTGCACGACGTCGGCAAGCCGGTGACCGACATCAAGGTCACGCTCTACACCGAGGACCCGCGCGCGGGACGGCCTTGGTCACCCCTGGCTGGTCCCATGGAATCCACAGGCGCCCACTGGTACAGCGTCAGCTTCGCCGACTCGACTCAGCGCGACTATCAGGCGCACCAGAAGGTGGCAGCCATGCTGCTGCACCAGTTCGTGCCGGCCCGGCTGCTGCGCTGGCTCAGCGAGGATTCCGGCGTGCTGACTCAGTTGCTGGCCTACCTGGCCGGAGAAGACCCCGACGGCACGCTGGCCGGCATCGTCAAGCGAGCCGACAGCGACTCCGTGCGACGCAACCTGTTGCATGGGCCCCGCACACGGTTCTCCTCCGCGCGCACGCGGCCCCTCATCGAGCGCCTCATGGAGGCGCTTCGCAGGATGTTGCACGAGGGCGGCCAACTGCCTCTGAATCGGCCGGGGGCCGCCGGGTGGGTGTTCGATGGCTGTCTCTGGTTTGTCTGCGCCCGGCTGGCCGACGAGGTCCGCAGTTACCTGTCCCAGCACGAGAGCCTGCAGGGTGTGCCAGGCAAGGACAGGAACGATCGGCTGTTCGACACCTGGCAGGAACATGGAGCCTGCAAGTCGGCGCCCGATGGAGGCGCCGTCTGGCGGGTGCGCATCGAGTGCGATGCGTGGCGGTCCCCCGACACACTCACGGTGCTGTGCTTCCCGCTGGACCGGTTGTACCAGCGAACCGACGAGTTCCCCGCTCCCATGACAGGCCGGATCCTCGTCGAGACGGGCGCGCACACGGCGGCACCGACACAGGCTCCATCACCCGCGCCCGCCTCGGCTCCTGCAGTGGTCAGCAATGGCACCCCGTCATCGGCCACGTTGTCTGCACCTTCGCCGGCAGCCCGGGCTTCGACGAAGCCACCGGCACATCCCGCAGCGTCGACCGCGATTGCATCTGCTGCCCCAGTGGCACCGAAGCCAACGCCTGTCCCCGTGGCTGCGCTGAAGCCGGCGGCTGCGACAGCGGCGGTCGCGGAAGCGCCCCAAGCGCTTCCCGCCCCACGGAGCAGCCTGGCGGCCCTTCCGGTGGCAGAGCCTGCCACTGCGGCGGTCGCGGAACCATCATCGTGTGTCGCAGTGGCGCTTGAGGCCACTGACACAGCGATCCGGGACGACGTGCTTCCCCTGGCCGAATCGGCCAGCTTGGTAGAGCGAGTGTCCGAGCCCGTGCCATTGACGCCGGCCACCGCGGCGGTCCTGGGGCCACCCATGCGTCCACATCAGCCTGGCGGCCAGCCCAAGCCCAAGAAGGCGCCAACCCCGGCCGCCGAAGCCTTCATGGCCTGGGTGGCGTATGCCGTGGGATCGGGTGAGCTCAAGTACAACGAGGAAGGCGCCCTGGTGCACTTCGTGCCGCAGGGCTGTCTGCTGCTATCCCCGGAGATCTTCAAGCGCTTCCTCGACGTGCACCGCGAGCTGGCCGACGGTCCAGTGGTCGCACTGCTGGCCACCCACGGCGACAAGGCGTTCACACGCCTGCAAAACGAGCTGGCCAAGAGCGGCTGGACGCAGCGCAACGGCAACGAAAACCTGCACTACTACGCCTTCACCAAGGCGGACGGCGGGCTGTCTCGCGTGGCGAGCTTCTACCTGTTGACCAAGCCCCAACTGTTCTGGAACCCGGTACCGGCCGCCAACGGCCGGATCAAGGCCGTGCAGCGCCCACGCCAACTGGTCATTCCAAAGGAGAGCAAGTCATCGTGAGGCGGCCATGAGCGACCCCATCGACAACGTCTACCGCTGGCCGCACGAGTACGCGAGCGCCGCAGGCTTTCTTTGCGCCATGGCGCTCGTTCTGGCGATGCCTGAGGCGTTCTTGCTCAGTCGGCCAGCGGCGGTGGCCACCTCACTGGCGCTGTTGGCGGCCGGCGCCTGGCGCCTGCACCAGGCTCGGCGCATCTCTCGCCACCGCAGCGCCGTCCGCATGCTCACGCCCTACGCGCTTCGGCCCGAGGAGTTGCCATGGTCGCGGCAGGCGGTCTTTCTTGGCCTCGGGTTCGAGTGGACCGTGCGGCATACCCAGCGCATGGCGCTGCTTGCCTTGCCTGAGACGAGAAGCTGCGGCAATCGCCGCCCTGGGCCCGCTGGGCTCGCGCAGTGGAGCGAGACCCCGAGCAGCCCCAGTGGCTTCGACAACTTGTGGCCCTCGACTCCCGCTGGAATCCCTGCAGGCCCCCGCCTGCCGTCGGCGGCCTGCCTGCTCTGCACGGTGTGGAGATCGACGAGCAAGAGGTGTGGACGCCACTGGCCGAGCTCAACAATCACATGATGGTGTACGGCACCACCCGTGTCGGCAAGACGCGCCTCGCGCAGATCCTGATCGAACAGGACATCAAGCGCGGCGACGTCGTGATCGTCTTCGACCCCAAGGGCGACGTCGACCTGCTGCTGGGCATGTACTCGGCGGCGCTTCGCGCGGGCCGCTCGGATGACTTCCTGCTGTTCCACCTGGGCTTCCCGGAGATTTCCGCGCGCTACAACCCGATCGGCAACTACGAGCAGGTCACTGAGGTGGCTACCCGAGCGACGGGGCCGCTTCCAGACCAGGGCCAGTCGGCGGCGTTCAAGGCGTTCGCCTGGCGCTATGTCAACGTAATCGCCCGAGCCATGGCCGCGGTCGGCGAGCGGCCGGACTTCCGCAAGATCTACGAGTACGGAGTGTCGATCGACCGGCTCGCCGGCAAGTACGTGCGCCAGTGGCTGGATGCGAATGCGCCTGGCTGGAGTGACGAGTTCGACCCGACACCCTTGAAGGAGCATAAGGACCTGGTCACAAAGGCGGAGAAGAACTCTCGCGATCTGGAAGTACTGATGCTGCTCGCCTACTTCAAGGACAAGGGCCACCGCGATCCGATTGCGGACGCCCTCAACTCGGTCCTGGCCAACGACCGGACCTACTTCGAGAAATTGGTCAACTCCCTGTACCCTCTTCTGGAAAAGCTCACCAGCGGTAGCCTGGCCGAGCTGATCTCGCCCGACTACGAAGACACGGTCGATCCACGGCCTATCCTTGACTGGCTGGCCCTGATCAACCGCGGGGGCATCGTGTACTGCGGCTTCGATGCGCTCACCATCCGCGACGTGGCCGAGGCGGTGAGCGCATCGATGCTGGCAGACCTGACGAGCACCTTCGGCCGCATCTACAAGCACGGCTCGGGCTATGGCATGCCCACGGCCGAGCCGATGCGACGGGTGCGTCTGCATGCAGACGAGCTGAACGAACTCATCGGCCCGGAGTTCGTCCAGGCGGCCAACAAGGGCGGCGGCGCCGGCCTGTTCATCACCGGCTACTCGCAGACCGCCCAAGACATCGAAGTCAAGGTTGGATCGGCGGCAAAGGCCGACCAGATCGGCGGCAACTTGAACTCCCTCATCATGTTGCGGGTCGTCAATGCAGACACGGCCAAGAAGCTCACCGACCGGCTGGAAGAGGTTCGCATTGCCACCCGGCTGGTCGCCAGCGGCGTCAGCGACACCAACGACCCCGCCGACTTTGCCGAGTTCGCCACCCGCAACGAGGACCGCGTTTCCACGGAGAAGGTACCCATGCTGGACCCGGCGTGGCTCATGAAGCTGCCCAAGGGTCAAGCCTACGCGCTGCTGGAAGGTGGGCGCCTGAGCAAGGTGCGCATCCCCCTGCCCCTGCCCCACGTTGGTGCAAGCATTCCGGCGAACTGGTCAACCATGCTTGACCACATGCGCAATGAGTACACGGCGTACGTTGCAAGAACCCCCGACATGGATCTCACCGTGGAGGGCACCGGCGGTGGCTTCTGACTCCGCGACGATCGACCGCAGTGTCCTGCTGCGACAGTGGTTCTGGCCGATGCGGCTGGCTTTCTGGGTGGCCGCTATTGGCCTCATGGTGTGGGTCATCGGGATGCTTGCACAAGCAGGCTGGGCGGTGCATCGCCAACCCGAAGATCCGGTCGGGTATCAAGAAGCGCATCTGGAAAAGGAAATGCACGCGCTTGCCCAGCTCACGCCAATCTACGTTGCGCCGGCTGCGGTAACGCGGCTTATTGGCGACACCATTCACGGGATGGCGCTCGGGGCAGCGACTCTCGTGGCGCGAACGCTCATGAACATCCCCGGACGATCGCGCCAGTTCGCCTCAAGCTCCTTCATCCGCGACAACCCAGATCCTGGAAGCGCTTTTGCGCGTGAGCTGCTCGACAGCGCAGGCGCCGACTGGGATCTCCTTGTCTTTGGGACCTACGGCTTTGCCGTGCGCACAGGCATGTATGCAGCCTCGATGCCTGCTTTGCTACTCGCCTGCGCAATCGGATTGATTGACGGACTGGTAGTGCGAGCGAGGCGAAGAGCGAATGCAGGTCGTGAGTCGTCCAGCATCTATCACCGAGCCAAGCTCGGCGTGTCGTTCGTACTGATTACCGGTTATTTGACCTGTCTGGTGCTGCCAGACTTGCTTCAGCCGACCTACTTGCTACTCCCGGTCGCGGTGACGGTGGCACTCCTGCTTCGGCTGCAGCTTGCCTACTACAAGAAGTACTTGTAAGCGCCTACAGCTCGGCCTCTCAAAGAGGGCGCTGGCCGCCGAAAGTCGTTGGTCTTTGCACTTCATGTTCATGGCGCGAAAAATCAGCTCTCATTTGACTCCGCCAAGGCGCGCAACGCTTCGAGCGCGCCTTGGACCTTGCCGATAGGAACAAAGAGGTGATCGTGGTGGAAGGCCGAAACCACGTTGCATGCGATGCCCTTCTCAGCAAGGGCAGCGCTGATGTGCGCCATGAATCCCACCGAATCCAGCGCGGAGTGAACCGACAGGGTCACCATTGCTGACTCGAAGTGGTGAGCGAGGCCCAGATCGCGAGCCTGCTGCGCCGGAACAATGGCGGTGAGGCCCTCGGCTTCTCTGAAGGTGCCAATAGGCTCGAGCGCTGGTGGGAGCCGGAAATCGGAAAAGCAACAAAACACGAAGACGTCCGAATGCACATGGGGCTCCATGTGCTGAAGGAGTTTGTTGAGGTCGCGTTCGCCAAGCATTGATCCACTCGTTTTCTGATTTGTGCGGCCGTAGGAGACCGGCCGGAAGGCCGCACGATTATGCGATTGCCGTTAACGATCCGGGCGCCCGCAGATTTGTAAGGTTAGCGAAGCTAACCGCGGGATAGTTCTTCTAAACAGCTCGCAGGTTGGGCTAGCTTACTGCTACCTTTCGGCGAATCAAAATGGCGCGCTTCGCGTGAGCGATACGCTGAAGCCAGTGCGGGGAGCGAAGAATGATTTCGGGCAATGCCGTATTCGAAGATCTGAGCACATTCCGGGCGCAACTACAGCATGAAGGCGCGCCATACCAGCGGCTGTTGAAGCTCAATCTCTGGCGTCCGCTGTGGGACACCTGGATCGATTGGGTCGCTATCGCGCTCTCGGTAGCTCTGGTGTTCTACGGTGGATGGCTGATGGCACCTGCGGCCATCGTTGTCGTCGCCAACAGACAACGGGCTCTCGGCAACATCCTTCACGATGCTGGGCATCGCAACCTGCATCGATCTCGAGCGATCAACGACGCCGTGGCGAATGTTCTGGTTGCGCCGCTTGTCTTCGCCGACCTTGCGAGCTATCGCGACGCTCATTTCAAGCACCATTTGCAGCTTGGCGATGCCGCTCGCGACCCCGACTACCTTCATCCATTAGCGCATCGATCGGTGGGATGGCTGCATAACTACGCGAGGAATGTCCTCTCGGTGAATGCGTGGTGGAGTTCGGTGTCGGGGCACCTTGGCAACAGTTCAGTGCCGCTCGTCGCCCGGCTCTACATCGTTGCTTGGTGGTCTGCCGCGGGTTCGGCACTGACGCTTCTGGCCGGCTGGCGGTTCACCGAGGTCTTCTTGCTCATCTGGTTCGTCGCACGCGGCACGGTCTTTCACGGGATCACGATGTTCCGTGAGATGTGCGATCACTTCGGGTTGCGCCCCGGCGGCGTCCTCTCATTCACCCGGGACATCCTTCGACATGGCTTTTGGTACGGCATGGTCCACCCGCGCAACAACGGGTATCACTTGACCCATCACCTTCTCCCAGCAGTGCCGTACTACCGTCTCCCACAGGCGCAAGAGCTCTTCGCACGGATGCCCATGTATCACGAGAGTGGCCGGGTTTACTCGACCTATATTTTTGGGCCTGGCGCGGTAGTGCGCGGGTGGCGGACAGGTACGGGGGCATGATGCAACGGACCTTGAATGCGGTGCAGGTCGCTGCGCTCCTTGTGTCCGCCAGCTATGGGATCGGCTTTCTCTTCGGCTCTGGTGAGCTGGCCCTGCAACATGGCATGGGCGGAAGCATCTACGGTTTGGCGACTGCGCTGGGCATGCTGCTACTGACGATCTTCGCTGCCCGGCTTTGGCGGACCGGAATGCCGATCTGGGATCTGTTCGGGCGCGCGTACGGAAGCGCTCTCAAGAACTGCGTGGCGCTGCTTTCCGTCATCTGGATGGCCGGTGTCCTGGCGGCCCAAGTTCACGGCGGCGTGGCCATCGTCAAACTGCTGGGACTGGGAGAGGTCGCTGCATATGCGCTCGTGCTGCCATCCATCTTCCTAGCCTCCCGCATGAACCTCCAGGCGGCATCCGCAGTGTTTGCATGCTTCCTCGCGGCCAGCGGGCTCGTGCTGATCTACGCCTTGGTCACAGGCCAGGGGGGCGCTATTTACATCGCTGGGCCTGTACGGCTCGTGGCGGACCTGCCAACCTTCCGCCCAGGTGCCCTGATCGCGATCGTGATCGCTGTAGTAGCGCTAGTCTGCACTGGCGCCGACTATCACCAGTTCGTACTGGCCGCCAAGGCGCCGAAAGGAGCCGTACTCGGCTGCCTTCTGGCTGGACTTTGCCTCGTGGCGGTGAGCTTCCTGCCAGCATCGATCGTTCTCGGGCTGAAGGAAGGCGGCAACCTTGCCGGTCTCGATGATCCGAAGCAAGTCATTCCCTTCGCACTTCTTCGCGAGGCTGGACGCTTTGGAAGCGCCTTCGCCAACATCCTGTTAGTGGGCCTCTCGGCAGCGGCGCTAGGCTCGGGCGCCGCCATCCTGCGGGCCATGACGAGCGCGCTGGGTTCAGCTACTGAAGGGCGAAGGGCCGCCACGGATCCTAGACTTGCGGCTGTTGCGCTCGGCATCGGCACCTTCTTGGCGCTACGCGATCAAGGCATTGTCGCAACGATGGTCTCCGTGAATGTGGTGTACATCGGCAGCATCACTGCCGTCTTTGCCGCGCTGCTGTCTGGTCATGTTCTGACCTCCAAGCAGGCGGGAACCACGATGCTCTCGGGGTTCGTCGGTTCGTTCGGGGTGTATGTCGCCGACTGGGCAGGCAGCACGCCCGGATGGGGTGACTCGGACCTCCTTTCATTGGCTGGCGGGCTCGTGGCATCGACCATGGTGCTGGGAGCCCAATCCGCAGGTCGTAGGGCAAACAGACTGCCAAGCTGAGCTAAAGCTGGGGCTCATGCGCGACAAGACTGCGCCGAGCTTCCTCGACGATGAGCCCAGTGATCTCCTGGGATAGGGGCGGCTCGACTTCCCAGTGATGCCAGTACAGCATGACAAGAACCGGCATCGCAGGCGCAAGGTCGACTAGTTGGCCAAGGTCCGCGAACTGGCGCGCCTGTACCGTGGGCACGAGGCCGTAGCCGACGCCTGAGAGAACACCTTCTAAGAGCGCATTCGGCGCAGGCAAGTAGTGCCTCGTGTAGCGATCCACCCTAAAGCCGAATACACGTTCCAAGAAGTCGTCGTGCAGTGAATCCTTGCGATTGAACAGCACGGCAGGCGCGGTGAGTGCCGCCTGCACCGAGAGACCACCGCGAAAGTGCTGCTCCGCGAACCCAGGCGTCGCATAACAGCGGTACTCCATAGCTCCAAGAGCTTCTGCGACAAAGCCTGTCGCCGAACGCTGCTCGGTCGAAATGCAGCCGATCACCTCGCCTCGCGCCAGTCGTCCTAGCGTGTGATCTTGATCGTCCGTGACGATCTCGATAGCGACGCGCCGGCGCAGTAACAGCGGCCAGAGGATCCTGGGAAACCAGGTCGCTAACGAGTCGGCATTCACAGCGATAGCAATCGGCACCGACGTCCGATTGCTCTCCTTCGGCATCAGCTGCGCAAGAGCAGCGTCTTCAAGGAGGCGAAGCGCCTTGACATGGCGCAACAGTACCTCCCCGGCCGCCGTGGGAACCACTGGCTTCTCCCGAATGACGAGTACCGAGGACAGCGACTCCTCAAGCGCCTTGACGCGCTGCGAGACGGCGCCGCGCGTAACGTTCAGAACGGCAGCAGCCTTTTCAAAGCTGCTCTCTTCGATGACGGCGGCAAAAGTCTCCAGCTGATCACGATCTAGCAATTTGCTCCCCTGGTTCAGTCGGGCTGCACCGCGACAAAAGAATCTAAACCCCTCAAGCAGACCGTTAGTGCCCGATAGCATAAGTCGTAAATCTCATAGTTCGAAACGCCATCGGAAGGTGCGTCGATCCTGCATAGATCGCGACGGCCTTGATGGGACCCGTTGGGTTGGCTCCAGAGGGCCATCCCCCTGAAGAGGGAAGATCAACATGAGGACGCCAGGGAAACTTGATCGCGATGAAAAAGCTTAACTACCTCGGCCATGACATCACGAGCCACGCTTGCTCCTGCGATGGGCAATGGCGCGGCGGCTTTCAGATTGACGACGCCCCGATGTTCATCATTGATGGATGGCCAGCGTCTTTCGATGAACTTGGTGCGCATGCCGATGCCCTTGGGCAGGCCATGTCAGCCATCGACCGGACCAAGGGGTGCCAGGGCCCTCCGCGGCAGCTGGGCACCAAGGGCGCTCCACGACAGATTCTGGAAACGCTTTCGCTGTGATCCCCTC
Organism: Ideonella flava; assembly: GCF_051857595.1. Classification (NCBI taxonomy): domain Bacteria; kingdom Pseudomonadati; phylum Pseudomonadota; class Betaproteobacteria; order Burkholderiales; family Sphaerotilaceae; genus Ideonella; species Ideonella flava. Next base: position 109,452 of record NZ_JBPZHD010000009.1, read on the forward strand.
GACAGCGCGGGTTCCGACTGGAACCTTCTCGTCCCGCGGAGCAACGGATTCGCGACGAGAGCGGGCATTTATGTTGCAATGCTCCTCCCCTACTGTCGGCACGTGGGATCGGCGCTGTGGAAAGCCTTGTCATGCGGACAAGGCTAGAAGAGCGAAGGGCTAGTCGGGAATCATCCAGCGATGACCGGACTTGATGCACCCAACCTTCCCTTTGCTCTTAGTGGCGGTGACGGTTGCCTTGCTGTTGAAACTGCGGTTCGCCTACACAAACAGTACCTGTAGTAGGCGACTTCGTACGCCGGCTTCCTTCCTCGCCAAGTACGCATCGTCCGCGCCTTCGGGCGCGGTGGCGAAGTGTGTCGTGTTGTGGGACGCACACCCAGCCAAGATCTCAAGGGACATGCTGGCATGCACAAGGACGATGACCCCTCACTCGGATCGCTACTGGACAGTTATTTCAAGGTCAGATCACTCGTTGAAGCGTCGAAGGATCGATATGAATTGGCAGTACGAAACCTCACCAACTACGTTAGCCCGGATCGCCCGGACCCGAAGCGGGTCGCGCTGAGCGCGATTACGTTGGATGCACTGGCCGGCTTCAAGCAAGCCATGCTTCAGCGCGCGACTGCTGCCACCTACAACACCGAGCACGGGCACCTCTCCACCCTGTTCAACTTCGCGGTTCGAATGGAGTGGATGCCCCGCAACGAGCTGCGCTATATCGGCCGCGCGCCGGTCCCCAAACGTGCGCCGAAGTCGCTGTCGCGACAACAGGTTGGAGCCTATCTACATCTGCTTGAAACAGCCTCCAAGCCTGGTCCGAAGGGCGCGCCGACCGAGCTCTTTCATCCCCAGTGGTTCTGGGGATGTGTACTGGCAACGTTCTTCTTCACCGGCATGCGAATGCGGCAGCTCGTCGGGCTCAACTGGTCGGACATGGATCTCAAGGCCATGACGATCACGCTACGTGCGGAGACAAGCAAGAACAGACGGGAATGGACCATTCCGATTCCCCCGGCACTCGCCCCGTACCTCCTGAGGCTTCACGACCGAACAGTCGAGATCCGGGGGCCATCGTTGGATGTCTTCCAGGTCTTCTGCCTGCCGATCTTCTCGCGTTGGAGGACCCTGTTTGCCACCAACGTCATGCGAAGCGACAACGTCAACCAGTTCTTCCAGAGGTTGCACAAGTACGTAGCGCGCCACCATGGCGAGTTGCAGCGGGTCAGCGCGCACAAGCTTCGTCACTCGACTGCGACGATTCTGGCGAACAAGGTTCCCAACCTACGTGTCGTTCAAGAGTTGCTTGGGCACACGTCAATCAAGACAACCTACCAGTACGTCCACGTCGAGCTAACCGACATGCGCAGTGCCCTGGACAAGCTGTAGCGGTGGCAAGAAGGTTTGACCATGACGAAATAGGTAAGCCATAATCGTACGTAGTGGGATCTGGTCTGAGAGGCTGCGCAGGCGTTCAGGCACCCCCGTTCAGTGCAGCTCTTCGACTAGGACTGTTAATCCGTAGGTCCCTGGTTCGAGCCCAGGTCGGGGAGCCAAACAAGACAAAAGGCTTGCACTCGCGTGCAAGCCTTTTTTCTTGGCCAAACCTGTGCCCAAACGGCACCGAAACAGCACGAGCGAGAGAACTCATCTCGCCAGTGCGTTGTCGTGCACACAGCGCCTGCTCCAGAACGTCGAGCACGAAGTGGCTCAGCATGGAACTGCTGCGCTTGCGCCACGTTGATGCCGGATGCGCGCCCAACGAAAGACAGACCTCCACAAGCGGCTGGCGACCACAGCCCATTCGGGAAGACGGCCAGCCGCAGCATCCCGTGCCGCACCCCATCGGGGTTAGGCCCAGTGGCCTGCGTGACTGAACAAACAGCCAGCCAACCCTCACCAATCCTCTTCGGCGTTTACATTGATAAACAATTGATGGAGTTGCCAAGTCTTGCCATGGTCTTGGCCGTACGCGGCCCGTAGACTCCCGCGCCATAGGCCTCGTGCGGTAAGGGGCCCACAAACAAAGAAGAGGGAGCTGCCATGCGTGCAGACGTGGCTTTGCAGATGTTGGGTGATCTGTTCTGGACGGGGCTGCTGGTGTGCGCCCCCGTGCTGGGGCTGACGATGCTGGTGGGCGTGCTGATCAGCGTGCTGCAGGTCGTCACCCAGGTTCAGGAAATGTCCCTGACCTTTGTTCCCAAGCTGGTGGTCGCGGCGGTGACGCTCGTGGTCTTCGGCCCGTGGATGCTGCGCACCCTGTCGGCCTTCTCCGTCCGCTTGTGGACGGGGATCCCGGCGATGTTGTCCTAGCCCCCTCCTCCGTTTCACCTTCTCGTCTTGCCTGGCATGGATGCAGGTTGGCTCGTCGCTGCGTTGCTGTTGTCGATACGGCTGGGTGCGCTCGCCCTGATGGCGCCTCCGCTGGGCGGCGCCATGGTGCCGCCGACCGTGCGCGTGGCCGTCGTGCTGGGCTGGGCAGCGGTGCTGGCTGCTGGCATTCCGGCAGCGTCGTCGTCGGTGACAACGTTGCCATCCAGTCCTGAGACCGGCGTGCCGGCCCTCGGCCCGCTGTTGGCGGCAGCGGCGAGCGAGGCGGCGCTGGGCATGGTGATGGCGTTGGGGCTGAACCTGGCGTTCGCGGTCTTCAGCTTCGGCGCACGACTGGTCGACGTGCAGATCGGCTTCGGCATGGGCCAGGTGTTCGATCCGATGACGCGGCAGCAGCTTCCCGTCCTGAGCGCGGTGTTCACCCAGCTCGCCCTCGTCGGCTTCTTCCTGCTCGACGGCCACCACGCACTGTTGCGCGGCGTCGCGCTGAGCCTGGAGGTGGTGCCGCCCGGGCACGCCTGGGCCTTGGGCCCGCTGTTGCCCGCCGTGGTTCGACAGGCCGGACAGATGTTCAGCCTCGGCTTCGCGATGGTGGCTCCGGTGGTGTTCTGTCTCACCCTGGTCGAACTGGGCTTGGGCGTGCTTTCGCGCAACCTGCCGCAGATGAACACGCTGGTGGTCGGCGTGCCGATCAAGGTGGTGGTCGGTCTCTCGGCCCTGGGGCTTTGGGCCGTGGGCAGTGGCACGGTCATGCAACGCGCCTACGCCAGCACCTTCTCGATGTGGGGGGCCTTGTGGCGCTGAACGGCGAACAGGAACTCGACCGCAACGAGGCCGCCTCGCCGCACAAGCTGGCCGAGGCGCGCAAGCGCGGCCAGGTGGCCAAGAGCGCGGACATCGTCTCGGCCGTGGTCTTCACGGTCGGCACGGTGATGCTGTATTCCAAAGGCTGGGACAGCCTGGTCGAGCTGTTCAAGTTCGATCGCCACCTGCTCGGCTTCGCGCGGGCGGGCACCGGCGGTGGTGCCCAGGCGGGCTGGCAGCTCTTCGACCTCGCGGCCCACGTGCTGCAAAGCGGGCTGATGCTGGTCCTGCCGGCGATGGGCGCCTTGATGATCGCGGCGGTGCTGGCCAACGTCGGCCAGACCGGGCCGGTGTGGTCCTGGCATCCGGTCAAGCCCGACTGGACCCGGCTGAACCCGATGACCGGCTTCAAGCGGGTGATGTCGCTGCGCACCTTGTTCGACGCGGGCCGCGCGCTCATCAAGCTCACCGTGCTGGCGATCGTGGTCGGCTCCACGCTGCGGGACATGGTGCCGCACTTCGGACAGCTGGGCGACGTCACTCCCTACGGCCACGCCGGCCTGCTGCTGCGCGACCTGGGCGCGCTGGCGCTGCGCGTGGCGTTGGCGCTGGTCGTCATCGCCCTGCTCGACTACGCCTACACGCAGCGAGAGTTCGCCAAGAACATGCGCATGAGCCGCCGCGAGATGCGCGACGAGAACAAGAACCGCGAAGGCGACCCGCGCATCCGCGCCCGACTGCGCGAGCTGCGGCGCGAGTTGCTCAAGCGAAGCGTGGCCGTGCAGCGCACCGCCCAGGCCGACGTGCTGATCACCAATCCCACCCACATCGCGGTGGCGCTGCGGTACCGGCACGGCGAGATGGCCGCGCCGGTACTGGTGAGCAAGGGCGCCGGCGCCTTAGCAGCCGTGATGCGCGTCATCGCGGCGCGCCATCGCATCCCCGTCCTGCGCAGCCCCACGCTGGCGCGCGCGCTGCACGCGAAGACGCCGCTGGATGCGCCCATCCCCACCGAGCTGTACCCGGACGTGGCCCGCCTGATGGTGTGGGTGCTGAGCATGAAGAACGCCCGCCTTGGCGGCGCTGAGAGGCCCGCCGCATGAGCACGAGTGCTGCCCCCGCGGCTGGCGGCCTGATGGGCCGCCACAGCGACATCGCCATGGTCGCGCTCGTGATGGGCGTGCTGGTGGTGCTGTTCACGCCGATCCCTTCGGCGATGCTGGATTTCCTGATCCTGTCGAACTTCAGCTTCGCCTTCCTCATCCTGCTGCTGACCTTCTATATGGCGCGGCCGGTGGAGTTCTCCACCTTCCCTTCGCTGCTGCTGATCGCCACGCTGTTCCGCCTGTCGCTCAACGTGGCGGCCACGCGGCTGATCCTGTCGCAGGCGGACGCCGGCAAGGTGATCGGCGCGATCGGCTCGTACGTGGTGGGCGGCAACTACGTGATCGGCCTGATCGTCTTTCTCATCCTGATCGTGGTGCAGTACGTCGTCGTGACGAACGGCGCGCAGCGCGTGTCGGAGGTGGCGGCGCGCTTCACGCTGGACAGCATGCCCGGCCAGCAGATGAGCATCGATGCGGACCTGAACATGGGCTTCATCGACCAGGCCGAGGCCCAGCGCCGGCGCAAGAACCTGGAGAAGGAAGCGGGCTTCTACGGCGCCATGGACGGCGCGAGCAAGTTCGTCAAGGGCGACGCGATCGCGGGCATCCTGATCCTGCTGATCAACATCGTCGGCGGCGTCGTCATCGGCGTGATGCAGAACGGCATGCGCTGGGACCAGGCGCTCAAGACCTACACCCTGCTGACCATAGGCGACGGCATCGTCACCCAGGTGCCGGCGCTGGTGATCGCGGTGGGCACCGGCATCATCGTCACGCGCTCGGCGGCGGACGGCAACCTGAGCCGCGAGGTGCTACGCCAGATCACCTCCTTCCCCAAGACGCTGCTGCTGGTGGCCTGCGCGCTGCTAGTGCTGGTGGCCATGCCGGGCATCCCGGCGCTGCCGGCGCTGGTGCTGCTGCTGGGGGTCGGCGTGGCAGCCTTCCTGGCCTATCGCGCCGCGGCGCGGCGTGCGGCGGGCGAGGCGGCTGCGCCGCTGGAGTCGGACTCCGCCGCCGACGGCGCGGCCGGCGAGAGCGACGACCCCTACGCCGCGCTCCAGGTCGAGCCGATCGAGGTGCATGTCGGTGCGCATTGGGCGGCGCAGGCCTCGCTGCCGGCCAGCCCGTTGATGGAGCGCATTGCCGCCTTCCGCAAACAGAACGCGCTGGAGTTCGGCGTGGTGCTGCCGCGCGTGCGCTTTCGCGACACGGCGAAGCTGACCCTGCACCAGTACGAGATCCACATCGACGGCGTGCCGGTGGGTCGGGGCGAAGCGCGCGCCGATCGCCTGCTCGCCATCCACCCCGCTGGCGACCTCAAGGCCGTGCCGGGCGAACCCACGCGCGACCCGACCTACGGCCTGCCCGCCCTGTGGATAGAGCACCGGCAACGCGAGACGGCCACGGCCGCCCGCTACACCCTGGTCGATGCCAACACGGTGCTGCTGACGCACCTGACCGAAGTGCTGCGTCGTGAAGCGGCCACGCTGATGACCCGCGCCGAGACCGAGCGTCTGCTCGAACGTGTCCGCAAGACCCAGGCCTCGCTGGTCGAAGAGCTGATCCCGACGGTGATGGCCGTCAGCGACGTGCAGCGCGTACTCCAGGGCCTGCTGCGCGAAAAGGTCAGCATCCGCCATCTGGAGGCCATCCTCGAGACCTTGGCCGACGCGGGCCGGCAGACCAAGGACGCGGGCCAGCTCGTCGAGCGCGTTCGCCAGCGCCTCGGCGCGGCGATCTGCCAGTCGCTTGTGGCCGAAGGCAACACGCTGCAAGTGCTGACGCTGGACCCGCAGGTCGAGGGCCAGCTGCTGCATGGCCTGCGCCAGGCCGAAGCCCAGCACGGGCCGGCGGTCGATCCGCTGTTGTCCGAGCAGTTCCTGTCGCGCCTGGTGCAGCAGGCCGAGAGGATGATGAAGAGCAACCTGCTGCCGGTGTTGCTGTGCGCGCCGGAGCTGCGCCGCCACCTGCGGCTGCTGAGCGAGCGGGTGCTGCCGCACCTGCGCGTGCTGGCCATGACCGAGGTGCCGAACACGGTGGAGCTGCGCTCCTACGCCGTGGTGGGCACCGCCCTAGCCGCCTGACCGAACCGACCTCCGAAGCCATGACCTCGATCTCCGCCATCACCCTGAACGCGCTCGGCAACGACCAGGCCCGCATCGAGCGTGTCGCCACCAACCTGGCCAACGTGCAGACGCCGGGCTACAAGCGCGAGCTGTGGGTCGAGCGCGCTGGCGCGCCGAGCGCCTTCGCGCAGGCCATGGCCGCGATGCAACAGGGCGCGGAAGGCGTTGACGCGCGCGGCGTGCCGCTGGCCGACATCACCCCCCTGCCCCAGGCCGCGCTCGGCCGCGACATGCATCCCGCCACCTTGCGCCCCACCGGCCGCACGCTCGACCTGGCCCTGGCCGGCTCGGGCCTGTTCGAAGTGGCCACCGAGCATGGCCCGGCCTATACCCGCCGCGGCGAATTCCAGGTCGACGCCCGCGGCCGCCTGGTCACGCCGCAAGGCCACGCGCTGCTCGGCCAGGGCGGCGAGATCAACGTGACGAGCGAGCACGTCGGCATCGACGCCGCCGGCCGCGTGCTGGACAACGACAAGCCGATCGCCCAACTGCGCGTCGTCGACGCCAAGGCCGAGCAACTGCGCGCATTGGGCGGCGGCCTGTACGCGGCCGATGGTGCGGTCCAGGAGCTGCCGGCGGCCCAGGTCGCCGTGCGCCAGGGCTTCTTGGAGAACGCCAACGTCGACAGCGCACACGAGATGGTGAGCCTCACGACCAGCGTGCGCCACTTCGAGGCCATGTTGCGCGTGGTGCAGGGCCGTGACGAGATGCTGGGCACCGCCATCCGCAAGCTGGGCGAAGTCTGACGCCTGCCGCTTTACTCAAGACTGACTGACCAAGGACTCCCTCAGATGTTCGACGCCCTGCAGATCGCCGCCACCGGCATGCATGCCCAGCAGCAGAACGTGGACGCGATCGCCAACAACCTGGCCAACGTCAACACCAACGGCTTCAAGAAGGCCCGCGTGAGCTTCACCGACCTGGTGTCGCGGCAGCAAGCCGATGCCGCCGCCAATGCCGCAGAGGCCGACGCCTCCCTGCCCACGCGTGGCACCGGCGTGTCCGTGGCGCACGTGGCGCGCTCCTTCGACGCCGGCGAGGCACGCAAGACCGATTCCGCCTACGACGTGACGATCGCCGGCGACGGCTTCCTCGAAGTGCTGATGCCCGACGGCAGCCGCGCCTACACGCGTGGCGGCACGCTGCGCGTCTCGCAGGATGGGCAACTGGCCGCGGCCAGCGGCCAGCCGCTGAAACCCGGCATCAACATCCCGGACGACGTGCAGGACCTGACCATCACGACCGACGGACGGGTGCAGATCAAGACCGCGCGTCATCCCACGGCCGTCGAGGTCGGCCAGCTGGAGCTGGTGCGCTTCATCGCGCCCTCGGGGCTGGAGCCCTTGGGCGAAGGCCTGTTCCGCGCCACCGAGGCCGCAGGCGAGCCGATCGCCGGGCGCGCCGGCCAGGACGGTTTGGGCAGCGTCCGCCAGGGCTATCTCGAAGGCTCGAACGTGAAGATGGTCGAGGAGATGGTCAACCTGATGGTGGCGCAGCGTGCCTACGAGGCGAGCGTCAAGGTGGTCCAGGCCTCCGACGAGATGCTGGGCATGGTCAACAACCTGCGCAAGTGAACGGGTCGAAGAGCGTGCCCTGCCCTGCCCTCGTTCCGCCGAGTCGCCAGATGGCCTCGGCCGCCTTGCTGGCGCTGCTCGCGCCTTTGGCAGGCGCGGCCGTGGCCGATCGCGCTACGGCCGGCGACGCCGCGCTCGGCCATGTGCCGGCGCTTGCCACCAGCGAGCGGTGGGTGGCGCCGGCCGAGCTGTTCGCGGCGGCCGAGCAGGCGCTCAAGCCCCTGCTCGAGGCCCGCGGCGCGCGGGTGGAGCTCACCATGCCCCGCGATGCCGTGCGGGGCGTGGTGGTCGACGCCGGCGCTGTCGAGCTGGCGGCACGCGCGCTGCCGGGCGACTTCGCCTGGTCATCGCGTATCGCGGTCTGGGTCGACATCCGGCAGGCGGGCGCGACGCGCCGTTCCGTGCTGGTGCCGGTGCAGGTGCAGGCCTGGCAAGCCGGGTGGAAGGCCGTCCGCGACCTGCCCGCTGGCACGCGACTGTCGCAGACCTTGCTCGAACGCGGCGAGGTGGACGTGGCGGCCGGTGGCCAGCCCGCGTGGCAGGGCGACCCCGAGGGCCAGTCGCTGCGTGCCCCGGTGATGGCCGGGCGATACCTCGGCGCATCGCAGGTCACGCCTGCGCATGCCGTGGCGCGCGGGGAGCGGGTCGAACTGGTGCACCGGATGGGTGTGGTGGAAGTCCTGGCCGCGGCCAGTGCGCTTCAGGACGGCGAGATCGGCCAGCACGTGCAAGTGCGCGTCGACGCGTCGCAAGGGCCTGTCATGGCGCGCGTGGTCGCGCCGGGACGGGTGGAGTTGCAGAGATGATGAACAACGAACAGCGGCGCGCCCTGCGATGGGTGGCGACGGCGGCACTGGCATGCAGCCTGGGCCTCCTCGCGGGGACGGCGAGTGCCCAGAGCCTGTACGACGAGACGACGTTTCGTCCGCTGACGGCGGACCACAAGGCGTTCCGGGTGGGCGACGTGCTGACGGTGCAGGTCGTCGAGAGCGCCACGGCGGCGGCGAACGCGGACACCGGCACGCAGCGGCGCAACAACCTCGGCGTCGACCTGTCGCTCGACTACCACCGCAGCCGGCACGCCAGCGCGAATGCCAGCGTGGGGGGCGACTTCGACGGCGGCGGCCGCACGGCGCGCGACGGCCGCCTGGTGGCGCAGCTCACCGTCTCCATCCGCGACGTGTTGCCCAACGGCGACCTGCTGGTGGCCGGCGAGCAGCAGCTGACCATCAATGACGAGCGCCAGCGCATCGCCGTGACCGGCCGCGTGCGGCCGCAGGACATCTCCGAGGCCAACGTGGTGCTGTCCACGCGCATCGCCGATGCCGACATCACCTACGTCGGCGAAGGCCACCTGGCCGATCGCCAGAAGCCGGCGTGGTGGCGCCAGGTGACCGACTGGCTGGGCTTCTGACCATGCGACTGACCTCGTTCAATGCACTCGTGCAGCGCCTGCTGCTGGCGGCCCTGCTGGGCGTGCTGCTGCCCGCCATGGCGGTGACGGCTCCGGCGACCGCAGCCGCCGACGGCACGGTGCGCGTCAAGGACCTGGGCCGGCTGCAAGGCTGGCGCGACAACGCGCTGGTCGGCTACGGCCTGGTCACCGGCCTGGCCGGCACCGGCGATTCGCCTTCGAACCGGGCCACGCGCCAGGCTCTGTCCAACCTGCTGTCGCAGTTCAACCAGGAGATCCCGCCCGACCAGGTGCAAAGCCGGAACGTGGCGGTGGTGATGGTGACCGCTTCGCTGTCGGTGCTGGCACGCGAGGGCGACACGCTGGACGTGACCGTGACCTCCAGCGGCGATGCCAGAAGCCTCGTCGGCGGCGCCCTGCTGATGACACCGCTGCGCGCTGCGAACGGCCGCACCTATGCATTGGCCCAGGGCCCCTTGTCGGTCGGCGGCTACCGCTACGACGCCAACGGCAACGTGGTGCAGAAGAACCACCCCACGGTCGGCTCCATCCCCGGCGGGGCGACGGTCGAGGTGGGCATGCCCCGCACGCCTGGCGAGACCCGCCAGGTCACCTTCGTGCTCGGCAACCCGGACTACACCACCGCCATGCGCGTGGCCGACGCCATCAACCAAGCCTTGGGCGCCGGGGTGGCGGAGCCGCGCGACGCCTCGGGCATCGAGATCCGCATCCCCGAGGACGACCGCTCGCGGCCGGTGGCCTTTCTCGCCCGCATCGAGAACGTCTGGGTCGAGCCGGACCGGCGGGCCAAGGTGGTGATCAACGAGCGCACCGGCACCGTCGTGGCCGGCGGCGACGTGCGCATCCAGCGCGTGGCGGTCTCGCATGGCGACCTGCGCGTGTCGATCGCGGCCGAGACCTCGGTCTCGCAGCCGGTGCTGATCGGCAGCAACGCCTCCGGTGCCCGCACGGCCCTGGTCACCAACAGCCAGATGGACGTGACCGAGAGCGGCGCCGGCTTCGTGGCCAGCGGCAACACGGTGGCCGACCTGGTGCAGGCGCTGGCCCGCATGCGCACCAACACGCGCGACATCATTTCCATCCTCCGCGCCGTCAAGGCCGCGGGCGCATTGCACGCCGAGCTGGTGGTGCAGTGACGGTGCCCTCTTCAGGACGACAAGCATGAACACGATCAACGGCATCGAGGCGCTCACCCTGCCCGCCCTCACCACCGCGCTGGACGCGGCCGCGATCCGCCAGCAGGTGATCGCCAACAACATCGCCAATGCCAACACGCCGGGCTTTCAGGCGCAGCGAGTGAGCTTCGAGGTGGCGCTGGACGCCGCCGCAGGCGACGGCGCGCCGGTCTCTGCGCGGCTCGAGCCGCAAGTCGGCCTGAGCGTCGACGGCGCGGTGCGCCTGGACAGCGAGGTCGCGGCCATGGCCCAGAACGGCGCGCACTACCAGGCGCTGCTCAAGGCGCTCAACCGCCACCTGTCGGTGCTGGCCAGCGCGGTCAGCGACGGCAAGCGCTGACCTTCAAGGACATTCCCATGGCAACTCCCAATCCTTTCGCGATCTCCGCGGTCGGCATGGACATCGAGCGCCTGCGCGCCGACGTCGCGGCCATGAACCTGGCCAACGCGAACGTGGCCGTCGGCGTCAACGGCGAGGGCTATCGCCCGATGCAGGTGGTCGCACGCGGTGCCGCCGGCGTCACGCCGTTCGGCACGCAGTTCGAGCAATGGATGCAGGCACCTTCCGTCAGCGTCGAGCCGACGCTCGCCACGACGCGCCAGGTGCTGGAGCCGGGCCACCCGCTGGCCGATGACAAGGGCTTCGTCCGCTACCCCGCTGTCGACCACACCTCCGAGATGCTCACGATGATGGGCGCGATGCGGGCCTACGAGGCCAACGTGGCGGCGATGAACATGACCCGCGCGATGGCGCTGAAGGCGCTGGAGATCGGAGGTGCGCAATGAGCTTTCCGGACTTCCTCGCGCCCGTCGCGGCGCTGCCCGCGGTCGAGGCCACCGGCCCCGCGGCCCTTCCGGCCGTCACGCAGGCTGCCCAGGGCGGTGGTTTCGGCCAATTGGTCACCCAGGGCCTGGAGCAGGTCAACGGCACGCTGCTCGACGCCCAGGTGGACATGCAGCGCCTGGCCGCGGGCGACGTCGGCAACCTGCACCAGGTGATGCTGCGCATGGAGGAGTCGCGCCTGTCGTTCCAGCTGATGCTGCAGGTGCGAAACCGGCTGCTCGAGTCCTACCAGGACGTGATGCGGATGCAGGTGTAGGCCTGGTTTCTTCGAGGGCAAGATCGCCAAGTGGTGGACGCCCGACGACGTCGTCTTCGTCGAGTCGATCCCACTCGGCGCGACCGGCAAGATGCTGAAGAACCGCCTGCGCGAGCAGTTCAGGGACCACCCCCTGCCCACCGCCCACTGAAAAGGCCCCCCGATGGACGCCCTCGCCCTGACCTCCTGGGCGCCGCGCGCCCGCACCCTGCTGCCCGGCCTGCTGGCCAGCGCGGTGGTCGCCTCGGCGGCCACCTTTCTTTCGCAGCACTACGGCGCGCCGGTGATGCTGTTCGCGCTGCTGCTCGGGCTGGCGATGAACTTCCTCTCGGGCGACCACGTCTGCGGCCCCGGCATCGAGTTCAGCGCCCGCGTCGTGCTCAGGCTCGGCGTGGCGCTGCTGGGCCTGCGCATCACCGCTTCGCAGGTGGCCGCGCTGGGCTGGCAGCCGGTGCTGGGCGTGGTGCTGCTGGTCGTGCTGACCATAGGCCTGTCGATGCTGGTCGCGCGGCTGATGGGCTTCCAGACCCTGTTCGGCCTGCTCACCGGCGGCGCCACGGCCATCTGCGGCGCCTCGGCGGCGCTGGCGCTTTCGGCCGCGATGCCGGCCCACGCCCAGAAGGAAAAGGCCACCCTTTTCACGGTGATCGGCGTCAGCGCGCTGTCGACGCTGGCGATGATCGTCTACCCCATGGTCGCCCGCTGGGCCGGGCTGGACGACCGGCTGGCCGGGATGTTCCTCGGCGGCACGATCCACGACGTGGCACAGGTCGTCGGCGCGGGCTACGGGATTTCGCACGAGGCCGGCGACGTGGCCACGCTTGTCAAGCTCATGCGGGTGGCGATGCTGCTGCCGGTGATCATCTTCGCCTCGGCGCTGACGCGCGCGCGCGAGCGCAGCACGGGCGAGTCGGCGGGCCCTCGGCCGCCGCTGCTGCCGGGCTTCGCGCTCGGCTTCGCGCTGCTGGTGCTCGTCAACAGCACCGGCTGGGTGCCGGCGGCCGTGCAGCAGGCGGGCAGCGATGCGTCGCGCTGGTGCCTGGTGGCCTCCATCGCCGCCATCGGCATGAAGACCCAGCTGAAGGAGCTGGCCACGGTGGGCCTGAAGCCCATCGTGCTGATGGTCGGCGAGACGGTGTTCCTGGCCGCGCTGGTGCTGGCGGCGCTGCGCTGGGTGAACTGAAAGCGGGGACGGGCGCACATCCGGCGTCGGGGTTCACCCTGGCTGTCGTCAAACGGCAAGCGCGCGTCGCCGAATGGGCATCGCCCGCCGGGGTGGATTCGAACAATGGCCACACCTACCCATCCCCCCGGAGACAAGCCGAATGAACCGTCACTTCCTCGCCTGCGCCGCGCTGTTCGCCCTCGCCGGAGCTTCCCATGCCCAGTCGGGCGTCAACATCTACGGCGTGTTGGATACCAACCTCGGCTGGGGCAGCGGCTCGGTCAGTGACAACAAGCAGGTAGGCACCGGCGGCCTGATGGGCAGCCGCCTCGGCTTCCGGGGCACCGAAGACCTCGGCGACGGCCTGAAGGCCAACTTCGTCATCGAGCACGGCCTGAACAGCGACACCGGCATGCAAGCCTCGCCCGCGCCGGGCCTGTTCTGGAACCGCCTGGCCTACGTGGGCCTGGGCAGTCGCTTCGGCGACGTGAACCTCGGCCGCCAGTACACCCCCACCTTCCTGGTCCACGCCACCTACGATGCCTTCGGCCCGCAGGGCGTCGCCGCGCAGCAGGTGCTCCTGGGCTCGATGGAGTTCGCCCAGCCGGCCAGCATCCGCGCCGCCAACTCCGTCAGCTACCTCACGCCCAACACCCTCGGCGGCTTCGCGCTGACGGCGATGGTCAGTGCCAACGAGGGCTCGCCCACCGGGGGCAAGTACACCGGCCTGAGCCTGACGTGGCAGGGCGGCAGCCTGTCGACGACCGCGGCCTTCGCGCGCTACTACAACCCGGCGCTCGACGACCTCGACGCGTTCACCCTCGGCGCGCGCTACAGTTTCGGCGCCTTCACGCTGTATGGCCTGTATGACCGTGCCAACAGCGGCAACGGGCCGGACAGCCATGGCGTGCAGGTGAGCGGCACGTACACCGTCGGCGTGCTCGACCTGAAGGCCTCGATTGCCCGCTCGGTGCTGAAGTCGCCCGGCGGCGTCGAGATCGGCAGCACGCAGCGCGCCGGCGTGGGCTTCGTCTACAACCTTTCGAAGCGCACGGCGCTGTACGGACAGTACGCCCACCTCGCGAACAGCCACGGCGCCGCCGCGGCAGTCAACGGCGCGGTGACGGGCCCGAACGAAGGCGCCAACGGCGTCGACCTCGGCATCCGCCACGCCTTCTGACCCACCGACACCAAGAGGCACGACGATGCACCTGCATGCCATCGACGACCGCGCCCCCGCCCACCACGGATGGCTGGTGCGCCCCGGCCATGCGTGGTTCGCCTTCGCGATGACCTTCGGCCTGATGCTGTTCGACTACATCGACCGGCAAGTCATCGTCTCGCTGTTCCCCTACCTGAAGGCCGACTGGGGCCTGAGCGACAAGCAGCTCGGAGGCCTGGTCTCGATCATCTCGATCGTGGTCGCCCTCGGTGCCATCCCTGTCGCGCTGCTGGCCGATCGCTTCAGCCGCGTGCGCAGCATCGTGCTGATGGCCACGCTATGGAGCGTGGCCACCATCTCGTGCATGTTCTGCAGCGGCTATGGCCAGCTGTTCGCCGCGCGGGCCGCGGTTGGCGCCGGCGAGACGGGCTACGGCTCGGTCGGCGCGGCCCTGATCGCCAGCCTCTTCCCGGCGCGCCTGCGCTCGGCCCTGCTCGGGGCCTTCTTCGCCGCCGCCTCGCTCGGCTCGGTGCTGGGGGTGCTGCTGGGCGGCCTGATCGCTGCACGCTGGGGTTGGAAGGCCGCCTTCGGTGTCGTCGGCTTGCCCGGCCTCGTGCTGGCTCTGGCGTACGTCCTGGTGCGCGATTACCGCACCGTGCCGCTGACGGCGAAGCTGGAGCGCGCCACTTCGTCAGCGGGCAGCGTGGTTCGCCACATTGCCCAGGCGATGCTGCGCTCGCGGACCCTGCTGTGGGCCTGCCTCGGCGCGGCCATGCAGCTGATCGTCGTGTCGGCCGTCTGGTCCTGGCTGCCGAGCTTCCTCAACCGCGTGCATGGCATGGCGCCCGACCAGGCCGGCAAGCATGCCGCGCTGGTCGTTCTCGCCGGCGCGCTCGGCAGCTTCGTCTGGGGCCTGGTGGTCGACCGGCTGGCGCAGCGCCGCCTGCGCAACAAGCTGCTGGCCGTCGCGCTGCTGTGCCTCGTGTCGCTGGCCCTGCTGGCCTATGCCTTCGGCGCCGCGCCGGCCGAACACCAGCTGGCCTGGATCGTCATCGGAGGCTTCGTGATGACCTGCAGCGTGGGCCCGATCGCTTCGGTGGTGATCGATGTCGTGCACCCGGCCGTTCGCTCGACCGGTGCCGCGGTGCTGTCGCTGTTCCAGAACCTGCTCGGCCTGGCGCTGGGCCCCTTCGTGGCCGGCGTGCTGTCCGACCAGTGGGGCCTGCCGACCGCGCTGAGCGTGATCCCCGCCTTCAGCGCCATCGCCGCGCTGCTGTTCGTCAGGGCCGCGGCGAGCTACGAAGCCGAAGTGTCCGCCCTGGCCAGCATCCGCCTGGCCGCCGAAGGCGACGACGCGCCCTCCCTGCCCGGCACGCCGGCCACCGCCTGACCCCGTTCCCCCACTTTCCCCTGGAGATTCCCATGACCAAGGCCATTCGCTTCCACCAGACCGGCGGCCCCGAAGTGCTCAGGCTCGAGAACGTCGAGGTCGGCGAGCCCGGCCCTGGCCAGGTGCGCGTGCGCCACACCGGCATCGCGGTCAACTTCATCGACATCTACTTCCGCATCGGCCGCTACCCCACTCCCTCGCTGCCAAGCGGACTCGGCTCGGACGCGGTGGGCGTGGTCGAGGCCGTCGGCGAAGGCGTGGCCTACCTGGCGCCGGGCGACCGCGTGGGCTACATGCTCGGCCCCTTGGGGGCCTACTCGGAGGCGCGCGTGATGCCGGCCGAGGTGCTGATCAAGCTGCCCGACGGCATCTCCGACCGCACGGCGGCGACGATCATCATGAAGGGGCTCACGGCGCAGTACCTCTTTCGCCAGGTCTTCCCGCTCAAGGCCGGCGACACGATCCTTTACCACGCCGCGGCCGGCGGTGTCGGCCTGATCGCCTGCCAGTGGGCCAAGGCGCTGGGCGTGACGATGATCGGCACCGTGGGCTCGGACGAGAAGGCGGCCGTGGCCAAGGCCCACGGCTGCACCCACGTCATCAACTACAACAGGGAGAACTTCGTCGAACGCGTCAAGGAGATCACCGACGGCAAGGGCGTGCCGGTGGTCTTCGACTCGGTCGGCAAGGACACCTTCATGGGCTCGCTCGACTGCCTGCAGAAGAAGGGCACCCTCGTCAGCAACGGCACGACCTCGGGGCCGGTGGTGATGGACGTGACGCTGCTCGCGATGAAGGGCTCGCTCTGGGTCACGCGGCCGGCGATGGTCGACTACGCCCTGCCGCGCCCGAACCTGCTGAAGATGGCCGACGAGCTGTTCGACCTGGTGCTGCAGGGCCACATCAGGAGCGAGCCGCAGCAGGTGCTGCCGCTGGCCGAAGCCGCCGAGGCCCATCGCCTGCTCGAATCGCGCCAGACCATTGGCGCGACGATCCTGGTGCCCTGACGAGGGCCGACACGATGAAGCTCTACGTCTCCCCCGGCGCCTGCTGCCTGGGCGCCGAGGTGATCGTGCACGCGCTCGAGCTGCCGGTCGAGATCGTCAGCGTGCCGCTGCGCCAGCCCGATTCGCCGATCCATCAGGTCAACCCGCTGGGCCGGGTGCCGGCGCTGTGGCTGTCCGGCGAATGCGTGGTGACCGAGAACTCGGCCATCCTGCCCTACCTCGCCGACCAGCGCCCCGGCACGCCCCTGTTCGCGCCGGCCGGCAGCGCCGAGCGCGCGCGCATCCAGGCCTGGATCGGCTACATCAATTCGGAGGTGCACGCGGCGGCCTTCCGGCCGATCAACCGCCCCGAGCGCTACTCGAGCGATCCGGCGATGCACGCAGCCATCCGAGCCCGGGGCCGCGAGCAGCTCTTCACCGCACTGCGCCATCTCGACCGCCGGCTGCTGCGCGAGCAGTGGCTCGAAGGCGGCCGCTTCACCATCGCGGATGCCTACCTCGGCGTCTTCGCGCGCTGGATCGTGCCGCTCGGCGCGCCCTTCGACGAACTCGAGGGCCTCGTTCGCTTCCGCTCGGCCTTCCATGCACAGCCGGCAGTGCAAGCCGCGCTGGCGAATGAAACCGCCCTGGCCGCCTGATCGCCTCAGCCGGACCGGGCCGCCCGGCTTTGCGACGGGCTGCAGCCGAACTGGCCCTGGTACCAGCGCGAGAAGCCGCTGGGCGCGGAGAAGCCCAGCAACGCCGCGACGTCGATCAATGCGCGGTCGCTCTGCGTGACGTAGCGCGTGGCCAGCTCGGTGCGGATCTGGTTCACCAGCTCGGAGAAGCTCAGGCCCTGTTCGGCCAGCCGGCGCTGCACCGTGCGCGAGACCAGCCCCAGGTGCTCTGACACCAGGTCGATGCTGCAACGGCCCGAGGGCAGCAGCAGCAGCACGGTGCGGCGCACGTCTTCCAGCACGCTGCGCGATTCGTCCACCGGCACCGCCTCGTCGAGCAGGCGCTGGGCGTAGCGCGCCATCAGCGGGTCGGCACTCGGGTTCTTCGCGTCGAGGTCGGATCTCGAACAGACGATGCCGTTGAAGTCGTGGCCGAATTCGACGCAGGGTCCGAACACGCGCAGGTGCGTGTGGATGTCCTTCGGCGCGGAGTGGGTGAAGCAGACTCGGCGCGGGCGCCACTCCTGCCCCAGCACGCGCCGCATCAAGCGCAGCAGCACGCCTATGGCCATCTCGATCGCCTGCCGCACCGGCACCCCGGGGGCGACGACGATCTCCTCCCGCACCACCACCACGCCGGCTGATTCCTCGAGCATCAGCGACAACGAGCCGTTCAGCGCCGCGTGGTAGCGGATCAGCACCGCGATCGAATCGCGCAACGTCGGCTGGTCCCGGATCAGCAGGCCCACCGGGCCGAGGTTGGACAACTGCCGCGTCTCGGCCATCCGCAAGCCGAAGCTCTCGATGCCGGACAGGCGGGCCGATTGATCGAGCAGTTGCGCCACCCTTTCGGCCGGAAGCTTCAGGTCGGGGTCGGCCAGCATGCCCGGCGACAGGCCGGCGTCCATCAGCAGGCGGTTCGGGTCCAGCCCGGCGCTGAGCGCCACCTCGGCGTAGTTCGTCAGGCTCGCGGCCCGCACCAGGTTCTGCATGTCGCGCAATGGTAAGTTGGCGTCCTGGCGCGTCAAGCCGGGTCAACACGGCTTCCTCACACTGGACCCTGCCAACGAGCGACAGGAGACCTGGCCATGAGCAACACCCCCGCGGCGACCGCCCCCGCCATCGTGCGCGCCGGCGCGCTGAAGGATTCGATCCGCGTCGAGCCGCTGACCTGCACCATCGGCGCCGAGCTTTCGAACATCGACCTCGGCATCGTCGCGGAAGACGACGCGCTGCTGGGCGAAGTGCGCGCGCTGCTGCTGAAGCACAGGGTGCTGTTCTTGCGCGACCAGACCTTCACGCGGGCCCAGCACGTGGCCTTCGCGCGCCGCTTCGGCGAGCTGGAGGAGCATCCCGTGGCCGGCAGCGACCCCGAGCATCCCGGCCTGGTGCGGATCTACAAGTCGCCCGAGTCGCCCAACGACCGCTACGAGAACGCCTGGCACACCGACGCGACCTGGCGCGAGAAGCCGCCGTTCGGCTGCGTGCTGCGCTGCGTGGAGTGTCCGCCGGTCGGCGGCGACACGATGTGGGCCAACATGGTCGAGGCCTATGCCCGCCTGCCCGACGACGTGAAGCACAAGATCGACGGCCTGCGCGCGCGCCACAGCATCGAGGCCAGCTTCGGCGCCGCGATGCCGATCGAAAGGCGCCTGGCGCTGAAGGCCCAGTTCCCCGACGCGGAGCATCCTGTCGTGCGCACCCACCCCGAGACCGGCGAGAAGGTGCTCTTCGTCAACGCCTTCGCCACTCACCTGACGAACTACCACACGCCGGCCAACGTCCGCTTCGGCCAGGACGCCAACCCCGGCGCCGGCCAACTCCTGGCCTACCTGATCAGCCAGGCCTATGTCCCCGAGTTCCAGGTCCGCTGGCGCTGGAAGCCCAACAGCGTCGCGTTCTGGGACAACCGCTCGACACAGCACTATGCGGTGATGGACTACCCGCCTTGCCATCGCAAGATGGAGCGTGCGGCGATCATGGGCGACCGGCCGTTCTGACACCGGGCGCGCAGTCTCGTTGTTGCTGGCCGCCGCGTGCCTCAACCGGGCCCGGGCGCCGCCGTCAAGCCATCACAGGTCGCCCGGTACGACTCTTCGGGGTGGAAGCGCTGCCAGTCTTCCTCGGACATCCCGTGGCGCATGCGCCGGCACGCCTGTGCCAGCAGGTCGACCGGGGTCAACGGCCAGACGCGGACCGCGCCTTCTTCGTCCAGCACCGCGACCCGTGTTCCGCCGGCCGCGAAGACGATGGCCCGCGCCGGCGCCTGCAGCTCCAGGCGCGCTTGTTCCTGCCGCGTCGAGACTTCCCACACGCGCAGCGTTCGGTCAGGGCCTGTCGTCGCCAGCCATTGCCCGTCTGCGCTGAAACTGCACAGCGGTGGGTGGGCGGCCTCGTCGACCACCGCCACGTCGGCGCCGGTGCGTGTGTCACGAACGACCAGGCTGTCGGCGAGCGCCATGGCAGCCAGCCGGCCGTCAGGCGAAACCCCGCACGGCGTCGCGGCGAAGCCACTGCGCTCGCGGCCCAACGGGCTGGAGGCGGGCGCGATGGAGTCCGGCATCGGCCAGCTGCGCAGCGTGTGCACGGCCCCGATGCGCCGATTCCCTTCGAAGTGGAACAGCGTGACGGGCCCGCCGCCGTCGCCGACGGCCAGGTGAGCGACGTCCGAGGCGGTTCGTTCTGCGGCCGGGACCAGGGCTCCCGAGGCCACCGACCAGGTCGTCAACCGGCCCTGATCGTCGATCGAGACCAGCGTCTCGCCCTTCGGGCTCAGTGCCAGGTCGTGCACCGGGCGCGGGAGTTTCACGAGAAGACGCTCGCCGCCGTTCGCGGTATCGACGACGCGCAGGCGATCGTGCTGAACGAGCGCGAGCCAACGCCCATCCGCGCTGAACGCGGCCCGCTCAGGAGGCTCCCCGAGCAGCCGCGTCGACGGCGCATCCGCGCTGCCGACCGTCCAGCGCGTGAGCGTCGCGCCACGCAGCGCCAGCAGCGAGCTTCCGCCGGCATCCAATGCAATGGCCATGCTCTCTCGACCGGCATCGAACTCGACCAGCGCACTGCCCTGCGGCTGCACGCGCCACAGGTCCACCGCGTCGGGCTGCTCGACGGCGACCAGCTTGCCATCCGGGCTGAACACGGCGAGACCTTCGGCCTGCCGCAGCAACCGCCCCAGCGGCAGGCCGGTGTCGGCCCGGAGCAACTGCGCCAGCGTGACCCCCGCGTCGGGCTCGATCCAGTACCGGCCCCCCGGGCCCACCGAATTCGGCGCGTTGCGGGTGAAGACCTTTGGCGCGCCGGCATCGGCGAGTGAGACGACGGCGACGCGCTCCGGCTGCTCGCCGTGGGGCACGAGCAGATACTGCGAGTCGACGCTGAATGTGGGCTTGCTCGCCCCCGGCAGGTCGACCCTGCGAGAGGGTCGGGCGTCGCCGCTGCGGGCAGCCTCGATGGTCCACACTCCGATGCCGCCGTCGTCGAGCAACCCGGCCAACCAGCGGCCATCGGCGCTGAATGCCGGGCCGTACAGGAACGGGAGCGCCGGCCGCGATTGCAGATCGCCTGGCCGGATGAGCCGGGTCCTGCTGATGCCGCGCCGGTCGTCGGCCACGGCCACCGCCACGGTCCCGTCAGGCGCGACGGCCACCCCGATGGCGGCGGCTTCCAGGTCGACCTGCCACGACGGCGTCTCGTTGCCGACAGCACGAACCGCAAGAACATGTCGGCCACTGCCATCGTCCAGCACGGCGGCGGCCCAGCGGCCGTCGGGCGACAGCGTGGGATCCGGGTACGCGTGCCTTCCGGCCGTCAGCACGCGCGTGCCGCCGCCAGCGTCCGTCCACCGTGCCACGATCCAGGGATCGTTGGCGACCCACGCCAGTTGCCCGTCGTTGCGGACGACGAGCGCCGCCAAGCGTGTCGCCACGGGCAGCGGAATGCTGCGGACCGGCTCGAGCGACTGCTGCAGCGCTCGGCGCAGCGCCAGGTCGGCATCGAATGATCGCTGGCCGAGTGCCACCAGGCGCCGGATCGCTTCTGCGGCGAGTTGCAGGCTGCGCTCGGCCGGTGCCACGTTCGCACCGTCGGGCGGCTGCTGCTCTCGCACTCTCTCCGACGCCGCCGCCAGGCGCCGCACGGTGGCCATCGCTTCCTGGCGCTGGGACTCCCGATGCGCCAGGATCGCCACGCTGCCGACCACGGCGATGGCCGCGAGCGCCACGCCGCCGACCGACATCCACAGCGTGCGCTGCCGCGTCGCGTGACGGCGGCTGGCCATGATCAGCTCCGCCTGCTCCGCGGTCGGCGATGGCGTCTTCGTCGGGCCAACGGCCAGCCATTGCTCCGCCGATCGAAGGTCGCGGCCGCGAAGCAGCAGGCTGGCATCCCCGGGCGACGCCTGCCACTCGCGGGCCCGCACGAGCAGCCGGGTGTGCGCGTGCACCCAATCCAGGTCGGTGTCCGCGGCCTCGAGCAGGCGGGCCACGCCTGCGTCGAACTCGTCGCCCTCTCGAAGAAAGATCCAGTTCAGCCGCGCCAGCTCGGCCGGTACCGGCGTGTCGCCGGCGTCGCGGATGACGACCGGCAACACGCGCTTGCGTTGCGCATGGGCATGGGCCAGCTCGCGGGCACAGACCACGGAAGCCAGCGACGACGGGCTCATCACGAACACCACGGCATCGGCGGCATCGATGGCGGTCTCGATCTCGCGCATCCAGTCGGCGCTGGGCGGGATGCCCTCCCAGTCGACCCAGGTTTCCCGGCCATGCGCCTGCAGCCCCGCGTGCAGGCGGCGAACGATCGGCGTGTCGGCGCGCGAGTAGGAAACGAACAGGCTCATCGGGGGGCCGTGACGGGCGGCGCAACAGCCAGGGTCGCCAGCGTACCAGCGCATCGCCGAGGCTCGCGACCGCGCCGGGTCGCCTTTCAGGGAGGGACGTGGCTATACTGTGATTATGTCCAGCCATCGCAGCTCCGGCGAGCCCCTCCGAGTCGGGCGTCCGCCGGGCGAGCAGGCGCCTGCACCTCGTGCGAACGTCGCAATCGGCTTCGGTTCACCCTCGCAGGAAACGGGCGTCACGCGGCTGGACCTCAACGACCTGCTCGTCAGGCACGCGCAGGCCACCTACCTGATGCGCATCGCTGGCGAAGCCATGCGCGAGGCCGGCATCGATTCCGGCGACATCGTCCTCGTCGACCGCGCCATCCCGCCAGCGCATGGCCACATCGTGATCGCCGTCATCGACGACGAGTTCGTCTGCAGGCGCTTCGTCAGGCGGGGGCACGGCGTGACTCTGCAGGCCGCCTCGCCAGGCCATCCCGACATCGTCCCCCGTGATGGCCAGGAGTTTCAGATCTGGGGCGTCGTGACCAACGCCATCAAGCCGATGCCGGTCTGAGCCTGGCCATGTACGCACTCGTCGACGTCAACAACATGTACGTGAGCTGCGAGCGGGCGTTTCGCCCCTCGCTGGTCGGCCGGCCGGTCGTGGTGCTGTCCAACAACGATGGGTGTGCCATCGCGCGTTCGAACGAGGCCAAGGACCTGGGCATCAGGATGGCCCAGCCGTGGTTTCAGATCCGGCACCTGCGGCGCGAGGCCGGGCTGATCGCGTTGTCGGCCAACTTCGAGCTGTACGGCGACATGTCCAGCCGCATGATGACGATCGCCGGCGAGTACGCGCCGCGGCAGGAGATCTACTCGATCGACGAGTGCTTTCTCGACTTCGAAGGGGTTCGAGACGACCTCGCCGGCATCGGCCGCGAGTTGCGCGCCAAGGTGCTGCGCTGGACGGGACTCCCAACCAGTGTCGGTTTCGGGCCCACCAAGACACTGGCGAAGCTGGCCAATCACGTGGCCAAGACGGCGGACCGAAAGCCTGGGAGCTACCCCTCCGCGTGGGCACAGGTCTGCAACCTGGCGGACCTGAACGCCGATGAACTGCAGCACCTGATGCGAAGCACCGATGCGGGCGACGTCTGGGGCGTCGGCCGAAAGACGTGTGCGCGACTGGCAGAGCAAGGGATTCGCACGGTTCACGATCTCGCCCATGCCAACCCTGCGACCTTGCGCGGCCAGTTCAGCGTGGTGATGGAGAAGACCCTGCGCGAGCTGCACGGCACCCCTTGTCTTGATGTCGAGGATGCACCCGCCGCCAATCAGCAAATCATGTGCTCGCGTTCCTTCGGCTCGCCGGTCACCGAGGTGGCGGCCTTGGAAGAGCTCGTGAGCCAATTCGCATCCCGAGTGGCCGAGAAGGCCCGCCAGCAGCGCAGTGTCGCCGGCGCGGTGCACGTGTTCGTTTCCACCAGTCCGTTTCGCAAGCAGGATCTTCAGCACAGTCCCAGCGGCACCCTGCCCTTGAGCCGCCCCACGGCGGACACGCGGGTGCTGGTGGGTACGGCGGTGCAGCTCGTGCGCGGCATGGCACGGCCTGGCTTCCACTACGTCAAGGCCGGAGTCATGCTGGTGGACCTCCAGCCGGATCACCAGGTCCAGGCCGAGCTCGACCTCTTTGCAGGCGTCGAAGAACCCGTTGCGGCCAGGCGCGACCGCACACAGCTGATGGGCACGCTCGACGCGGTCAACCAGCGCTTCGGCAAGGGGGCCATCTCGGTGGCCAGCGCGGCGCGACTGGAAGCCCACTCAGGCTCGGTGGCGGCCGCCAGGCAGGAATGGCGCTCCCCTCGCTATACCACCCGTCTGGACGAAATACCTAACGCGCGGGCTTGACGCCTTCTCTGAATTGCCAATGACTGATAACCGCCCATCCTGGGTGCCGGATTCGTTCCTGGCGCTGTTTGTAGAACCAGGGCGGTCCAAGCCCAACGCGTCGACAGACGTGATCCAGCAGCGGTACGCGTTCTGCGAAGACCTGGCCACCTTGCTGACAGACACGGCGCGATCGCGGCTCTGGGAGCTCCGCATCACGGAGGCTGACGTGCTCGATCGTATCCATGCCGGGCTCACCGCAGGCCAGATCGATATCACGACGGAAGAAGCGCTTTGGGTCCGGCACCGGCTGGCCGAGTTGCTCGGTTGGCGTGAGTGAGCGTGCTTGACGCATCAAGGCTGCGCAAGCAGGAACCGCCGCTTCTGTCGGCGCTTCGATCATCCCGCTGGCCGACATCACCAGTCCGCCTGCAACGCCAGTGTCCTTCCATGGGCCCCGCCCCGTAGAGCGAGGCGTAGACAGTGGTCGTCGCTTCACCAAGGCCAGGCCGCCCGCCCGATTTGCCCTGGGCGCGTCAAGCGCTCGCCCTGAGCCTCACCAACGCAGGGACGGCGTCAGCACCGGCGCGTCCCACAAGGCCTTCAGCTCGTCGTCCAGCGCCGTGAGGGTCAGCGACGCACCCGCCATCTCCAGCGAGGTGGTGTGGTTGCCGACGAGGGTGCGCGCCACCACGAGGCCTTCATCGGTCAGGCGCCGCCGGGCCAGGTGGTTGAGCAGGTAGAGCTCCATCAGCGGTGTGCCGCCCAGGCCGTTCACATGCAGCAGCACCTCGCGGCCCCGGGCGAGCTGCAGGTCTTTCAGGATGGGCGCGAGCAGCAGGTCGACGATCTCCCGCGCCGGCGCGAGCGGCAGCCTCTGCCGGCCGGGTTCGCCGTGGATGCCTACGCCCAGCTCCATCTCCTGCTCGCCGATCTCGAACGTGGCCACGCCCGATTCCGGAACGATGCAGCTGGTGAACGCCACGCCCATCGACGCCGTGGCGCCGTTGACGCGATCGCCCAGCGCCTTGCATTCGTAGAGCTCGGCGCCGGCCTCGGCCGCCGCACCGACCATCTTCTCGACCACCAGCGTGCCGGCCACGCCGCGTCGCCCCGTGGAGTGCGGCGAGTGCTCGATCGCCACGTCGTCGTCGACCACCACCATCAGGTGATCCAGGTCGTCCAGCATGTCGCTGGCCATCTGGAAGTTCAACCGGTCGCCGGCGTAGTTCTTGACGATGAACAGCACGCCGTGGCCGGCGTTCACCGCATGCGCGGCGGCCATCCACTGGTCAGGCGTCGGCGAGGTGAAGACCTGACCCGGACAAGCGGCGTCGAGCATGCCGGCGCCCACGTAGCCGACGTGCAACGGCTCGTGCCCCGAGCCACCGCCCGAAACGAGCGCGACGCGGTCCTGCTTGTGCACGCGGCGGTGCACGAAGGCCGGCTCGGCGTTGAGCTGCACGATGGCCTCGTGCGCCAGCGCGAGGCCTTGCAGGCTGTCGGGGATCAGGTCGTCGACCTGGCTGAGGAACTTCTTCATCGCTACGGGATGGTGGCGTGCGGGCGGGTGGCTGTCATGCGAGGTTCTCCGCGGTCAGGATCTCTACGCGCGGGCTGCTGACCGCCAGCGCCCCGCGCACACCCTCGCACAGTGCGCGCAGCACCCGCGCCGCGGTCGACACGGCGTACTGCACGTCCTGGTGCAGCACGAAGCCCAGGGCGCCGGACAGCAGCATCGCGCGGTGGACGTCGAGCAGGTCGTGGGCGATCAGGCCGACCTCGCCCGCATGGCCCAAGCCCTCTAGCGCGCGGTGCACGCCGTGGCTGCCGGGCCCGACGTTGTAGACGCCCACCAGCCGCTCGCCGCCCAGCGCGGCCGGCGCCAGGGCCTGCTGCACGCGCAGGCACGCCTCGTCGTCGGTCTCGGGCATGTCGTCCACCCGCAGCAGCCTGGCGCCCGGGAAGCGTTCTTGCAGCACCTGGGCGAAACCGATGCCGCGGTCGATCTCGGCGGCGTAACGCGTGGCCGGTGCCAGCAGCGCGCAGGTGCCCGTGCCGCCCGGGGCCTCGCGGCCCAGCAGGAGGCCGGCCGTGCGGCCGGCGGCGCGGTTGTCGGCGCCAATGAAGGTCTCGCGCATCGAACCGGGCACGTCGGAAAACAGCGTGACCACGTGCGTGCCGCCGCGCACCAGTTCGTTGACCGCCAGCTTGACCGCCGGAGTGTCCGGCGCGAGCAGCGCGATGCCATCCATCTCCGCCAGCTGCGCCAGTTCGTCGGCGAACGCGGCCGGCTCTCGCACCGGCAGGCGGCGCGTGACCTCGGTGATGTGCTGGTGACGGAACTCGCCCGCGGACTGCGCGACGACGCGGTCCACGAGATCGAAGAAGCCGCGCCGCGCCGCCGGCAGGACGAACGCGAAGCGAAACGAGGTGGTCGAGCGAGGCCGGCCGCGCACGGGCGCGCCGGCTCCCAGCTCCGCCATGGCTTGGCGCACCCGCTGGACGGTGGCCGGGTTGACGCCCGGCCGGTTGTTCAGCACCCGGTCGACCGTGGCGGTGCTGACGCCGGCGACTTCGGCGATCTGGGTGATGGTGACAGGGGTGGCCAACAAGCGCCTCAGAAAAATCAATCAAGCCATCTTCGCAGATGGCGTGGAAAGGGTCCATCCGGCATGGTCCCGATGGCGCCCGCCCTCAGCCGGGCCGACGGGGCCCGGATGCATGCCAGCCGCGACGCGATGGTCTTAGGGTTTGCGTTGATTGATTTATTTATTGCCGTCTTTAACCTCAACGTCACCGACCGGCCTCGCATTCAAGCCGGCCCCCGGCAGCGTGGCGTACCGCCACTCCCGACTCGACTGCACCAGGAGACGACCGGAATGAAGCTCACCACCAAGCCCTCCGCGCTCACTGCCGCGCTGCTAACGGCCGGCCTCGCCCTGCCCGGCGCCGCCCAGGCCCAGGCCAAGCAACTCACGCTGTGCTGGGCCGCCTGGGACCCGGCCAATGCCCTGGTCGAGCTGTCGAAAGACTTCACCGCCAAGACCGGCGTGCAGATGAAGTACGAGTTCGTGCCCTGGCCCAACTTCGCCCAGCGCATGCTCAACGAGCTGAACTCCAAGGGCAAGCTGTGCGACCTGCTGATCGGCGACAGCCAGTGGATAGGCTCGGCCGCCACCGAAGGCCACTACGTCAAGCTCAACGAGTTCTTCGACAAGAACGCGATCAAGATGGCCGACTTCATGCCGGCCACGGTGACGGGCTACTCCGAGTGGCCCAAGGGCACGCCGAACTATTGGGCCCTGCCCGCGATGGGCGACGCGGTCGCGTTCACCTACCGCAAGGACTGGTTCGCCAAGCCCGACCTGCAGGCCGAGTTCAAGCAGAAGACCGGCCACGCGCTCGAGGCCCCGAAAACCTGGGACGAATTCAAGCAGGTCGCCCAGTTCTTCCAGGGCCGCCAGGTCGACGGCAAGAAGGTCTACGGCGCGGCGCTCTACACCGAGCGGGGCTCCGAGGGCATCACGATGGGCGTCACCAACACGCTCTATGCCTACGGCTTCGAATACAGCAACCCGAAGAAGCCGTACGACATGAAAGGCTTCGTCAACAGCGCCGGCGCCGCCAAGGGCCTGGCTCTCTACAAGGACCTGTTCGACTGCTGCACCCCTCCCGGCCATGCCAACGCCTACATGACCGAAGACCTGGACGCCTACAAGAGCGGCCAGGTGGCGATGCAGATGAACTTCATCGCCTTCTTCCCCGGCATCTCGAAGGACCCGAACGTCGGCGGCGAGAAGACCGGCTTCTTCGCCATCCCCAAGGGCGACCGCCAGTTCGCCCAGCTCGGCGGCCAGGGCATCTCCGTCGTGAAGTACTCCGACAAGAAGGACCTCGCGCTCGAATACATGAAGTGGTTCGCCCAGCCCGCCGTGCAGAAGAAGTGGTGGGATTCGGGCGGCTTCACCTGCCTGCGTTCGGTGCTGGAAGCCCCGGGCTTCGACCAGAGCACCTCGTACGCCAAGGTGTTCCTCGACTCGATGAAGATCGTCAAGGACTTCTGGGCCGAGCCCGACTACGCCCAGTTGCTGCTCGCCATGCAGAAGCGCAGCCATGACTACGTGGTCGCCGGCAAGGGCACCCCGCAGGAAGCGCTCGACGGCCTGGTCAAGGACTGGACCGAGGTCTTTGTCGAGGACGGCAAGCTGAAGAACTGAGCGTGCCGCGCGTGAGCACCCCATCCCCGATGAGCACCCTCGAAATCGGTGGCCGCGCGGCACCCGCCGCCGGCCACATGGCCCCCGCCGTGCCGCAACGACACGCCACCCGCCGTGTGCCGCGCGGCCTGAGCGACCGCACGCTCGCCTGGTTGTTCGTCGGTCCGACCCTGCTGCTGCTGCTGGCCTTCAACATCTTTCCGCTGTTGTGGACCATCGCGCTGTCGTTCACCAACTACCGCGCGAACCGCCCCAACGCCGAGTTGGTGTGGGTCGGGGCCAGCAACTACGCCCGCGTGCTGGCAGACGAGGACGTGTGGGCCAACATGCAGGCCACCGCCCACTTCCTGCTCTGGTCGATCACGCTGGAGCTGCTGCTGGGCTTCGGCCTGGCCTTGCTGCTGAACAAGCGCTTCAAGGGCCACAGCTTCTTCTCGACCGTGATCCTGCTGCCGATGATGCTGGCGCCTGCCGTCGTCGGCACCTTCTGGAAGTATTTCTTCGAGCCGCAGTACGGCATCTTCAACCACCTCGTCGGCTTCCTCGGCGGCCCCTCCGGCTTCACGATGCTGGGCGACACCCGGCTCTCGCCCTGGGCCATCGTGCTGGTCGACACCTGGATGTGGACGCCCTACGTGATGCTGCTGCTGCTGGCCGGGCTGCGCTCCATCCCGCCCTACCTCTACGAGGCCGCGGAGATCGATCGCGCCAGCGAGTGGACCAAGTTCTGGCGCATCACGCTGCCGATGGTGATGCCCTTCATCGTGCTGGCGCTGCTGTTCCGCCTGATCGAGAACTTCAAGATGTTCGACCTGGTGGACCAGCTCACCAACGGCGGCCCCGGCTCCGTGACCGAGCTCGCCTCGATCCACCTCAAGCGTGAAGCCTTCGAGAAGTGGCGCACCGGCTACGCCTCGGCGCTGGCCATCATCCTGTTCGTCGCCATCTACGGGCTGTCGCTCGTCACCGTGCGCTACCTCGACCGGGTGAAGCAGCGATGAGACATCCTGGGTCAACCCCCCGGGCCGAGCGCCGGGCCGCTCCCAAGCCGGCCCGCATCCCCTCGGGGGATCGGCCGACGTACTCGTCGGGCGAGGGGCTGACATTGCGCCGGGCCGAGCGCAGGGCCGCTCCCAAGCCGGCCCGCATCCCCTCGGGGGATCGGCCGACGTACTCGTCGGGCGAGGGTCTCCAATGAGCGCCACCATCGACCGCCCCGGGCCGCTGGAGCCCACGCGCCGCGCCCAGTGGGCCGCGGGCATCATCGTCGTCGCCTACGCGGTGCTGTCGCTGATCCCGCTGGTGTGGATCGTTCTCACCAGCTTTCGCACGCCGCAGGATTCCATCGCCTACCCGCCCAAGCTGGCGGCCGAGCCCTCGCTGGTCGGCTACGTGAACCTGTTCACCACCCGCTCACGGATCAGTGCCGAGGATCTCGCCGCGCTGCCGCCAGCCGCCGACTGGGTGGAGCGCACGGTGCGCGAGCAGCAGATGATCCTCGCCGGCCCATCGCGCTTCGGCGACCGCTACCTCAACTCGGTGCTCGTGGGCTTCGGCTCCACGCTGCTGTCGGTGGCCCTGGGCACGCTCGCGGCCTATGCCTTCTCGCGCTTTCGGGTGCCGGGCAAGGACGATTGGATGTTCTTCATCCTCTCGACGCGGATGATGCCGCCGATCGCGGTGGCCATCCCCGTCTACCTGATGTACCGCGCGGTCGGCCTGTCCGACACCCACCTCGGCCTCATCCTGCTCTACACCGTGGTCAACCTGTCGCTCGCGGTGTGGCTGCTCAAGGGCTTCATGGACGAGATTCCGCGCGAATACGAGGAGGCCGCGATGGTGGACGGCTACACGCGCTTCCAGGCGTTCGTGAAGGTGGTGCTGCCGCAGGCCGCCACGGGCATCGCCACCACCGCGATCTTCTGCCTGATCTTCGCGTGGAACGAATACGCCTTCGCCCTGCTGCTCACGAGCGGCTCGGCGCAGACCTCGCCACCGTTCATTCCCACCATCATCGGCGAGGGCGGTCTGGACTGGCCGGCGATGGCGGCCGGCACCACCTTGTTCGTGCTGCCCGTGCTCGTGTTCACCGTGCTGCTGCGCAAGCACCTGCTGCGGGGCATCACCTTCGGAGCCATCCGGAAATGAACCTCACCAGCGTCCGGCGAATCGCCGAACCCGCGAGCATCGTGATGATTGGCCTCGGCCTGGCGATGCTGATGCAGCCCTGGTCGCTGTGGCTCTACGGCCATTCGTTCGGGGTGCTGCTCGCCGGCGTGGCGGGCTACACGGTGGCGGGCAAGCTGCCGCAGGCAAGCCAGGTCAGACACCATGGCTGAGATCCGCCTGCAGAACCTGCACAAGCGCTTCGGCGATTTCGTCGCCGTGCGCGATTCCACCCTCACGCTGAGCGATGGTGACTTCGTCGTCCTGCTCGGCCCATCCGGCTGCGGCAAGACCACCACGCTGCGCATGCTGGCCGGGCTGGACACCCCCAGCAGCGGCGCCATCCACCTGGGCGGTCAGGACGTGACCTGGGCCCGCCCGCGAGAACGCGACATCGCGATGGTGTTCCAGCTCTTCGCGCTCTATCCGCACCTGGGCGTGCGCGGCAACCTCGAGTTTCCGCTGCGCAATGAGGGCCTGAAGCGCGCCGAGATCGACCAGCGTGTGAAGGAGGCGGCCGCCATTCTGCGCATCGAGCACTTGCTGGACAAGCGCGTCGGCGGTCTCTCGGGCGGCGACCGCCAGCGCGTGGCGCTCGGCCGGGCGATCGTGCGCAAGCCGCAGGCGTTCTTGATGGACGAGCCCTTGGGCACGCTGGACGCCGAGTTCCGCGAGCTGATGTGCGTGGAGTTGCGCCGCCTGCACGAGCGGCTGCGCACCACCACCGTCTTCGTCACGCACGATCAGAACGAGGCGATGGCGCTGGCCGACCACATCGTCGTCATGGACCGCGGCGAGGTGCTGCAGGCGGCCGACCCGTCGACGGTCTATCACTTTCCCAGCTGCCGCTTCGTGGCCAGCTTCATCGGTCGGCCGGCGATGAACTTTCTGCCCGTCGACGGCGCCGTGGCCTGCGGCGATGGCGCCATCAGCCTGCGCGGCGGGGCGCGCCTGCCAGTGCCCACGACGCAAGCCGGCGCGGCCGGCGCGGTGCTGGGCGTGCGCCCCGAGCACATCCGGCTCGGCGCCGATGGCCATGGGCTGGCCGGTGTGCTGGGCCATGTGGAGTACTTCGGCTCTCACTGGGTGGCCGAGGTGGCCACGGCCGCCGGCACGCTGAAGGCGGTGATCGACAAGAGTCGCCGCCCGGCGACGGGCGATGCGGTCGGGCTGCATTTCGACACCGAGCGACTGGTGCTGTTCGATGCGGTCACCGAGCGGCTGCTGCCCAGTGCCAGCAGCCGCAGCCACCACGAAGGAGGGGCACGTCATGGCCAGCATTGAGCTCGCTGGCGTGGGCAAGCGCTTCGGGCATGTCCACGCCGTCGACGGCCTGTCGTTGCAGGTGGCCGATGGCGAGTTCCTGGTCCTGCTCGGGCCGAGCGGTGCTGGCAAGACCACCACGCTGCGCCTGATCGCGGGGTTAGAGAAGCCGGACAGCGGGCGGCTGCGCATGAACGGCGAAGACGTGACCGACTTGCTGCCCGCCGGGCGCGACTGCGCTTTCGTCTTCCAGCAGTATTCGCTCTACCCGCACCTCACGGTCTTCGACAATCTCGCCTTCCCCTTGCGCTCGCCGCTGCGGCGCATGCCGGAAGCCGAGATCCGCCTGCGGGTCGGCGAAGTGGCCGAGCTTCTGCACATCGAGAGCAAGCTGGCGCGCAAGGCCACGGCCTTGTCGGGCGGCGAGATGCAGCGCGTGGCGATCGGGCGAGCGCTGGTGCGCCGGCCGCAGGTCTTCCTGATGGACGAGCCGCTGTCTTCGCTCGACGCCAAGCTGCGCGAGGAGTTGCGAGTCGAGCTGCGCCGCCTGCAGCAGCGCCTGGGGGCCACGGTCGTCTACGTCACGCACGACCACGTCGAGGCCACGACCATGGCCGACCGCATCGGCATCCTCGATGGCGGACGCTTGCAGCAGATCGGCACGCCGGCCGAGGTCTACACCGACCCGCGCTCGCTGCCCGTGGCGCAGCGGCTGGGCTCGCCGGCGATCAACCTGCTGCCGGCACAGTGGTTCGCCGGCCACGCCCCGGCGGGAACGGCCACCGTCGCCATTCGGCCGGAGGACGTGGCGCTCGGGCCGGACGGCGCGGGCTTCGAAGTCATCGAGTGCTCGCTGGTCAAGCACCAGTTGGTCGCCGAGCGTGATGGCATCGAGGTGCAGGCCCGCTTGCTGCTGGACGACCCACTCTCGCCGGGCAGCCTGGCGCATTTTCATTTCCCGCCCGAGCGCTGCCTCTATTTCGACGCCACCGGCCAGCGCCTGTGAAGGACTCACCCCCATGAACACCAGCACCCTGCGAATCATCGATGCGCTGGAGGCCGTGCAGGCCGCGATCATCGTGAACGAGGCCGACATCGAATCGCTCGATCGCGCCATCGGCGATGGCGACCACTTCATCAACGTTCGCCGCGGCGCCGAGGTGCTGGTGGCGATGCGCGACGAGCTGGTGCCGCTGCTGCCGGCCGCCGCCTTCCAGAAGATCGGCATGAAGCTGCTGTCCACCATCGGCGGCGCGTCGGGCCCCCTGATCTCGAGCTGCTTTCTCGCCATGAGCAAGGCGCTGGCCGGCAACGAAACGCCCGGCCTTCGGGATTGGGCCAGCGCCTTCGCCGCCGGCGTGGACGCCATCAAGGCAAGGGGCAAGGCCGATGTCGGCGAGAAGACCATGCTGGACGTGCTGATCCCTGTCTCGCGCCAGTGGCTGGCGCTGGCCCAGGCCGGCACGCCGCTGCCCGCGCTGTGCCAGCGCCTGACGGACGACGCCCGCGCCCACATGCTGGCCACGCGCGACATGCTGGCCACCAAAGGCCGTGCGGCCTTCCTCGGGGAACGCGCGCTGGGCCACATCGACCCGGGCGCCAAGACCTGCCAGGTCGCCATCACCGCCGTCTGCGCCGTGCTGCTGCAGCCGCGGCCCCAATCCACGAGCATCACGAGCACCGCCCCATGAAGAAGTTCGTCAACCACGTCGACACCATGCTGCGCGAGGCCCTCACCGGGCTTGTCGAAGCGCACGCAGACCTGCTGGTGGTCGAGTTCGAGCCGACCTTCGTGATGCGCGCCCAGCCGGCACGCGGCAAGGTCGCGTTGATCTCGGGCGGCGGCTCCGGCCATGAGCCGCTGCATGCCGGCTTCGTCGGCCCGGGCATGCTGGACGCCGCCTGCCCCGGCCAGGTCTTCACTTCGCCGACGCCCGATCAGATGCTGGCCGCGGCGGCCGCCACCGACACCGGCGCGGGCGCGCTGTTCATCGTCAAGAACTACGCCGGCGACCGCATGAACTTCGAGATGGCCGGCGAAATGCTCGAGACCGAGCATGCCACCGTGCTGGTCGACGACGACGTGGCGGTCGAGAACTCCACCCACACCACGGGCCGGCGCGGCGTGGCGGGCACGCTGATCGTCGAAAAGATGGTCGGCTCGGCGGCCGAGGCCGGTGCCACGCTGGCTGAATGCAAGGCTCTGGGCGACCGGGTCAACGCCGCCACCGCCAGCATGGGCGTCGCCTTCACCAGCTGCACCGTGCCGGCCGCCGGCCGCGCCACCTTCGACATCGGCCCGGACGAGATCGAGATGGGCGTCGGCATCCACGGCGAACCGGGCCGGCGCCGAGCACCCATGGCCAGCGCCGATGAGATCGTCAACACCCTGCTCGATGCGATCCTGGCCGATCTGAAGCCCGAAGCCGGCCGCCGTGCCCTGCTGCACGTCAACGGCTTCGGCGGCACGCCGCTGATGGAGCTGTACCTGTTGCACCACTTGGCGGCCAAGCGCCTGAAGGCCGAAGGCATCACGCCCGCGCGATCGCTGGTCGGCAACTACACGACCTCGCTGGAGATGGCTGGCGGCTCACTGACGGTGACGCTGCTCGACGATGAACTGAGCGCCTTGTGGGATGCGCCGGTGCGCACGGCGGCACTGAGGTGGTGAAGAGTTCTGGGCACGTTCGACGACTGCGGGATCTTGCTGGAAGTTGATTCGGCAGGAAGGCGTCCGGAGGCAGACCTCCACCGAGTACGGCGCCAGCGACAGCTACCGCGTGTTCAGCGTCACTGCCGAACTCACGGCGCTGGGGGCAGTGCAGTACACCAAGCGCACTGACAAGTTCGACTACGACGAGTCGGGCCGCAAGCGCACCGAGTCCAAGGGCATCACCAATGCCAACACGACGGGCTTGGTGACCAAGTACTGGTGCGACCGCGTCGGTACGTCACCAAGACACTGCTGCCGCTGGGCACCACGGACAGCAGGTGCCGCTCCATCCCTTCGTTTGATGACAAGCCGGCACGCGGCGCCTTGAAAGGCCCACTGCCACTACCTAACATGACTTGGCATACGGGCGCAGCACTGCGGCCTTGCTGCCGATGGCGCCGTACCCGTCGTCGTTCGAAGGACTTTGATTGGCAGGACCCGATGGAAAAGATGTCCCGGTGCCCGGAAGGACATTACTACGCCAAATCCGCGCACGTAGACGGTTGCCCGCATTGCAAGGAGATGATGTTGCAGAACACTCCCAGGAACCGATCCGGAGGCGATCGCGCGAACGATGACGCCGCCGACCTCAGCGAGCGCACCATCCCTGCCCGCCGTCCGGAATCGCGCGCCCCCAAGGACGACACGCCCAAGGACGATGACGGCCGCACCTCCCCGGTATGGCGCCGCAAGACCGGCATCGATCCCGTCTGTGGCTGGCTCGTGTGCTGGGAAGGCGCGAACCAGGGCCGGGACTTTCGGGTGCTGTCCGGCCGGAACACGATCGGACGCGACACCGGCTCCGACATCTGCATTCGCGGAGACGAAACGATCTCGCGGACGAACCACGCCAGCATCTTCTACGACGCCCGCAAGATCGCATTTCACATCGTCGTCGGCGATGGGCGCGATGGCGTCTACGTCAACGATGACGTCGTGCTGGACAAGCAGCAGCTGAGTCCGTACGACATCGTCGAGGTCGGACACACCAAGCTGATGTTCGTGCCCCTGTGCGGCGATCGGTTCCAGTGGACGCAGGATCCCAAGGATGCCAAGGCACCCCGCGCGACCCGCGTCACAGGGCCGGACGACGACGACGACGATGACGAGGCAAGGCGTCGCCGGCACGATTCGGACGGCCTGACCACCTGATCACGGCAAGGCCGGGCACACCATGACGCTGATTCGCTTT
The DNA here is from genome assembly GCF_051857595.1 of Ideonella flava. Classification (NCBI taxonomy): domain Bacteria; kingdom Pseudomonadati; phylum Pseudomonadota; class Betaproteobacteria; order Burkholderiales; family Sphaerotilaceae; genus Ideonella; species Ideonella flava. Next base: position 144,749 of record NZ_JBPZHD010000009.1, read on the forward strand.
TTCGCCCTGGCGCTTCTGCTCCCCGCCCTGCCCGCGGTCCATGCACAAGGCTTGCGAATCACGCAGGTCGTGGATCAGGAAACGCAGTTGCTGGCCTTCCTCAGCACGGAGGAGATCTGGGCTCCGCCTACCGCCGCGGGCGGCACTTCATTGCGCGAGATGAAGGCGGCTTTCGGCAAGGTGCCGCTGCCCGCCAAGGACGAAGGCGCATGGCAGCCGGATGCGCCGGTCGCCGTGGTGGTGGCCATGGATGTCTCCGGCTCGATGCAAAGCGTCAGCTTTCCGCTGCTTTGCGATGTCGTGTCCAACGTGCTCACGGGCCTGCCGCGCGACAGCAAGGTGGCGTTGGTCACGATCGGGGCCAACCCCGCCGTCAAGGTCCCGTTCGGTCCGGCAAGCGCCGTGATCGCTGCGGTGAGCCTGCTGACGGCGGGCGAACCGGAAACTGCGCTCAACGAAGGGCTGCAGCGCGCGCAGGACATGGCTGCCACCAACCGCGAGCTGCCACTGCGCCGTTTCGTGCTGCTCGTCACCGACGGCATGGACGAGAGCAAGAAGGCGATCGGCAACGAAGAGACGCGGGCTCGCCTGGAAAGCGGCGACATTCCCATCTACGCGGCCGCCGTCGTCAAGAAGGAACCCACGCGAGCGAGCGGGCTGGACCGCTTCGGCGACGTGATCCGCGCCAGCGGCGGCAGCCTGCTGATCAGCACCCCGGTGGCCTTGCGCGACGACCTGAAGAGCCTGATGTCGCAGGCCCTGAAAGCCGAGATGGTCGCCATCGAGTGTGGCCAGCCTTGCGCGCGCGACGGCGGCCTGCGCGAGCTGCAGGTCTCGTCGACGAACCTGGGCGCGAAGCTCAGCGGCGTCCGCCGGACGCGCCTGCTCGCCGTCGGCGATCCCGTACCGCCGCCGCCGATCGTGGATCCGCCCCCCTCGAAGAGCTGGTTCGAAAAGCTCGTCATCCAGATCAAGATCGTCCCGGCGTGGAACTGGCTGCTGATCATCTCCGCGCTGTGCGGCACCGCGACCACGGTGTATGTCCTGAGAGATCGCATCGTCAGGACCCTCACGACCGGGGTGCGCCAGAAGGAAGACCGGGTGGTCGTGGTCGGGAATCGCGAATCGCCGAAGAAGCCGTCTGCCGCCGCCATGTCGCTGACCGTGGACATCTCGGACGTCGGTCGCCAGCACGTCAGCGTCGACGCCAGCGGCATCGTGCTCGGACGATCGAAGGATGCGGACGTCTCGTCGGAGGACGACGCCGAGGCCTCCGCGCGGCACGCTTCGCTCTACCTGGACAAGGGCGTGCTGATGCTGCGCGACCTGAACTCTTCGAACGGCACCTATCTCAACGGTGTGCGCATCGTGAGGTCGGAGCCTGTCCACGACCGCGATGTCATCGGCATGGGCCGCACGGACGTCCGCGTCTTCTTCGGGCGCGTCTGACATGGCCAGCGTCGACTCCCCCATCGATTTCTACCCATTCACCGACCGAGGGCGCCGCGAACACCAGGAGGACTACTTCTACACCGATCCGCCGAAGCCCAAAGGCGACGCCTGGCTGGGCATCGTGACCGATGGGATGGGCGGGCTCGCGCATGGCGACGTGGCCAGCAAGACGGGTGTGCATGCACTGACGCAAGCCTTCCGGCAGGGCGTCGATGCCGGCCGCAGCGTGCAGCAAGCGCTGTCGGAAGCCGCCAAGCGGGCGCATGAAGCCGTGCTCGAGGCGGCCGAGGTGGCGGGCTCGTTGCGAAACATGGGCTCGACGGTCGTCGCCTTCGTGATCGACGGGACGCGCCTGATGTGGTGCTCGGCGGGCGACTCGCGGCTCTATCTGTACCGCCACGGCAAGGTGAAGCAATTGTCGCGAGACTTCACCATCGCGGAGGAGATCCGGCGCGGCGGCACGGTCAACGACTGGGAGGCGGATGGCTCGTCGAATCCGAAGGCCCAGGCGCTCACCAGCTTCATGGGAACCGACGAATGGCGCTCCGACGAAGGCGCGCAGGATCTGCAAAGCGGCGACATCGTCGTGGCCTGCACCGACGGTGTCTACGGGACGATAGAAGCCGAGGGGATCGCCGATGCGTGCCGGATGGCCGATCGGGGATCGGCCACCGCCGAGGAGATTGCCGGGGAGATGCACCGCCTGATCAACGATGCCGGCAAGCAGAACCAGGACAACAGCACTGCCATCGTCGTTCGCTACGTGCCGAAGAAGCCTGTCTTCCCCGGACTCGCCCTGTATCGCAGCACGCCGAAGAAGTCCGGTCGTCCGGCACCGATCTTGTCGCGCACCGCCACCGGCGCGGCGGCTGCCACCGTGGCGCTTCTCGTGGCCGGAGCGGGGCTGCGGATGCATCAAGACTCCTCCACCGACGCCTCGGCACCGTCGGAAGCACTCACGCAGGCATCGGCGCCCGGCAAGCCCGTCGAGACCCGCCCGGCCGCAAGTGCGCCTGCGCCGCCTGCGCCCCCTGCGCCACCTGCACTGGCCGATCCGGCGCAGTCCGACGAGCAGGCGCTCCGATTCATCGAGCAGTGGCATGAACAGCTGAACACCAACGCCGCGACCCCCAAGGCGGTGATCGACAACCTGCGACTGGTGAAGGGCCAAGGGGGTGAAAGGCTTGCGCTCGCCGTGCAAGCGCTCGAGGACCACGCCGCGTTGAAGACCCAGCTGAACAACGCGCGCGCCAAGGGCGCTGCAGGCGCACCCATGGCAGAGAGCGTCAGGATCAAAGCGCTGGAGCAGACCAATGCGTCGACCCCGATCGGCAGGATCGCCGGCAAGCATTTCGCCGCGTTGGCCAAGGATGCCGCGCAAGTCAGGGAGGACCTGAAAAAAAAAGTCGAAAGGGTCCCGGACGCAGCCAGTAACACCACGACGCGGGTAGCCGCCGAAGCGGCCCCGGGCGCATCGGGCGGCGCTTCCATGCCGCCGGCATCGGCCAGCACAACCGTGCCGCCGATCCCTGCACTGACAGTGCCGGCAACCTCCGTTGCCGCAGCTGCGCAGCCGGGGTCCGCACCGGCGTCTGCCCCCGCTCACGCTTCCGCACCCGAAGGCGCGAGCGCTCCTCCTCCGCAGCCGCCGCGTTGACCATGCTCTGCCCGAACTGCTTCGAAGACAAAGGCGACGGCGTCGCCTGCGCTCACTGCACCTTCGACGAGTCGCGGTCGCCGCCGAAACGCCTTTGCCTGCCCTACCACTATGCCCTGCACGATGGTCGCTACGAGGTGGGATGCATCCTCGGCAAGCCGGGCGGGTTCGGCGTCGCCTACAAGGCCTACGACCACAAGCGCCCATCGGTCGTCGTGATCAAGGAATTCCACGGTCCCGAGAATGACGAGGTCACACGCCTGGCGGGCGCGAGCCGGTTGCGGGTCGCTTCGGGGTTTCGAGACGACTTCGAAGCGCTGCTGGAGGACTTCCGCAAGGAGGTTCAACTGCTGGGAAAGCTCAGGCACCGGAACATCGTCTTCGTCACAGACGAATTCGAGCAGAACGGAACCCACTACTACGTGATGCCGTATGTCGAGGGCGGTGACTTGCGTGCCCGGCGCGAGGCCAACGGCGGCAAGCTCGACCAGGATGTCATGCTCATGGTCGCGCACGACCTGCTGGATGCGCTCGACGTGGTGCACAAGGCCGGCTACGTGCACTGCGACATCAAGCCAACCAACGTCCTGCTCACGACGCAGCGGCCCAAGGCCATCCTGATCGACTTCGGGGCGGCCCGGCGCAAGCGCGGCGACCGCCCCAAGTCCTATTCCAAGCGCCACGCGCCGCCGGAGTTGTTCGACGAAGACACCCGCTACCTCACGGACGCCACCGACATCTTTCTGCTTTGCGCCACGCTGCATCACTGCCTCGTGGGGCAGGCGCCGCCCGTATCCCCGGACCGCGTGAATGCCGATGAAGATCCATACCGCCCGATCGCATCGCGGGTCGCCGGCCTGCATCCCAGCTTCGCCGCTTTCATCGATGCCGGCCTGTCACTGGATCCGAGCGATCGCCCAGGATCCGTCGCCGAAGCGCGGCGCATGATCCCTCCAAGAGTCCAGGCGCCCCCGCCTCCGCCCCCACTGCCTGCGCCGCCCCCGCCTGCGTCTTCACCGCCGGCTCAGCCGGCGCCGTTGACTCCGCAGTCTGCGACACGGAAAAGGTCGCCTCACCCCGCAGCCCTCCTCCCCGCGGCATTGGCGCTGGTTTTCATGATCACGCCGCAAGGCAGCGAACTTGTCGGCCCGCTGCTGACGCTCGTGGTGCTCAACGTCGGAGGCTTCCTGCTCTGGAAGCAGCACGTCAATGTCAACCGGCCGCCGCCCGGGCGGCAGGGGATTCGCCTGACCCTCTACCTCGCGGGCGAGACGCCTCGGACCTTGACCCTGGGCCCGATGCAATCCGTGGTGATCGGCCGCCGTTCCCCGCCCAGCACGCTGGCCATCGCCAGCCGGACGCTGTCGAGCCAGCACGTCAGCGTCACCATCGAAGAAGACGGCAGCTTCACGCTGCGCGACCTGGGATCGACGAACCACACGTTCGCGCGCCAGCCTGGGGACGACGACGATCCCGAGGGCTGGGCCCAGGTGAGTCTGGTCACCAAACGCGAAGGCGAGTTCATGCTCGGCGCCCACTATGACGGCGGCGTTCGACTCGACATCCAGCCGGAGTGGATCACGCCATGAGCGGCAGAACCTTCGGCCGCTGCCAGGAGTGCTTCCAGTACGTCGTCCTGGACGACATCTGCGGGCGATGCGGCTGGTCGCTGCCCGACAAGCGACGAATCAAGCGGGCCCTGCCCTTGTGGAGCGTGGTGAACAACACCTACGTCGTCGGACGCGTGCTGGGCTCCGGCGGCTTCGGCATCACCTACCTCGCCTACCACGAGCGCCTGCACCGCCGCGTGGCGTTGAAGGAGTACTTCCCCGAAGGCCTGATGGAGCGGGCTTCCGATGAAGTTTCGCTGGTCTGCGAAGAGGCCGCAAACCAGGCGCCGTTCGAGCGCGGAATGGACCGCTTCTTCCAGGAAGGCGAGGTGCTGGCACGCTTCGACCGGCGCGACATCGTGCATGTCTACGACGTGCTGCATGCCAACCGCACGGCCTATCTGGCGATGGAATATCTCGATGGTTCGACCCTGCTCGAGAAGATCCGCGCCGACGGGCCGATGGCGGTGCCGCAGGCGCTGCAGCTGATCACTGCGGTGCTCGTGGCGGTGGAGGCCCTGCACGAGCAGAACGTCGTGCATCGCGACCTGAAGCCGGACAACATCTACCTCGCGTCCGATGGCCGTGTCCTTCTGCTGGACTTCGGCGGCGCCAAGCAGCTCGACGTCGACAGCGAAAGGACCATCGACGGGCATTACGCGGGCGGCTATTCGGCCCCCGAGCAGGAGGACCGGGACCTCGGCGAGATCGGCCCCTGGACGGACGTCTACGGCGTTGCCGCGACGCTGCACAGGATGCTCACCGGCCTGAAGCTGCGCAGCGCCTTGCTGCGCATGCATGACCCGCGCATCGACTGGGGCGAACGTCCCATTCCCGATCCAGTGCGCCGCGCGATCGAGGACGCCCTGACGCCCTCCTACAAGGACCGGTACCGCTCTGTCCGGCAGTTCAAGTCGGCCCTGCTGCGACAGGAAGCGGGCCCTTCCAAACAGGCCGGCGCGCAGCCAGCGACGCGAGCGAAGGAAGCGCCGGCCGCGTCGTCGGACCGGCCGGCGACATCGAACTGGTCGCCCGCGCTGATGCCGAGACTTGCCGCGGGCGGGGCCGCCGTCGTCGCGGTCGTGGCGGCGGTGGCCCTGCTGAACTGGGACCAGCAGACTGACAGCGGCAGGACGAGGCCCTCCCCGGAACTTGTCCCATCCGTCCCACCAGCCAGACCAGCCCCGCCAGCCCCATCGGCACCACCCGCGGTTCCGCCGCGTTCGCCCGAAGCCCTGGCCTCGCAAAGCCGTCAGTTGCTGGAAGGCATGCTGCTGGCCGCCGGCAGGGACCGCTGGACGGATGTGAGCGCCACGCCCGCGAAGATCCGCCGCCTTGCCGACCCAGAAGGGGCGCCGAACACCTCTGCCTCCGTGTATGTCGGCCAGGCGGACAAGGCCATCGCGCAGCGGGCTTACGAACGCGCCGAGCGCCTGCTCCTGCAGGCCGTCGACAAGCATCCGAACGACGACCAGGCCTGGGCCGCGCTCGGATACGCCTGCCTGCGCCTCGACAAGAAGAAGCAAGCCCGGCAGCACCTCTGGCGCGCGCTGTCGCTGGCCGCCGATGCCGGCGGCACCTGGGCCACCTTGGGTGAAGCCCTGGCCGCATCCGGCGAAACGGCCCAAGCCGGCCAGGCCGCCCGGCTCGGCGTCTACTTCTCGGCCAACCGCGGCGCACTCATCCAGCACCTGAAGGCATCGCCGGACGTGGATCCCCAATTCCGGGCGGTCGTCAACGCGCTCGGCGATGCCTTGTCAAACGTTCCGGCGAGGTCCCCATGAATCCGCGTATCGCATGCATCGGCCTTCTGCTCTTGCTTCCGCCGGCGGCCTGGGCACAGACCCTGACCAAGATCACCGTCACGCCCGAGCGCGCATCGATCGGGCAGGAGGTGACGATTCAGATCGACCTGCGGGCCGATGACCCAAGTCGCAACTGGTGCGGCGTGCGCTTGAATTTCGGCGAGGGAGATTCCAAAGTGCTCCGCGTCGAACAACTCTCCTTCTCGCGCCAGAAGGTCTTCAACGCCGCCGGGACGTACACCGTGTCGGTCCACGGCGAACTGAGCCAGAGGGGCGTGCTGATCGCCTCGGCCTGCAACGGCGGCCCGCTGCGTCAGCAGGTGTTGGTGGTCGACCCCGTGGCCGAGGCCAAGGAGCATGAGCGCATCAAGGCGCTGCAGGATCAGTTGGCCGCCGCGCAGGCGGCCGCGAGCCAGGCGCAGGCGGAAGCCGCGTCGGCGGCGGCAGCTGCTGCCAAAGCCCACGCCGCCCGGTCCGCCGTACCGCCGCGCACGGCGGCAAGCCAGGATCCCCCTGTGGTCAAGCCGCCCGACGCGCGTCCGAAGTAGCCGAGTCTTCCGCGGGCCTCACCGCCGCACCAGCGGCATGTCGTACCGGATGCCCTGCGCTGCGAGTTGCCGCCCCTTCTCGCGGTTGGGTCCGGCGGGCTCCATCTCGTAGTTGTCCGGGTTGTTCATGAAGGCCTCGATCTCGGGCGCCCTCAGACCGTAGAACACGCCATTGGCATTCCACCAGTGAACCGCGTCGACGGTGTGCCCGACGTCGCATTCGGCAAGCGGGTATCGGCTGCCCTCGTACAGGATCCGCGCGCTCGCGGCATCGGCCGACTCGCCCGGCCCAAGCGGCGCGTCCGCTGACGAGAACACCTTGCCCTGCCGGATCATGCGCTGCAGGACCCGTTGCCGCAGAAGCCTGCCCATGGCCGTGTTCGCGGGCGGAACCTCACCCAGGAAGGTCTCGCGGGCATCGGGCTGCGCCGGCTCGATCCTCGGAGAGGCTTCCCAGATCTTGCCCGTCGGCGAAACGCGCCGCGACCTCGGCCTGTCCACCCGGTACTGGATCATCCACATCGGCAACCCCCTCACGTCCTCCTGCACGCGCGCGGTGACTTCGGCCAGCTGTCCGTTGTCGAGCAGCCTGATCCAGTTCGCCAGCGAGCGCCGTGCGTAGATGAGGTCGATCAACGGCTGGATCTGGTTGCGCAGGTCGATGAACAAGTTGTTCATCGCCAGAACGTCTGCTTGTTGCCGGGGGTTGTCGGGGTGATGCAGCCTGTCGACCAGACCGACGATCTCGGTTGCCGTCTGCAGCGCCTGGACGCGGCTCGCCTCGAGATGCGGCCCGTTGGCAGCCTCGCCGATCACCCGCCGCAGTTCGGCCTTGCCGAGGAACTCGATGACCGGCATCTCGACCGAGGCCACGGTCAGCACCGCCGACGTTTCCCCACCTCGGAAGAACAGCTGGTGCGGCTGGCCGGAAGCGTCGTTGAAGCGCTGGCGATGGGACCACCAGTTCACCACCGCCCGCACGCCGGCGCTCACCGCACCGCCGATCGCCGACAGCCCCGCGCTCACGCGGTCCAGCAGCCACAGGATCCCTTCGTCGACCCGCGTGCGCAGGCGGTCCACGATGTCGCGCAAGGCCGTGCCGATGCCGCCGAGCCCGACCTGATCGGCCAGGAACCCGATCACCACCGGCATGCCGCGGCCCATCACTTGCTCGAATGCGGCGCCGGCCTGGGCCACATTGCCGGAGGCGACTTCGGTCACGCGATCGAGGACCCGCCCGGCCATGTCGATGATCCGGGCCGCCCAGCGGCGCGCGGTCAGCATGGCGCGGTAGACGCGGCGCGCCACGTCGAGCACTTCGGATAGCCCGCCGCTGGCCGCGGCCGCCGCGCCCATCTCGGCCAGCTCGGTCATGACGCGGCCGGCGACCCACTCGCTGACGCCCGTGAGTATCGAGCTGCCGAAATCCCGCGCCCGCGCCACCAGGCCGGCGGCGTTCTCCGCCGGCGACCGCGAGGTGTCGATGGCATCGTTGATCCAGTCCCAGGCGCGCCGAAAGCGGCTGGTCCACCTGGTGAGGGCATCCACCGCCGCCGGGAAGCGCTGTCGCGCCAGCTCGATCACGTGCGCGGTGGTCAGGCCCATCACATCGACCGCGAAGCCGAACAAGTCCCTCGGCGAGGTCCAGCTTTCCGGCGCCTGGATGCCTCGCTCGCCGAGCTCGCCGAACAGCCATCCTTCGATCCCGTTTCTCAGGTGCGTGCCGAAATGCGCCGCCATCAAGCGAAAGCCCTGGCCGATGGAGCGCACTGTGTTCTTGATGAATTCCAGCGGATTGCGCGAGACGATGTCCCAGGCCGCCATGGCCTTGCCGAACAAGGTGGCCAGCAACTCCGGCGGCACGTTGAAGGCGCGCAGCACGAGTTCGAAGGTCGCCTTGGCCGCTCCGACGAGATCTCCGTCGGTGAAGATCGAGCGCACGATGCGCATGACCTGGGCGCGCGTTCTCTGCCAGGCGGCGCCGTCGCTCACCAGCGATTCGAAGATCTCGATCTGCCGCAACAACAGCGGGACCACGAAGTCCACCACCGAATCTCGAATGCATGCCGGCAAGGCATGCCATGCCGATTCCAGCAGCACGCCGGGCAGCGTACGCACGTCGGCAACCACTCCCTGCAGCCGGCGCAAGAACTGGCCCACCGACTGCATGAAGCGCTGCAGCTGTCCGCCGGCGCCGATGAAGGCGTTGACGGCGCCATTCAGCTGCGCGCTCGCCCAGGCTGCCAGGGCAAGGGCCTGCCCGGACAGCCCCTGCACCACCGGCGCGGCAAAGCGCAATGCCGAGCGGCCCATGGCGCCTGCGGCGGCATCGAGGCCCGTGGCCACCCCCCCGAGCGAACCGGAGACCGCAGCCGCAGCCTGGCCAGCCGCCCCGCCCATGTGCTGGAGCGCGTTCGTGAGCATCGGCACCAGCGTGTGGCCGATGTGCGCGTGGGCCCGCACGAGCGGTCCGCCTTGCGCGAGGTCGGACGCGAATCGCCCGAGTCCACTGGCCAGCGCCGGTGCCTGGCGGGCAGCGGCCATGACCGGTCCGACCACGGCCTGCATCGCACGGCCGAGGCCACTGCGCACCACACCCAGCTGCGCACCGATGGGCTCGAGCAAGGCCCGCGCCGACACCCACGCGGCCTCCAGGCGCCCCTGCACCCACTGCAGGATGCCGTTCTCGCCTTGCGGCCCGTCACCGATGCCGATCAGGTTCTTCAGCCAGTTCCATGCATCTTCGCCAAGAGCGCGCAGCGGTTGCGACAGCGACCAGATCCAGCCGGCCAGCTGCGTCAACTCGTTCCATCGATCCGCCGCATAGGACTGGACCCACGACACCACCGGCGCACCCAGCGTGTCCCAGGCCTTCCCGAGCGCCGCCTGCACGGTCGCCAGCACGGGCTGCACGCGCTCGACGATCGGCGTCAGCAGGCGCTCGGCGGTCTCTTGAATGCGCTGCGCGGCCCGGCTCACCGGGCCGCAGTCGCCCGAGGCCACCTGGACGGCCGCCTCCTGGAGCCGGGCAGCCATGGGAGCGAACTCGGCAGCGAGCTCTGCACCGATACCGGCGAGGCCTCTCGCGGGCGCCAGGAAGCGGTCGACGATGCCGCTGGCCGCATGCGCCGCGCGCGCTCCCAGCCAGTCGAGCAAGCCCGCAGGTCCGCGCCGCAGGATGGGCGCCAAGGAGGGCGCGAACTGGTTGACCACGCCCCACGCGGCGGTGTCGAGCAGTTGCCCCAGGGAATGGGCACCTGCACTGCCGCTGGCGGCTTGCGGCGCGGTGACGGGCGCGGTGACGGGCGCGGTGACGGCTGCGGTGGTGGGCGCGCTGGCAGCAAGCGGCGCCGCGGTGGGCGCGCCGGGAGCGCTGGGCGCGCGCATCAAGGCCGGACTCTCTGCGCGGAGCAGCCGCTGCGCCGTCTGGTTGCCGTGCGTGCGCTGCAGATCCAGCAAGTACGCCGCGCGCGTCTGCGCGGTGGCGCCGCGCATCGAGGGCGACATCGCCCGCGCGTCCGGCGCAGGTGAGCGTCGCGCCGGCATCGGGCCCGCGGCGACGGGCCGTGCCGGCCCCGCCTCGCGATGGATCGTGGCGTGATGCGTCATCCCACGGCCCCGGCGCCGTCGTGCGCGCCTTCGCGCTTGTGCTCTTCGTTCCGCCCGGGCGGCTCGTCGTGGCGTGGGGAGGAGTGGGCCTGCCTGGCCTTGTCGTCCTCGTCCGGCGTGGCAGCACGCTCCGCTTCCACCACGGCGCGCGCGACGCGTTCGGCTTCCTGCTCGTGCGGATCGTCGGGATGGCTCACCGTCATGCGCAGCTGCAGTCCGGTGCCGTTCTGCTGCACGACGTGGGTCAACTCGTGAGCCAGCAGTTCGCGGCCCGACGACTTCCCCGGGTCGTACTCGCCCTGGCGGAAGAACAGGTCGTTGCCGGTCGCGAAAGCCCGCGCGCTGATGCCCCGCGCGAGGCCATCCGCGCGCGCATCGGTGTGGATGCGAACGGCAGAGAAGTCGGCACCCAAGGCGCGCTCCATGCGGCTGCGCGTGCCGCTGTCCATCGGCTGGCCGGCGCCGCGCGACTCGCCGATGCCGCGCTCGATGCGATCGAGGTGAGCCTCTTCGCCGGAAGGCCCGGAGCCGGCGCGCAGCACCTGGCCCACGTACTGGTTGCCGAAGTCTCTCTGCAGCTTGAGCAGCGAGCGTCTGACGGAGGCGTCCGGCGCCACGGCCGCCCGATGGACGGCCTGCGCGTGCGCCCCGGCGCAGGCGCCGTCGCCGAGCCGGCAAGTGATGCCGCCGACGGGCGCTGCGTCGGCGGTGCGCCAGGCCCAGCGGCGGTCCGGCGCGTGGGCGGACCGCGTTGCGGGAATGGCCTGCCAGCAGGCCTTGTCGATGGTGTCGCGCTGAACCATGACTCGCTCCCCGTTTTCAGCGGCCTGCTTCGGCCACTGCGGACCATTCATCGCCGCTCATCAGCATCCCCGACTTCTCGTATTCGCGACGAACCGCATGCAGCAGATGCGCCTGGCTCATTCGACGTTCGGGCTCCGGCCGGCCCGCATCGGACGCCGCCAGGAAGGCCGCCGCCAGGGCCGCATTGCGAATGAGGCCGCCCGTGATCTCGAAGCGGTGGGCCAGGGCACGCAGATCGACGTCGTCGCCACGCGGCAGCCCTTCGGGCCAGATGCTCTCCCAGATGGCCAGCCGGTGGCTTTCGTCCGGCACCGGAAAGTCCACCACGAAGTGAAGCCGCCGGATGAAGGCGTCGTCCATGTTGCGCTTCAGGTTGGTGGCCAGAATCGCGATGCCCTCGAAGGCTTCCATGCGCTGCAGCAGGAAGCCCACCTCGATGTTGGCGTAGCGGTCGTGCGAGTCGCGAACCTCGCCGCGCTTGCCGAACAGTGCATCGGCCTCGTCGAAGAACAGGATCACGTCGGCCTGCTCCGCTTCGTCGAAGATCCGCGCGAGATTCTTCTCCGTGTCGCCGATGTACTTGCTGATCACCGTGGAGAGGTCGATGCGATAGAGGTCGTAGCCCAGCGCTCTGGCAACCACGCCGGCGGCCATCGTCTTGCCCGTGCCCGAGGGCCCCGCGAAAAGCGCTGCGACCCCCTTGCCCAAGGACATCCGGGAGCCGAAGCCCCAGGTCCCGATCACCTTCTCCCGATGTTTCACCTGATCGCACAGCTCCGTCAGCTGTGCGAGGCACTCGGCCGGCAGCACGAGATCGCCCCAGCGGTGCGGCGTGGCCATCTTCTGCGCGAGTTCCCCCAGCCGGCGGCAGGCCTGCCGGCGGCACGCTTCGAACAGGTCTTCCTGCGTGATCGGGGCCGCTTCGCTGCCTCGCAGGCGAGCCATCCCGCCGGCGGCCACCGCGGCCGCCGGGATGCTGCTGCAGGCGATACGGAATCGCCCGGCCAGCGCTTCCAGGTCGGCCTCCGGAGCGAGCGGCAAGCCCTGCAACGCCGCGCGCCAGACTGCCAGTCGCTGCGCGGTGTCGGGCGCCGGCACCTCGCAGGCCACCCAACCTCTGCGGGGGTACGCCGCGGCGGCGTCGCCCGGTCCGAGGGCCAGCACGATGGCCGGCACGCTCGACGCATCGACGATCGCGGCCACGGCCTCCTGGCGTTGCACGACATCCTCGCCGGACATCCCATCGAAGCCATGCCAGCACGTGACAGCGTCGCGCAATCGCGCTTCACGTTCGACGAGTTCGGCCAAAGCCTTCAAAGATTCGGCGCCTGCGGCGGCGCGCATCAAGCGCGCCACATCCACCTCGATCAACGAACGCTGCTGCGCCTGCGCCAGCGCCTGCGCCATCGCGAGCGCACTGTCTTCGTGCAACGCGGATCCGCGCAACACCAGGACCGGCGCCTCGCCTGCGATGCCCTTGGTGACCGCCCACGCGCCGGCGCAGGCCTCCCGCGCACGTGCATCGATCCCGAGTGCCCCGGCATCGCCCGTGCCCTGCGCGAGGCGAGCAAAGGAGCCGATGCTTTCGTCGAGGGCCTGGCTGGCCGCTGCGTCTCTCAGCAGCCAGTCCACGATGCGATCCTCCACCTTGACATAACGGGCCAGCAGCGGTGGATGCGGCTGCGCCGCTTCGTCGACGAGCCGGACGAGGCGATGCGCGAGAAGGGGGGCGTCCGCCTGAAAGCGCGGACGCGCCGCGAGGCGATCCGCCGCGGTGTCCCCCAGCAGCTGAAGAATCAGCTCCACGCTGGGCCGCTTGCGGGTCACGTCGTCCTGCAGGTAGGCGTAGAGCTTCTCGTAGCGCAGGTCGAAGTCCACCGCCAGCGCGACCAGCAGCGCGTCGACGTCGACCGCGCTGAGTCCGAAGGACGCCCGCATGCGATCGAGGGCGAGGCTGCTGCCCGCGGCACGGCTGGCTTCGACTCTGCGCTCGTTGGACTGAAGCAGCGTCTCCAGCTTGCCGCGAACGTCTTTCAGCCAGCGCGCGTCATCGTCGAGCCAGCGCGGTTGGCCGAGCGGCCGCTCCAGCAGGCCGTCGACCTCTTCCTCCGAGACATAAAGCCCGCGGAAGTGCTCATCCTGCGATTGTCTGCGGCGCAGCACCGCCACGCGCGCGCGGATCAGCAGATCCACGCGCTGAAGCTCGGCGAGCAAGTGCTCGGTCGAGTTTGCGAACGGCTTGACGGTGGCCATGGCGAACGATGGAACTAGTAAGACACCTCGACCCCGACGAGCGACACGCTGGCAAAGGACGTCGCCCGGATCTCGACGCCGAGCGTGTCGTCTCCATCGCCCGACGCATTGAACAGGACGTGCTTTCCCGACAGGGGGTACATGACCTTCGAATAGGAGCCCGCCCTGTCGACCACGATCTCGCACAGCTTTTCCTTGCTGTGCTTCCACGCCTTCTCCTTCTTGTCTCGGCCTTCGGGCTCCACCTCGACCACGCCCCCCTTGAAGAAGCTGGCGGTGATCGTGCCGCGGTTGTGTTCGCCTGCCACCTTGAATCGGTGCAGCTCCCGGATGCCCGGCGGCAGCTGGAAGGCCATCGAGCCGCCGGCGCCCCGCTCATTCGGATGATCCTTGTCGGGATAGTGCTCGTAGGCCCAGGCCCGGGTCGGTCCGGCGTGAAACGGCGGCGGGTTGTTCTTGTCTTGCGGGTTCAGCCGCGATGGGTGGAAGGCCACGGTGATCCATCCTCGCCTCAACTCGGGCGCCAACGCCCGCGCGGTCACAGAGCCGGGTCGCAGGTGGAGCGAGCGTCGGCCCTGCATCGACACGCCGCCCTCGGCGCGAATGTGACCCTGGTGGTCCAGGTGCACCTGCGCGAGTACGACCTCGTGTTGCTGGCCCTCGGCGCCCGCAGGCCGCAGGCGCAGGACGGCGAATCGATCGAAGTGGGCATGCGGCGAAGGACCCTGCTGCGCGTGCAGCACCTTGTCGATCGCGAGCGTGAGCACGAGCTGGGACCCCTGGTCCAGGCCGAGCACCTCGATCCTGTGGTCGTGCTCGAGTTCGATCTCGCGGCCTTGCTCGTCGATGGCGAAGCCGCTCGACACGCCCAGCACGCCGTCGCCCAGGCGCGAGACCTCGAGTCCTCTGGCCACGCCCCAACCATGCAACCCGAGGTTCTGTCTGTGCCGCGCATGCAGCATGAACTCCTGCGCCTCGATGAAATCGGTCGCCATGAGGAGCTGGTTGTCGACATAGGTCGGTTGACGTCCCAGCGAAATCCTGCTCTCGGACATGATGAGCCTTTCGTGTGTCAAGCGGGCGGCGGCGCGGGCGGATCCGCCCAGGCCAGCTCGTAGCGGGTATGGGCGGGCTTGGCGTAGTCGATCACCGCGCGGATCCGCCCTTCCAGCGACTCGCCGCGCGGCATTCCACCGCCGGGCAGGCTGGCCCTGACCGTGAACCTGAACGGCACGGGCAGGCTCAGGCGGCTGCTGATGCCCATGCGGGCGCTCCCCACGAGCAAGCCCGCCGACGGCCGATCGTCGATCGCGAAGCTCGCCGCCTTGCCGAAGCAAAGCGCCAGCAGCCTTTCGAGGTGGTGGCGCGTGCCGCGCGATCCGTGCAGGTGAACCAGTTCAGGAATGATCCCCCGCAGCACCGGCGCGTCGAACAGCGCGTGCGGCGTGAAGCCGAGCCAGGCCGCCAGCCACCCGACGAAGCGGTCGGGCATCGCCAGCGGATCGAGCAGCTCGGGAATGGACTGCAGCTTCTGCTCGATTCCGGGCAGCTGGCTGCCCTCTTCGGCCTTGAACAGCAGCGCTTCGAAGCTGCCCAGCAGGCGGCCGAGTTCTCCGTCGCGATCGGACATCGCGTAGACGGCCGGCAGCGCTTCGAGCAGACGGCGGCCCGGGTCAGGATTCAACATCGTCTCCCTCGACCGCCACGATCCTCTGCGGCGACAACTTGACGTCCGCGACCTCCCAGGCCTGCAGTCGAACGGCCTCCGCCTCCCCGTCGGCACCGAACTCGAAGCGCTTCGCCGGCGGTCCCGCGTCGCCGCCGAACCTGGCGTCCACACCCAGCGTGGCGTGCACGCCCAGCCTCACCCCCAGGCGCGCGGCGGGAGCATCCAGGTTCGGGTCACGCCCGGCGGCAATGCGATCGATGAACAGCGATTCGACGTAGTCGACGCCGTCGTGGTTGTCGATCAACCCGATGATGTCGGCGAGGTGGACCGCGCCACCGAACGGAGACCCGCTTTCGGATCGCTCCACCCCGAAGCGGCGCGCGAGCTCGTCGTCGATGCCTTTCGCAACGTCCTTCCAGCGAACACCTGGCCGCAGCACGATCTTGCCGGCCAGGCGCACGCCCACCACCGTGCAGGGATGGACGTGCACGCGGGCGGTCAGCAGGCAATGCGGTTTCAAGGCGTCGTGCACCTGATCGCAAAACGCCAGCAGCTCGCCCTGGGGCAACGGCGGCAAGGTCGCGACGATGAGTCCGATGTCGCCCGCGGCGCGCGGATCGTGCCCCGGTCCGCCGGGCAGGTGCCTGAGCTCGCGGCCCTGAAGCCCGCGGACGTAGGTCTTGCACCGCGAGGCCGACGCGTCATGGCGTGCGCAGGCCAGCGCCAAGTCCTCCATGCCTTTCGCGGTCGATGCGCATCCGATCTGCGCAAGTTGCTTGACGCGCTCGCCGATGGCATCGTCGACGTCTGTCACCGCGCCGCCTTGCAATGCCGCCCAGCCGCTCCAGACGGGTTCGGACAAAAGGCGCAGGAACGCCAGCCGGGCATCGGGTGTGATGCGCAACGACC
The DNA here is from genome assembly GCF_051857595.1 of Ideonella flava. Lineage (NCBI taxonomy): Bacteria > Pseudomonadati > Pseudomonadota > Betaproteobacteria > Burkholderiales > Sphaerotilaceae > Ideonella > Ideonella flava. The sequence continues at coordinate 161,065 of NZ_JBPZHD010000009.1, forward strand.
GATAGGAGAGGACCTCGCTGTAGTACGCCAGCAGCTCGATCAGCGTGATGCCCGGGTCGGACGGATTGTGGTCGGTCCAGTCGGGCGCGTAAGCGGGGATGAGGCTCATGCCCTCCTGCACGAGCTCGTCGTAGCTCCAGGCGCGAGCCTCGGAGGGGGCTGCCGCTTCGAGCCTCATCGCACGATCTCCACCGTGATCTCGCCCGGCGAGACGATGCAAGGCTCGTCGGAGGGCGCCGCCTCCACGTCGAGCTGCAGGGCGTTGACGCCTTCGACGCCTGGCGTCTCGCCGAGCACGCCGAGCAGGTCGGAGCGGCGCGGCCGGCGTCCCGGTGGCCAGCCGCGTCCTCGGTTGCCGGCTGCGGGATGCAGGAAGTTCGCCATGGCACGTTCGGCGGCGATGGTCACCTCCTGCGCCGACTCGCCGGCAGCCATGCGCACGAGGGCACGCACCGCCACCGAAACGTACCGAGGCCCGGACACGGTCAACGTCACTGCCGGCGGCCGCCGGACCGCGAGCGATGCCTGGATGGTCTCGAGCAGTTCGGGCGAGGGCCAGGGCCGGTCTGCCGGACCATCGGGGATCACGATGATCCTGACGTGCCCGGTCGATTCGGTGGGCCACGGATCTTCCCCGGCGATCGTCCAGGCCTTGGCGACATCGGGGGACGCCAGCCGCGCCAGATCCGCATAGTCATCCGCGCAGATCGCCTGATCGCGGTGGCGCAGCCAGGACCACGCCTCCCAGCGGGTGCGTGTCGGGTCGATCGCATCCGCGCCGCCCGCGGCAGCGACCGGATTGCGCACTCCCGCGACCCCGGGGATCGCCGTGCGCATCTTGTGGATCGCCAACGGCGGCAGGTTGCCGTGCCGCCCGCCGCCGGTGTCGTACCGCGCGAGCCGAATGTTCCCCGTGCCGACAGGCGGGATGCGGCCGTGGCGCCCGTTCCCGAACCGCACCGTACCATCGATCCGATCGAGCGTGAACACCTCGTCCCGGCCCCCGCAGGCGGAGAGCTCCTCCACCTCGCGCCAGGGCATCCAGCGTCCTGCCTCGTCCTTGACCTCGAGCTGCACGCCGCCCACGATGGGCGTTCGCAATGCACGTAGCACCTGGCCCGGCCGATGGCTGCCGGAGCCCAGCACTTCGTTGCGCACCCGCTCGGTCTGGCGGGCGGCCACGGCGTTGAGCGCGAGCAAGGCGGGCAGCGTGGCTTCGGCCGGCCAGGACACGCGCAACCACCAGCAGTCGCCTTTGGCGTCGAGGTCGCTGAGCGGCCACCGCTGAGTCATGTCGGGTACGTCCAGGCGGATCAGGCCTTTGCGGGTGAAGCCCGCGCTGCCATCCGCAACCGCTAGATCGTGCCAGCCTCCGGGCCCGCACGACTGCCATCGCACCGCGGGCGCCGGCGTCGTCCGGTGGATGCCGCTCAGCGCCGACGCCGTCGGCACGGCCAGCCATTGCAAGTGCTGCGGCCCGGCGTCTTTCAGCGCAGGGCCCTGGAATCCCAGGTACAGCGATGCGCCGGCGACGTCCGGCGTGACGAAGAGATCGAATGGCACCGAGGCAGCGTGCAGCCGCGTGCACAACGCCCCTTGGGAGACGATGTGTTCGACCTTCAGATCATTCGTCCGCAGCGATGCGGAGATCGCCACGCGCCGTATGTAGGGCGGGCTGCTGTCGTCCTTGTCTTCGTATGGCAGCTTTCGCGGCACCGAAGGTTCGTAGCGCCCTCCTTCGAGCGTGACCCGCACGGTGGGCGCGCGCACGCCGCCCAGCGGCAGGCTCACGACGCCCGGCGGCACCGTGAACGAGAGCCGGCCGGACTCCAGCAGCGACTTGGTCTCGTCGCGGCCCCCTACATCGATCGGAACATAGCCTCGATCGGTCAGGATCTCCCAGCGCAATCGCGGCTGGCCGGCACCGGACACCGGTTCGGGGATCCTCGCGCCGACGATCCTCGGCGTGGCGTCCACTGGATTGGCGATCTCCAGGTCGAGCGTCACGATGCTGCCTTCTTCGGCGAACGCCGTGGACTGCAGGTACCACGACGAGGCATAGCGCGGCCGCAGGCCCATCGGGGCGAACTCCTTGCCGGCGTCGATCGGGCCCGCGTCGCCCCAGATCTGCTCCGGAGGCCGTGGCGCGATGGCGCACTCCGCGGCGACGCCGATGCGCGCCACGCGCACGCGGGGAACGACGCTGGCGCCGACTGCGCGCCATCGGGCGGTGAGCCAACGCGCGACGACGCCTTGGCGCGCCGACGCCGGCCAGCCGGCGGCCGGTGCCGCGAGCACCACCCGCCCGTCGCGCATCAAGCCCTGGGTGGTGTCTTCCGCGACCTGGAGCGGGACGAAGTCGTCGCCGTCTTCGATGCCCCAATCCACCGATGAGGCCGATGCGGCGGGTGCGGCCAGCGCCAGCTGCAACTCGATCCGGCGCAGCCCCTCGAGCCCGAATGCGCTCGGTGAAGCGAGGTGAAGCGCCACCGGCACCGTCGGCGAGACCGCAGCGGCCGGGGCACCGAAGAGCGCACCGACATCCTCGCCATGCAGATGCCCCGCGTCGACGAGCACCGCGCGGGCGATGGCCGCGCGCACCAACGTGAGGTCTTCGATCGTCTCGAAGACGACGGCCGCGCTTTCGCCGGGCAGCGGATCGCCTGCGACGCGGGTGTGCGCGGGGACCACCACCGCGGTGCGGCCGCCGCCCGGCGCCGCGTCGAAGGCCAGCATGGTCGTCGCCGCAACCTGCGGCCTGCGCGGCGGACGCATCAGGCGCGCCATGGCGTCGAGATGCAGGTCCGGCGCCGAGTCCAGGCCATTGGCCAGGATTTCCCCGTAGCGCGCCGCCACGTGCAGCAGCGCATCGAGGAGCGGATCGGCGCCATGGTCCGTTGCGGCAACCCACCGATGCAGTGCACCCACGAGCGCCGGCGCGTCGGCGGGGCCGTCGACGAAGCGGGGGGTGTGCGGCAGGCTGTTCATGACCTTGCTCTCAGGCGCTCGCTCTATCCAGGTAGAACGGATAGACGAGGTTGAACCGGTTGTCCGTGCTGCGGACCCGATACTCGATGTTGATGAGCATCAGCTCGCCGCGCTCTCCGGCCGCGCTCGCACGCACCTGCAGCAGGTCGATGCGCGGCTCATCGCGCAGCAGCGCCTCACGCACCTCGAACTCGGCCGCGGCACGCGTGGCCGGGCTGTTGGCCGCGAAAAGCAGGCGATGCAGGCGGCTGCCGAATTCCGGCCGCATCACACGTTCGCCACGCTCCGTGCCCAGGATCAGCGCCATGCTTCGAACGACCGCATCCTCGTCGGACACGGTGGCGTAAAGCGTGCCCTCGGCGAGGGCCTGGCGGCGCACGGGAAACGCCCAGCCCAGGCCCAGCGTCGGTACCCGTGCCCGCGTGCTTTGCTGTGTGTCGTGATTGTCCATGGCGCCTCCCTGTCACGAGCCGTTGATGTCGACGATCGCCCCGTTCAGGCTCATCTGGCTCGTCGCGCGGGCCGAGAGCGTGCTTTGCGCCTCGATCTGGACGTCCGCGCTGGACTTGATGTCGATTCCGACGCCTTCGATCTTCACGCGCCCGCTCGTCGATTTCACCGAGATGTCGCCCGTGGCCTCGACCTGGATGCTGTTGTCCTGGCTGTGAATGACCACGCGGTTGTTCCCGGTCTTGTCGATGATCTCGACGCGCTCGTCGCCGCTCTTGTCGCTCAGCCGGATCACGTGGCCGCTGCGCGAGTGGATGCTGCGGTTGTCGTTGCAGCCATCCTGGTTGTCCTCCGGCGGCTTGTCCTGGCCATTCCACAACGCGCCGATCACGTACGGATGCTCCAGGCTGCCGTGCTCGAAGGCGACGAGCACTTCGTCGTCGACCTCCGGCAGGAAGTACACGCCGCGAGCGTTGCCCGCCATGGGCGTGGCCACGCGCGCCCAATGGCTCTCGTCTTCGAGATTCAGCCAGGGATAGCGGACCTTGACGCGATGCAGGCCGTCCGGATCCTGGTTGTTGGTCACGACGCCGCAGACGACACCGAAGTAGCGATGGCCGTCCGTCGGACCGCCCATCATCTGGTGCAGCAGGTCGAATGGGCTCATCGCGCGTTCCTCCGCGCCCGAAAGCGCGTGCGGTAGCCGCCGCGGCGACTGAAAACGTGCTCGACCGACGTCAGGTAGTACGCCCCCCCGAATCGCTCGCCCACACCGCCGATGCGCGCCACCGTTCCCGCGCGCAGCTGCGGCATGCCCAGGCTGACGCCATCGGCCACGATAAAGCCCAGCGCCATGTCGGCGAACGCGCCGCGCGCCATGGCATCTGCCTCGTCCTGACTCTGCAGCGGCGAAGTGACGCGTGCGCTGGCCACGTCCCCGACGGCGCGTTGCGTGTGGGACGGCCCGGCCTGCGGCACCTGATCGTCGTCGACGCCCGCCATGGCCGAAGGTTCGTCGCCGCCTTGGCCGCGTCCGACGAACTCGCGCTTGTTCGTCACGTCCCAACCCCTGACTTCCAACTGGGTGACCTGCCTCAGCGTGCTCGAGCGCGGCCGGAAGGACAGCAGGTCGGCCTGCGGCATCAGGGTCAGTACAGGTTCCGCGGTATGTGCCGGGCGGCGGAACAGCAGTTCGTCACCCCGTACCCAGACTTCGAAACCGATGCGCCGGGCCCGCCCCGACAGAAACTCCAGGTCGGTCTGGTTGTGCTGCAGCACGTAGGGCAACGTCACCCCGCTGTCATCGACGTTCGGCCTCAGGTTCACCGCACTGGCGATCTCGGCGGCGATGTCGCTGTCTTTGCACTGCGTGAAGGAGCGCGTGCGGCAGGCGCGCATCATGCGATGCCGCAGGTCGTGGGCCCGCACGACCAGGCGAGGCTGGGCCCCTTGCGGGAACTCCGGCTCCAAGCCGGTGATCTCGCCCTGGAACACGGAGTCGAGGTCGTCGCGATAGCCCAGCAGCACCTCGATGGCCGCACCCTCGTCGAACAGGCGGTCATCAATCCAGCGAGGCCTCATCTCGCCCGCGTCCCAGGCGGCGATGGTGAACTCGACCATGCCGGCTGCCTCGATGTCCTCGAGCACCGTCACGCCGATCACGTCGGCGGCGGCAGGTGCAGGCAATGCCTCGTTGCGCACCTTGAGCGTGAGCTGCGGCGCCAGAACGTCGAAGCCGTCGCGCGAGCTCATGGCCGCGTCCCCTTCGCCAGGCCACTGCGGCGGACCGGCAGCAGCAGGCGCTGCCCGGGATACAGCGTGAGCGGATCGTCGAGATCGTTCTCCTTCGCGATCGCGCGCCACTGCCTGGGGTCGCCGTACTCCTTGGCGGCAATCGTCGCGAGCGTCTGTCCGCGCTGAACGATCCAGACCTTCGCCACGTCCGCCGACATCAGGTTCTGCCTCTTGCGGTCGTCGACGCCCTTGAGCCACTGCTTGAGACTGCAATGGGCCGTCGCGCGCACCGGCAACCCCGACGGCAGGAACATGGTGTAGGTCGTGTTCAACTGCTCGAGCACGCCCTGGAAGAGCATGTGGTTCACCCCCCAGTTCAGCTGGCACAAGGGCGGCCGGTGCAGCGCGCCGTGATCCTCCACGCGGGTCAGCTCCATCAGCTTGTCGATGTAGGTCGTCTTCACCGAATCCTTCTCGGCCAATGGCTTGGGCGTGTCGTAGGTATCGAACGTGAGGTCGATGACCAGCGACGCCGGCTCCGAGCCGACGTATTGCAGCTCCAGCACATCGCGTTGCATGACGTGCGACTCCCACTTCACGGTGCGCGACAACGCAAGCTGGGCGGGATTGAAAAGCGCCTCGAGGCTGTCGTCGGAGCCCGGTTCCCCGAACTCGAGCGCCGTGCCGTTCTTCTCGATGAGGATGTTGAGTTTCTCTAGCTCCATCTCGCGAACCCCCGCCGTTCGTGCTCGATGGCCAACCGATCGAGCACCAATCGGCACGCGCGCTCGGCGATCGCGTCGACGTCGACATCGGACGGCACGGCACCCGCCGCCCTCGTGGGCGGCCGCGAGGCTCTGGAGCCAGGGTCGGGGGCCATGTCGATGGCGACCATGTCCGCCGCAGCCATGCCCGCCAGTGCCATGCCCACGGGGCTCGAGAAAGACTCCGCCGGTGCCAGCGAGATCTGCGACGACAGGCCCGCCGGCGCACCGGCGAAGCCGGCGATGTCCGCCGCTTCCGGCCCCACCCGTTCGCCTTGCACCGCGGCGCCGGTCAAGGCGGCGCGCCATGGGGATACATGGGGCAGTGAAGGCGTCGAACGCAACGTGGCGTCAGGAGGCGATGACCGGGCGAACCCCGGTGGCCCGGCCTGCAAGAGGGGTCCGGCTTGCCACGCTGAAACGGCTTGCCTCGGTACCAAGGTTTGCCTCAGTGTCAGGGCTTGCGCGTTGCTCACCGCCACGGGATCTTCGGCACGTGCCACGTCCACAGGCATCGTTGATTCGACGACCGCGATCGCCTCCGAACGACCGCGGCGAGCCCCCGCGTGTTCGTCCACACCCGAAAAGCTCAGCGCATGCACCAGCTCGTGCGACGGCGAAACAGGCGCCGACGTCGTGGAGGCTGCCTGGGGCAATCCGACCATGCCTGCCCCTTCATCTTGCACGCGGCCTGGTGGCCCATCCGCCAGTTGACGTCTTGCCGCCGCATCCGTGGCGGCGGCATGAACGTGCCGCGCCGTGAGCGAGGGCGCCACCATCGGACTCGTGGAGTGCATCGGCATCGAAGCTGCCCTGGCGGTCAGCGCAGCACCCACGCTGTGCCGCAGCACCAAGGATGGATTCGACGCCGGCTCGATCCGCGGCCGCCGCTCAGGCCCTTTCACGCTGGATGCTCGCCGGATCAGCGTGAACCGCCCGCCGGGCAAGTGCGCCGCGGCACCGGCATCGGCGCCTTCCAGCGCGATCGTCCGTTGCGTGATCGTCCGTTGCGTGATCGTCGGTCGCACGATTGTCGGTGGCAGCTCGTTCGGCACCACGTGGGTGTGGCTCAAGGCATGAGCCTCGTCGTGTGACGACGCGCCGCCCGCCGTCTGCGCGATGGCCGGCAGGTCTGCACCAGCATCACCCGGCGCTTCGAGACGGTCGGTGGCTGCGCGCATGACGCGCGAATGCGCGGCCTCCCTCGCGGGCGCGGCAGGGCCGGCGTCGGGGAGGGCCGCGGAGGTTACCGGGGCGATGGCTTGAGCGTCGCCTGTCGCTTCGTGGTGGACAGGCCTCCCCGCATGTCGCCATGCCTGTGCCAGGACCATCGCACGTTCGCCGCGCGCAGCCGTAATTCCGCCGCCTTCCGACACGCAGGTGACAGGAGCCCACGCGCGCGCCGCGGAACCGTGCGGCAATGGGGCGAGCGCCGTGGTGTCGGCAGCGGCGGCGGGTCTCGCTGCGAGCGTCTCGCGGTCCTCCTCTCGCGCATCAAGCGATGCCGACCGGTGCAGAACGGACCCGTCGGACGGCGCACGGTGCGGCATGCCGGGCAGGCCGGTGTGCGGCATGCCGGGCAGGCCGGTGTGCGGCATGCCATGCGACGCATCGAGCCGCAGCGATGAGCGGTGCGCCGGCAGCGACGCGCTCCATGGTGCGGCATCCAGTGCCGGGGGCACGGCATTCATGGCCAGGGGCGCGGCAGCCAGCTGAGATCCGAGCCGCCCACCCGCGCTCTCTGCCATCGGCCGGACGCCGGTCGCCAACGCAGGGACAGGGCCCGGCGCTTCCATCCGCGAGACCTGCAGAGAGACCTTCGTGTCGCCGCCGCCCGCCGCGCGCACGGCCATCGGAGCAGCGACGGGCATGTCGATCAACGCCATGGATCGCAAGGGATCATCTCGCCCGGGCATGCTGGCCATCACGCCAGGCTGCCCGCCTTCCTCGAACGAAGGGGCGGCCCCCGATGACTCCGGCACAAGCATCGAGGTTTGTTCCCTCGCCGTTTCGAAGGGTCGGCGCTGCACCGCGATGCCCGTTGGCTCGCGGACGCCCGACGAATCGCGGTCCATCCGGGAGACCTCGGCGACGCCGCCCATGGACGGGGACTCGGCGGGAGGCCCTTCGAGCGACCGAGGAACCGGGATCGTGATGGCCCGCGCGAGCGCAGGTGCGTTCGCAGGCACGGTCGCGGGCACGGTCGCTGTCGCGGCCGGTGACGCAATCTCTGGCGTGACCGCGGACGCACTCGCAGGTGCGGTCGCTGCCTCGATCGCAGGCATGTTCGTCGATGCCGCCACCGACGCGAGCGTCCGTGCTGCCGCCACCTCACTTTCGGCAACCTCGGTGACCACCCTGGCCACCGCCCTGCGCGGCGAAAGCGGTGTGGCGCCATGCAAGCCAGACGATTCGCCATGCCCCCGCGCGAACCGCAATAGCACGCGCTCCGGCCCGGACTCATCCCACGGGTTGAGGCGCCGATCGACCCCGCGCCTGCTCGCCAGATGAGCCAGGAATTGCCGATGCCTGCTCCAGACGGCCCCCATGCCCACGCCGCCAGCCAGGTCCCTGGACAGCCAGGCCGAGGTCTGCGTCATCGCAAGAGACCGCCGCACCGTTCCCTGGCCCAGGGTGCTGTCACGCCAGGCGGGCACGCCCTCGGGCATCGCTGGGGCGCTCTGCGTCATCTCAGGCCCCCGGCAGCACGATGCCGCGATGCACCAACTCGACGCTCTCCACCGACACCCCGGAGGAGCCTGCGTTCAGCACCGGCCCGATCCACTTGACGGGGCATGCATCGCGAAGCGTCCACGCGAACGCCGTCGTCTTCTGGGCCGACAGGACGGTGATGGTCACCAACTCTCGCCGGATCGTGCCCATGAGCACTTCCCGATACCAGTTCCACAGCGTTGCCGAGGTGGTGACGCCGCGCTTGAGCACGACCCGGCTGGTGTATTTCGTCGGACCCGCCAGGTCGTGCATGGCCTCGTTCACGCCGCCTTCCCGGATGCTTTGGATCTCGGTCTCGGCACCCAGGCCGGCAACCTCCGAGAAGCCGCCCAGCCGAAAGCTGCCGCTGGTGCCGAGCGACACCGCGAAGCTGAACGAGGAAAGAGGATCTTCGGTCACGCGAACCATGATTCGTGCTCCAGGCGGGACCTCGCGCACCTGCGCTCACGTCCCGCCGCTTCCATCGGCCTGCGCATTGATGCTGCGATTGATGCGCGCCACTTGCTCGACCCAGGTCCGGCGCTCGATGTGCTCCAGCGACATGATCTCGGAGCGCGGCCAGTGCAAGTAGTACGCAAGATAGGCCACCTCCTGGTGCAACTGGTCCGGGAGGCAGCCTAGCGCTCCCCCGACGCCTGTGCCTCCACTTCGAACCGATGCGCGCAGGACGGGCATTGCACGGCCAAGCGGTCGTCCCCCTGCGCGTTGATCCGCTGGTACATGTCCTGCAGGTGCGCGAAGTCGGCCACCGCCAGCCCTTCGATCACGCGCGGACTGATCACCTGCACGTCGCCGAGTTCGACCACCACGCGCGAAAGAATGACCACCGACAGGTAGGCCGGATTCGACTGCACGCTCGGCTGCCTGAGCGGCTCGAGTTCGTCCAGCGCCGTGGCCAGCCGCATCCGCCCATCGCGATGGGTGCGGCCCTCGCCGTCGACATAGCCGCGAGGCAGGGTGAACGGAAATGCGATCGCGCTCATTTCACGCGCTTGAGCCCTTCATGGGCCAGCTCCAGCGTCTCGATGAGGACTTCGTTGGACGACGCGTTGAACGACGACAAGGTCCATTTGAAAGGCCAGGCCGCGACGAAATCCCATTCGGCGGCATCCTTGCCCTCGTCGTCAACGTAGATGATCTGGCCGTCCTTGCGGGCGTCGCTCATCTTGCCGTCCAGCACCAGGCTTCGCCATTTCTGCAGATCCTGGTCGTCGCTCGCGCCTCGCTTGAGGGTGATGTTGGCGAACTTCACCAGGCCCGCGAGTTTGCGCGAGTGGGTCGGCTCGTCGCCATTGCGGTAGTCGACCACATCGTTGGCGATGTCCAGGCCCGCCACCTCTTTGAAGCCTGCGCGATTGACCCCACCGATCACGATCCGGAACTTGAAGCCGCGATACACATCGACGGGGCGATCTGAAGTTGCTGGCATGGGTTGACTCCTGATTGGGGGGCTCACCGCCCCGTGAGGGTGAAACGGTTGGCGTCCAGAAGGATCCGGACTTCGATGTACTCGGCGGGTACGCAGGTCGCCAGCCGGATTTCGGCCACGACCTGCCCCAGGTCACGCCCTTCGGGCGGATTCAGCGCTTCGTCGCACCGCACCTCGAATGCTTCCGAAGCATCGGCACCGACCAGCTCGCCGGCGCGCCACATCTCGCGGCAGCGCTCCGAGATCCGCAGGCGCAGGCGCTCGCGCAACTGCGGTGTCGCGGGTTCGAAGGCCAGGTCACGCATCGCATGCTCGAGCCAGCGGCGCAAGCCGATGACGACACGGGCGGTCGAGACATAGGCCCAGCGCGGCTCGCGGCTCAAGGTGCGCGCACCGGCAACCCGGATTCCCCTGGACTTCGTGCAGACCAGGACGTTGATGCGATCGTCTCCCAGGCGAGCCTCGTCGTCCGGGGATGTGATGCATGAAACATCGAGAGCGTCCTCGATTTGCATGTTGGCCGGGGCCCGTTGCACGCCAGCTTCGCGGCCGGCGCGCGCGTAGACGCCCGCGACGTGGCCGCAGGCAGGCACCGCCCGGCCGACGACCGCCGACCATGCGCGGGGCAACGGCGGATGCCGCCATTGCGGCGAGGAGGTCTGCTGATGGCCCTCTTCCTTCCAGGCGGGATCGGGCACCAGCCAGGGGAAGTACATGGCCGCATGGCCCGAGCGCAAGCCGCTGTGCAGCGACTCCGCGGCCCGCTCGGGCCCCTGCTCCGGCCCGTCGAGAATGGCGAATCGATTGCCCAGGTCTTCGCAATGCCTGACCTGCGCTTCCCTGACGGTCATCCTGTCCGCCTCCCCCATCGCCAGCGCCCCATGGGCGTGAGCGGCGTCCGGGATGCAGACGAGGTCGACGTCGGTCCGATCCTCCAGCAGGCCACCGCGCTGCATCAGCGAGGTCAAGGTCTTGGCCCGTTCGGCGGCTTCGGCGCGTGGGGGGATCGCTTGCACGAGACAGAAGCTGCCGCCGTTGGCGAAGTACCCTCGCACCGCCGCGCGCAGATAGCTCTCACGATGGGGCAGGATGGCGCGATCGAAATGCGCCATCCGCCGGCATTCGACGAGCCCATCACCAAGGCCGCGCCGCGCCGGCGCCGACTCCTGCATCGTCCCGAAGCCGATGAAGATGGGCGTCGAACGGTCCGGCGGCAGGTTCGCCAGGTGCATGCGGCTTTGCGTGCCGATGCGCAGCCCCGACAGACCGCCGGCCGTCTCGTCGATGATCCAGGGCTTGCGCATCGCGGTGGCTCTCGGTGCGGCATCGCGCTTCAGCGCTGGTCTTCAGCGCTGAACTGCGCGATGCGGAAGATCACGAACTCGGCAGGTCGCACGATGGCCACGCCAATCTCGGTGATCACCTGCCCGAGATCACGCACGCTCTGCGGATTCAGCTCTTCGTCGCAGCGGACGTAGAAAGCCTCCTCCTGCGTCACGCCGAACAGCGCGCCGTTGCGCCACACCACTGTCAGGAAGGAGGTGATGTTCAACACGATGCGGGCCCAAAGCCTGGCGTCGTTGGGCTCGAAGACCGCCCACTGGGTCCCCTGCTCGATCGACTTGCGCAAGAAGCCCAGGAAACGCACGACGTTGACATACATGAGGTCGGCGTTCTTCTGCCCGCCGACGGTGCGGGCACCCCAGACCGTCATCGCAGCGTCGAACGGCCGGATGCAGTTGACCCCTTGCGGGTTGAGCAGCTCCTGCTTCTGCTTGCTGACGTGGTACTTCACGCCGACGGCGCCGCGCACGATGGCATTGGCAGGCGCCTTGTGGACGCCGCGTTCCTGGTCGGTGCGGGCGTAGATGCCCGCCACATGGCCGCTGGGCGGCACGCAGCAACGGCCGGCCTGCTTCGGCGGCACGCCGCGCGCCGGATCGGAATCCTGCAGCAGCTTCGCAGGGCAGCTGACTTCGATGTTCGGCGCGTAGTAGGCGGCATGGGCACATTTGCGCGGCAGGTCCGATTCGTCGCCGGTGTCCTGGTACTGCAGCCGGTCGACCGAGAAGTTGTTCGACTCGCCGTCGTTCAGCACGAGTGACGAGTCGAGCACCGCGAACACGTTGACCCGGTCGTCGCTTTCGCAATAGGACTCCAGCTGCTCCCATACCGACGCCAGCTTCGGCAATCCAGGCGCAGCCAGGATGGCCACCTCCTCGTTGGATTCCAGTTTCTCGAGCAAGGCGGTCAGCTGGTCGATGCGGGAAATGCGGGCGACGTAAGCCGCGGTGCCCCCATTGGCGAAAAAGCCGTAGACCGCATGGGTCAGCTTGTGATGCCCGGGATGCAGGGGCTTGAAGCGGCGCAGCTCGGGCTTCTCTCCCGGGTTCTCCGGCTCGATCTCGAAGCCCGAGAAGTCTCCGAAGAGCTGGACATACTCGGAGAAATTGGTGCACAGCTTCACCGCCATCGAATCGGCATTCACCGACCTTTGCTCGAAGTAGTACGGACGCAGCGGCGATGGCTCCTGCCAGGATTTCTCCGGCTCACTGTCCTGATACGCCACGTCCTCTTTCTCGATGGAGGGCCGGTCCCCGTTGCCTGTGCCGGTGGGCACGGGCGCGGGGGGACTGGCCGGCAGGGCCGGGGCCGGGACTGCGTCCACCACCGGCGCCTCAGCGGCGGCGGCGCTCGGCTCAGCCTCCGGCGCGGCATCCGGAGCTGGCGCCAGGGCGATCGCTGGGGCAGGCGGGGACGCATCGACCGGCTGGCCTCGCCTGGCGAGCATCTGCTTGATCTCTTCCAGTTGCCCCGCCACGATCTCGCGCTCTCGCGTGGCGCTGGCAAGTTTGTTCATGGCACTCGCCACCGCCTGCTCCGCCGGAGGGATAGCGGCCTCGAGGGCCGCCCGACGGTTTCTGTTGGTGGCGTTTTCGAAAGCGGTCTGCGCCTGGCGCAGCGCCGCTCGCGCGTTCGTCAAGGCTCGTTGGCGATCCCCTTCCTGCACCTTCTTCTCGTCGACTCGCCGGTTCATGTCCTCCAGCACGCCGGCCATTTCCTCGTCTGACTTGCCGGCAAGGGCGTTGTTCCTCGCTTCCGCGATCTTTCTCGTCAGCACCGGGTCGTAGTCGGGGTTCGGCACCGGCACCCAGATCTTCTCCGGCACCAGTCCGATGAACGCCGCCGTGCTGGTGCCCACGCCGAAGATCGGTTGCCGCGCTGACGGCATGAGTTCGGTATAGATCCCGGGGGTCGCATAGGACAGTCTGCTCATGTCGCTTCCTTTGGTTCGAAGGCCGCTGAAGAATCGTTGATCGACGCCGCTGCTCGCGGCGGTTCGATCACGATGTCGAAGGCACTCTTCTGCCGACGCAGATCAACGGCGGCGGCCGCCGCGTCGATGCGCACTTCGGCGCGAAACAAGATGGCATCCGGAGTCCGGCGATAACAGCCGCGTTCGACATCGAACACCGGGACGCCGGGGCGCCTTGCGAGGAGCAGGTAGTTGTCGGCCTCTCGCACGCGCCTGGTGTTGAGCTTGAGCTTGAAGAAGTACGTACCGTCGGTGCGCAAGACTGCATGCCGAACTCTCGATGGCACGCGCGCCTGCTCTTCGTCGGCAGGAAAGAGCTCGAGCCAACCACCGGTGAGCCGACGGCGCGGATCGACGACGCGGCCGCCGAGCAAGACCAGCCAGACATCGCGACCGAGATCGCGGGTGCGCGGCGATGTGTCGTTCACGGCGCCGCCTCCTGTGGAGGCAGTGCCTTCACATCGAAGATCCGATCCAGCACGAGTGGCGCGGGCTCGAGGCTGCTGAACGCGTCGACCGGCAACGTGACCATGTAGTGCAACGCCGCTTTCGGGCGTCCCCCGATGGCCTGCCAGAACTCGCCCATGCTTTGCAGCCGGCTGGTCTGCATGGCCGTCGTCGGCAGCGCCAGCAGCGACTTCGCCAGGTCCCCGCGCAGGTACTTCTGCGGCAGGCGGCGGTGCCTCAGCAGTGCGACCATCGCCGCGCCGAGCAGCCTGTGCTCGTCCCGTATCGGATCTGCGGAGGATCCCGGCCACGCCGTGACGAGGTACGACGCATCGATTCGCACCGGCGCCGAACGCCGCGTGGCTTCTCTGCGCCCTTCGTCCACGGTGACGAACTCATCGTTGCCGCGCAGCTCGAGGTTCTCCTGCAAGGCGTAGAGGAACATGTCTATCGCCGGGAGTCGGGCGGAAAAGTTCGAGTCCGGCGCCGCAAATGAGATGCTGATCGCATCCGCCCCGAACGCAGCCAGCTCCTCCGACAGGAGCACCTCCAGCGATCGATCGAGATCATGAATCAACGCACTTCTCCAAGGTGAGGCCCAACGTGCCTTTGTCCATCGCCATGGAGGAATGACCGTTGTCGTGTCGGATCGTGGCGTGCGAGAGGTGCGCGATCATCATCTGCTCTGTGGATGCTGCGTCGGACCTCAAGGAATCGACTCGGTGAACTGCCCTGGGTTGGTGACCTGGATCGCTCCGCCCCAAAGGCAGTTGCAGCCGCAGGTGTTGTCCAGCGATGGCTTGCCGCCGAGCAGCACGGTCGCCGCGCCCGGCACCCAGGGCGTGAACGTGGCCGGGAGGCAAGGCTGGGGCGTCAGCACGCCTTGCGCAGCCGCGGTCGCCGCAGCCACTTGCGGATTGCTCGGGCTCGTGCACATGCCGAACGGAGTGATGTTGGTCATGGGCTGGTGATCGTTGATGGTCGCTGCCGGCTGGTTGCTCGTGCGCACCCTGTCGGTCGGCAGCACGATCAACTGACTCGGGGCCAGGCCGAAGCTGCACATCAGCGTCGCGCCATTGCAAACGTGCTGAGGCATCGGCGCGCCTGCGTGGATTCGAGCCCGCTTCAGGACGCGCCCAGGTCGCTGTCGACATAGGTGATCCACAGATCGCCGTCCAGCGCAGCATCGATCACCGTCGGATAGAACTTTCGATAAGCGGAGCGGCTGCTGGAGATCGACATGTTTCCGACATCCGTCACCGCGCCCGAGCCCACCAGAAGGCAGCCCGAGGTGTCGGCCTGCGTGTTGCCGCAGTGAATGAGGATGAACTCGAAACCCGGCACGTCGCGCACGTGGAGCATCCCTCGGTGGATGTCCGGAAATTGCGCGCGGTACTGACTGTCGTGCGACCCTTGGTTTCGCATCCTCACGGCATAGCGACCTGCAGGAATGCGCGTTTCATGCATCACCTTTTCGGCGCGGTACTCATCCTCCAATCCAAAGCACATGAATTGGCCGTCGACAAGGACATGACTGATGGTCGTGTCGTTGTCGGAAATGAATCGATCAACCAAGACATCCATGAGCCCTCCTGTCGGTCCTGTCGCGGAAAGTGTGCGACGGGAGCGCGCAACTGGAAATCCTCAAACGAGACGACAAGCGAGAGAGATCCGCTTTCGTGCAAGCTCCTCGCCGCGTCGATCACCAGCCTTCGGGTGTGCTCGTTCGATACTTCGCTGGGAACATCAATGCCTTCGGCGCCAGCCCAACGGCGGCGTTCAGTGCCTTGAAGACGCTGATCGAGAAGCTGCGCGATCGTTGCGCACCGCGCCTGATCCTTGTCGAGACGCCATCGGCCTCGCGCCTCATCACGCCCACCAGCAGCGTCTACACGACCGCACAGACCCTGCTGCGCCGCATGTGGACCGAGCTGCCGCGCCTCTACCCGTTCGTCCGTGTGGTCCCGTGCAGCGAGGCGATGATCCAGAACTACTCGGCCTTCGATGCCGCGCCGGGCGACGACGTGAGCAACGGCTGGCCCGAGCTGGCAGCCCTGGCCGACGATGGCGTGCATGCGGCCTATCCCTGGTCCGCGGTTCGTGGCGAAGTCCTCGCCGACACTCTGCTGCGGCACATGGCGCCGCACATCTCGCCCGAGATGGGGGTGCTGCCGGACACCAACCTGGTCAACACCGCGCTCGATCCCGACGGCGGCAAGAACCGCAACTACGCCCAGGGCCTGTGGGGCAACGTGGCAGCCTCTCAGGTGACCATCAGCAGCACCGGGTGCAGCGGCGTCGCGCCAGCCGGCTCGGCCATCAGCTTCACGGCCGGCCGCGGCACATCTACCGCAGTGAGTGCGCTGTCGACCAACCCGCGCGGCGGGTCGCGCTGGACGATCACCATCGACGGCAAGGGAAGCGCGGCCGGGTACACCCTGCAGATGGACCGGTCCCCCAGCTGGCTGCTGAGCATGCTGAACGACTCGGCCGTTCAAGGCAGCTACCTCGACTGGTTCGCCCCCCTCTCGGTGCAATGTGGCGACCTGAAGCTCGTCTTCGTCGAGGTCAAGCTGGTGGCGACCGCCGGCGGCGTTGAGTACACGCTGGCCGCGCCGCTCGCGAACCAGGGGCAGTTCCACCAGGCCGGCATCCTGCGCGGCATGGACGCTGGCTTCGCCGGCGTGCTGCGCGCCCCGCGCTTCAAGGTGCCGGCGGCCACCTTCACCGCCGCATCCATCCGCGTCACCGTGAAGGAGGTGAACGGCAGCGTCGCCTCCGGCCGCACCGTCATCACCTGGGAAGCCGGAGAGCGCTTCCAACTGGTCAGCTGATCATGCGCAAGCAGCTCTACGAGTACGAGAAGAAGGGCCTGGTCACCTACTGGCGCGACGCCGCGCGCAGCGGAATCATGTTCGCCCAGGCCCATGGCGGCCGCGCGGCCGGCTTCGACATCTGCGTCGAGCCCGCCTACGGGCAGTGGACCGACCTCAACGCCTACGACTACCTCAAGGCCATCCCAGGCGCCGAGGCCTTCGCCTGGGACATCGGCGAACGTGGCATCTGGCTCGTGGCGGACGGCACCTACTGGCGGCCGCGCAACGGTCGGCAGATCATCGTTCAGCGCTTCGGCACGCTGGCCGCGCCTCTCGCATCGCTCACCGGTG
This sequence comes from Ideonella flava, assembly GCF_051857595.1. Classification (NCBI taxonomy): domain Bacteria; kingdom Pseudomonadati; phylum Pseudomonadota; class Betaproteobacteria; order Burkholderiales; family Sphaerotilaceae; genus Ideonella; species Ideonella flava. The sequence continues at coordinate 178,093 of NZ_JBPZHD010000009.1, forward strand.
TGGCGTCGGGCGTGTTCGCGCTGCCCAAGGCGCCGGAGTTCCCAGCCGACCTCATCGCCCCGAACTCGCGCGTCGTTGCACAGGCAGATGTTGCCCGCACGGGCGCCAACGGCACGGCCACCTTGGCCATTCGCCTTGGCACGGCGGGCACCACGGCCGACTCATCCATCTACCAAGCGTCCATGGCCGCCACCGACGCCCTGCTGGCGCAGATCCACCAGTCGGCCCGGTTCGGCGCGTCGACCACGACGTTCTACACCTTGATCAACACCGGCCAGAACGCCCAAGCCACCAACGGCGCCGACCGCACGACCAACGTGAACACGGCCGCCAAGATGACCGGCACCGTCACGATCAGCGGCGCCAACACGCTCGATTCGTTCGCCGTGCTGGGCTACAGCTTCGCCTTGGAGGGTTGAGCATGCATGAAGTACTGCGCACCCCCTTGATGCTGCTGGCCGCCATGGCCTGCGCCGCGGCGATCGCGTGGCTTGGCGCCAGTGGCCGCGCCAACCAGGCCTGCGAGGCGCGCCAAGCCCGCATCGAGGCCAATGCGGCCGCAGGCCTGGCAGCCCAGTTCGAGCGCCATCGCAACGCTGAGAGGGCTCTGCGCGACCGCATCAACGCCGACAGCACCCGCCATCAACAGGAGATCGCCGACCTTGAACGCTCGAAGCACGACCTGGCTGCTCGCCTGCGCACTGGCGCTGTGCGCGTGTCAGTCCCCGCCACCGCTTGCCTGCCCGCCGCCGGTGGAGGCACCAGCGCTGCAGATCAAACCGCGCGAGCCGAACTTGCGCCAGAGACTGCACTCGCTCTGGACGGAATCGCCGCCGACGGCGACACCGCCATCATCGAACTCAACCACTGCATTGCCGCCTACGACGCCGCCCGTGCCGCCGTAGGGGAAACGCGATAGTCCAACGCGCCCATGCTCAAGCCGCAAAGCCTGTTCGATCACCTCAGTGCTGCCGTGCCGGCCTTTCGGACGTCGCCGGATCAACTCAGCATGCTGGTGCGGTCTGGCCGCATCGTGGCCGCTGGCGGCCCCTCGCTGAGCTTCGAGTACCGCTACACCGTGCAGCTCGTTGCACTCGATTTCGCCGGCCACCCCGACGCGATCATGGTCCCGCTGCTGGCTTGGCTGCGCGCGAACCAGCCCGAGGTCGCCGACAACCCCGAGCTGCGCGACAAGAGCGTGCGCTTCGAGGCCGAGTACCTCAACCGCCAAGCCGTCGACCTGTCCATCGAGGTGGATCTGACCGAGCGGGTCATCGTTGGCAGGCGACCGGCTGGCGCCGAACCGGATCCCGTCACGACCTTCGAGCGGTGGGATGTTCGGCACGTCGGCGAGCCTGCTCGTCTCGGCGTGGTTGACCAGGCCGAACACTGGGAGATCTACGAGCGCGACGAGCTCATCGCCACCTGGGATATTGTCCCGGTGCGCGCGTAGGCCACATCGTGGACACCACCCCTCCTCGAGACCTGGCTGGAGCCGCTGCTGGCTCAGCTTGAGCCTCGCCAGGTCCGCCAGCTGGCTCGCCGCCTGGCCACCGGTCTCAGGCGCCGCCAGTCCGAGCGCATCGCCGCTCAACGCAAACCCGATGGGAGCGCGTACAAGCCCCGAGCTCCGCAGCGCGTGCGGCACGCCGCGGCCACGCCGGGCCACCACCGTCGAGAGCGCAAACGGGTGCAGTCCATGTTCGCCAAGCTGCGCACCACGAAGCACCTGAAGGCGCGCGCCAGCGGGGACGCGGCCACGATCGAGATCGCCGGGCGCAGCGCGCGCATCGCCTCGGTGCACCAGTACGGCCTGCTCGACCAGCCCCAGCCTGGTGGGCCGGAGATCCGCTACCCGACGCGTCAACTGCTCGGACTCTCCGCCGGCGATCTCGAGTGGCTGCAGGACCAGGTGTTGCAGAGTCTCCGAACCGTCCAGTAGCATTCTCTGCCTGCCCTGGCCGGCCGAGGAGGTAATGATGCAGGCGCTCTCCGCGGTGGCAGCGTGACGTTGCCCCTTCAGAGCAGGTTCGTTTGCGGCGAAGCATCCACCTATGGCAACAACATCACTTGTTCGGGATCCTCGCATCCAGGGCGTGACGTCTAATTTACGTTGGGCGTCATCACTTTTCTCGATGCCACGCCATTGCCGCTGATGTACGTTGCAAAGTACGTTGCTCATCACTCAAATATCACAGGCTCACAGGGACGGACTATGAGCACATTGTCGAAATGTCTTTTCTTGCTCCTGGTCTCGCTGACATTGTCAGGATGCGAAACGGTGCTGTACAAGAAGATCATTTCCTACGACGACACCCGAACATGGCAAGGGCAGTATCAGATGCCTTCCGATGAATTGCTTCAGCGAGCCATGACTGCACTGCAGGCCCCCCCTTTCTCCGCCGTAGTCTCGCGATCCGCGAGCAACAAACTATCTGCGGCCACAGTCTTTCCGGGACGTTACGAAGGCATCTGGCCTTTCGGCTCTAGATGGGACAGCATCTTGTACATCGTTATTGAGACAGCACCAGTCCCCAACAGCACTAAGACGGAAGTCACGCTCAAGGTCGTTCATCAAGAAAGACGGAACATCTACTGGGGATGGCAGCGAGTTGAGGAATTTGGCGCCGCGGAACCACAGTTCGAGAAGGTTGCCCGCGCAGTCCAGGCAACGATTGAAACGAAGTGAGGAACACATGAACACAGAAAAGGTCACTTCTGTTCTTAGTTTGATGGTGGTCGGGTCCTTCTTGGCTACGAGCTCACTGGTCGTCCTCGTCCCCATCCTCCGGGGCATTCCACCTAGTGAGTACACGGAGCATCTAAAGACCTATTGGTCTCTCTATTCCGGCATCGTAGGGTTGATCATCGGCTATTACTTTGGCAAGAAGCAACCCTGAAGTTCGCACACCGCCCCTACAGCGGCGGAATGACGCTCAACCCTTCCACAGAGGGGACGTCTTACAGCCGGCTTCGCCGTCTGCAAGACGCCCCACATGTAAAGCGTTAGGCACCCAAGAAAGTCGGTTCCTTGCTCGTCATCGGAGTCGTCAAGTTCTTTCAGTTCTTCGATCCAGCACCTCCCACACGCGATCCTCAAGGTGTCGTGTTGCTCGTCACAGCATGGGTAGCCACCATTGCTATGTGCTTCGTCGCCGTCTTGCTCTTGTGCTGGCTCTTCAATCTGCTAGCTCGCTTCACCGGCGGCATTCGCTATCGCAGTTCAAGAGCTCAGTAGCATGAGCCTGCTCTCCGAGCTTCGTAGCTGCGGCGTACCCAAGGCCAATGTTCGCCGGTGCACCGCACCACGCGTGCCCACTCAGGCGGTGAGCTCTAACCCCTCCGTCAAGGGGACTGGCCTGCGGCCAGCCCCTTACGTCGAACGTTAGGCCTCATACTGCAGGCTCGTGAAGTCGATGATCGGTTCTTGTCTCGAAGGGAAATCATGGACTGGACCAAAGTGCTTCCTGCTGTGGTCGGCACTCTCGCATTCGCGCTGAGCCTGTACAACCTATATCGCGCCGTGGCAACGGAAGGAGACGTTCGATCTCTCGCGTATGCCCAAAGAAAGCAAGAGGTGCTGGCCGCCATCCTCAATGGCGAGGCTGCCTGGCTACGCGTTAAGGTTCAAGCGCAGGATCTTCGTGATGACGCGGAAGATTCAAAAGCCACAGAGGCGCAGATTGCAGTCAAGCAGGCAAACTTTCTTGTCGAGCAGTGCAATGTCGCGCTGAAGCTGCTTGAAGAATCGCGCGAAGCTCTGGCTACCGCAGGCTCGAAAGGAAAGAGCTCCGCAGATCTCCTCGCATTTATAGAGGAGCATGCGGCAGCTGTAGCCGAGTACACCAACACAGGCAAAATCGAGGCCGAGGCAGCTGCGGTACTTCAGCCTTCGCGGAGGCTCATGAAGCTGATTCTCGCTGCAAAGTCTGCATCGAAGTCCACATGAGGCCTAACCCATCAGTCAAGGGGACAAATTGCGGCGGGCCGCAATTTGTCACTTACCTCGAACGTTAGGCACCAGATGGCAAAGCTACGAGATGATGCGATCACCGCCTCGGATGTGGCCGACTACTTGGCGACGCGCGATGACTTTGCGTTGGAGTTATTTGTCTATAGCCAAGCCAGGGCCCTCGGTCTCCAGGCAACGCACGGCGGCGCATACGAAGATCCGGTGAGCAAGAAGACTCGTCAATACGACGTGCGTGCGTCGCTTCTCAAGAGCAATCGCAGAATCGATCTCGCGATCGAGTGCAAGAGCCTTCGCCCATCCTATCCGCTACTGCTCTCTCGCATCGGTCGCGTCGAAGCGGAGAGTTTTCATCAGTTCATCTACTCGCGCAAGCCGAGGACAAGCAACTTTGCAATGGGCCCTCTGGTACCAGCAGATGTGGCGACGGTCCGCGGAATCGAATCACTCTATCCTCCGGGCGAGTACGTAGGCAAGTCGACCGCCCAAATTGGCAAAAACGACAGGGGTGACTTTGTGTCTGCCGATGCCGAGGTCTACGAGAAGTGGACGCAGGCACTCGCGTCCGCAAGCGACTTAGTAATCAACGCAGTGCGTCACTACAAGACTTCTGAGCAGGGCGTTTGCATCACGTTTGTGCAACCAGTCCTTGTCGTTTCTGACGACACCCTGTGGGTTGCCGACTATTCAGACGAGGGAGTTCTCCAATCCGATCCTCGGCAGATTGATCAAGCACTTCTGTATGTTGGTCAAGAGTATTGGAAGCCGATGAGTGTTGCTTACACTGCGTCGCACTTGCACATATGCACAAAATCCGCAGCACGCTCATTGCTTGAGCGCGTAGCGAGTGACGAAGCTTTCTGGAACCGAGTCTTTCCTCACGAGGCCATCACCCGTGTGATCAAGGGTACCTAACCCCTCAGTCAACCGGCACCAAGGTAGGTAGCAAATGTCCGGGATAGGTACATGAATCACAAAGACCGAATTCACTTCCTGCTGCACGAATGTGCGAACGAGGTCCTCGCCTTCGTCCGCGAGCGCGAGTCGCTGCATGCCGGTCGCTGGGTTCCCGCGGTTGAGGTCAAAGAGTCGCTGCAGCTCAACTTTGTGCCCTACCCAAAGTCGTCTGAGCAACATGGCGAAAAAGGTTGGCTGTTTGCCATCCTCGCGCGAATGCTGGAGGATAGAGGCGCGCTCGAGTACAAACGCGACGGAAGCCGCTCGTTCTGTCGCAGCACGAGGCCCTAGGTTTCGCCGTGCACTCTTGCCAATTCCCAGTACGTCAGCCAAGTTCCATTCGCAAGCGCACAATGGTTCCCGGACACATCTACGTTCTTCAGAACAGAGCATATGGCCCCTATGTGGTGAAGATCGGGCTCTCTAAAAGATCTCCTGATGTGCGGGCTCGAGAGATTTACTCGGGAGCGACCGGAGTCCCAATGCCGTTCGACATCGCGGTTGCCTACACAGTTGGAGACTGCAAACTGGCGGAGAAGCTTGTCCACAAGCGCCTTCGCGCATACCGGTTGAACGGCCGGCGCGAGTTCTTTCGACTGTCGCCCGCGGTTGCGGGAGCAATCGCCCGCGAAACGTGCGCAAGTATTAACGCGGAGCTGGGCCTATTGCCTCCCGAACAGCTCAACTTCCCCCCAGCGGGCGGCCCGACCAGTCTGCCAGGGACAGTTGTCGACGCAGAAGCGGACGCGTCCGACGGACAACCCATCCACTGGCTGTCACTGAGTCTTCTGCGCGAGAGCCCAGTTGGCGCAAGTACCCCGACGGAGGAGCAGATCGATCGCGCACGGATCCTTCACATGAACCTGAAGAAGGTGACAGGAATTGAAGACAAGGCGTGGCTGGAGAGCTTCACCCGAGACGAAGAGCCCGAACGCGAACTGAAGATTTGGGAGCACATTGCAATGGCGTTCTTGACCGTCGACGGGATTGACATTGCACCAGATGGTCTCAAAAAGGAGGCCTACCAACTGTTGCTTGCACGATCGTTGTCGCCCACGGACAAGGTCCTTTCCTCGGCCACTCTGAAGCATTTGTCTCCCGCCACCGCAAGGAGCCTACTCGAACGATACCAACTTCGCCCGAGGCCCCTTGTCATTCGGCGCCCTGCGAATGCGGCCTAACCCACGAGGCCAACGCGTTCATTGAACCAAGTATCGAGACGCCGAGACTTCAACACGGAGGTAGTCATGTGAAGGAAATGCATCACTTCGACTACACGGCTGATGGTCTCCAACGAACAACCTGGTTCCTGTACGCGAGACAACTGCCCGAGCGAAAGGGCACCTACGAGATCTGTGCGTGGAAAGGTGCAGACATTACGCGGTGTCACTGGGATGGAGCAAAGTGGTGGGCCGCAGACCGCTTGGCGCATCAACTTACTGTTGGTTTCTGGCGTGGCATTACTCGAGAAGCCTATGTCAGCGCACGTGCGCAGCGCAAACGAGACACTGCATCCGAGGCATAACCCTTCATAAAGGGATCAGCCATGAGCGGGCTCATCCGCTTGCGGCCCCCTTATGTCGAAGGTTGGCCGTCGTGCCACTGCATTGCTCATGATCGACGGAAACTAGGAGGTCTGCACACCGCCTACCGACCGGCACGAACGTGCCTCGCGCGAGGCACGCCGGCACCATGCCGGCATGCATGGCGCCACCGTCACTGAACTAATCCGTCGCCCTCGAGCAGCTGCTGCGCTACGGCACCCTCGCCGAGGTAGACCTAGGCGCGGCGCGCTGTCGCGTGAAGTCCGGCGAGCTGCTCAGTAACTGGGTGCCCTGGTTCGCCCAGCGCGCCGGCGAGACGTTGCAATGGAGCCCGCCCACCATCGGCGAGCAATGCCTGCTGCTGAGCCCCGGTGGCGACACTGCTGCAGCGGTCGCCATCGTCGGCCTCTACAGCACCAGCGCCGCGGCGCCGAGCAGCAGTGCCTCGGTGCATACCACCCACTACCCCGACGGCGCGGTGCTGACCTACGACCACGCCAGCCACGCCCTCAGCGCCGTGCTGCCGTCCGGTAGCAGCTTCACGGTCACAGCCACCAGCGGCACGATCAACGTCGAACAGCTCACCGTCAACGCCGACGCCACCACCTGGAACGGCCCGATCCAGCTCAACGGCCACATGGACGCCACCGGCGACGTCACCGCCGGCGGCATCAGCCTCATCGGCCACAAGCACCCCGGCATCGACCGGGGCAATTCGCTGACGGATCCGCCGCAATGAGCACCGCCATCGGCATGAGCGCGACCTCCGGCGCCGCGCTGTCGGACATGGCCCACCTGCGCCAGGCCATCGCCACCATCCTCTTCACCCCGGTCGGCTCGCGCGTCATGCGCCGCAGCTTCGGCAGCCTGCTGCCCGAGCTGATCGACCAGCCCGACAACCCCACCACCCGCGTGCGCCTGTTCGCGGCCGTTGCCGGCGCACTGATGCGGTGGGAGCCGCGGCTTCGCATCAGCCGCGTACAGCTCGCCAGTGGCGCCACCCCGGGCACGGCCGAGCTGGTGCTGGAGGGCACCTATGTGCCGCCGGATGGCCCTCAGCAGTTGCTCGCGCTGCGCCTTCCGATCCACCTGCAGGCCTCCGCATGATCGACCTGTCCCTGCTGGCCCCGCCAGCCATCATCGACGCACTCGGCTACGAGACTATCCTGGCCGAGCTGAAGGCCGATGCCATCGCCCGGCTGCCCGGCCTGGCTGAGCTGCTCGAGCTCGAATCCGAACCGGTCACCGCCCTGCTGCAGGTGGTCGCCTACCGCGAGCTGCTGCTGCGCCAGCGCATCAACGAGGCGTCCAAGGCGGTCATGCTGGCCTACGCGGCCGGGACCGACCTCGACCAGATCGGCGGCAACTACGGCATCCCGCGCCTGGTGCTCACCCCGGGCGATCCGGACGCCATCCCGCCGGTGGACGACGTGATGGAGGCCGACACGGACTTCCGCATCCGCATCCTGCTGTCGCTCGAGCGCTTCAGCACCGCCGGCAGCGCGGCCAGCTACGAGTACCACGCGCGCACCGCCTCGGCCGAGGTCCAGGACGCCGCCGCCTCCAGCCCGGCGCCAGGCTATGTCACCGTCTACGTGCTCGCCTATGCGGGCATCGGCACCGCACCGCCCGAGCTGCTGGCCACTGTCGCCGGGACCTGACGCTGCGCCAGCGCATCACCGACACCCCCTGGGCCGACTTCGTCAGCCGTATCACCGCCTGAGGCGGTGGCCACTGACCTCGCATGACGCCGGCCCAGCCGCGCGCCCTTCCCGGAGCCCCCATGTCCCTGCCCAAGAAGCTCAAGAACTTCGTCCTCTTCAACGACGGCAATGCCTACCTGGACGAAGTGCCCGAGGCCCCCCTGCCCAAGCTCGTCACCAAGATGGAGGATTACCGCGCCGGCGGCATGCCCAGCACCGTCAAGATCGACCAGGGCCTCGAGGCCCTCACCATCGAGTGGACGGCCGCCGGCTACCTGGCCGATGCCATCAGCCAGTTCGGCGTCGCCAAGATCGACGGCGTCATGCTGCGCCTGACCCAGGCCCTGCAGGCCGACGACACCGAGGCCATCATCCCGGCCGAGATCGTCATGCGCGGCAACCTGACCGACCTGCTGCAGATGGACGTGGGCGCCTTGCAAACCGTGCTACCCCGCATCACGACGCCCCCGCTCACCAAGGTCGATGTGGCCGGCATGGACCCGGCCGACCTGCTGCAGCTCGGCACGGAGGTGGCCGGTTTCTTGTTGCCGAAGGCCGTGAGGCCGGAAGCATCCCCCCTGCAGGCGCAGAAGGCGTTCAGCTTCCTGGCCGGCGAGCACGGGTTTCTGAACTCGCGCAGCGGAAAGGCCTGGGAGGCCGACGCCCAGCTGCACCGACGCCCAGCTGCGCAAGACGATGTGGCAACCACTGTGGTTGCGCGCCGGCGTCAGTTACCGGAACCCTTCTAGCTGCGCCACACCTTCGCCAGCGCCCTTCTCACGGGCGACGGTACCCGCCCGGGTGCCAACCCCTGGTACGTGGCCCAGCAGCTCGGCCACGTCGAGGTCACTGTGGTCTTCCAGACCTACGGGAAGTTCATCAGCACGGACCATCAGCGGCCACGCCTGCAACTCGTCCAGGCCGCTTGACGCGCCGTGAAACGGCAAGCCGAAAAGGCCTAACCGGTGCGTTTCACACGCGCTCCTACCTATGGTCTTTCATAGGTGGGAGCGGTTTGAAATGGCGGCCGGGGTCACTTGAGCGCCCCAATGGAGACCTCCGCAGATGACCGAGAGTTGCTGCGAAAGTTAGTGCTGCAAAAGTGAGAAACCGCGGCGCATGGCCACTGACTGTCCCTGTGAGGTCATGACTCTCCGAGCGCCACCAAGCCGGCAATGGTCGCGCGCGGATCGATCGTCCACCGTTCCCAAGCACAGACCAACTGTCCCGCCGCGTGGAGCGTTCGCTCGAAATCCAGCTGCCGACGTGCCTGGCGCGCCGGTTGATGCCAGCCTTACGCGGGTATCAGAATCCTGCACGAATTGTTTGACTCAAGCGGCATCCGGAACGGCATCAGCGTTAAGCAGCGCCTGGCGATAGTGGAGCTGGTCGAAGTAGTAGTGCATGTGCCAAGTGGGCGAGCCCGCAGGCAGGATCTGCCGGTCGAAATGCGGCGAGTCGATGGACTCGAAGTCACCACCATAGCGGCAGGCGAGCGCCGCTTTCGCATGCGCCCGAAACTCCGCGAAGGGCGTGCCATCGGCCGCTTGCTGCATGTACCGGGCGTCCATCGGGTTCGTGCCCGCCAACAGCGTTGCGGAGTCGCCGAGCTGAAGATCCACGCCGCGGCCGATCTTGTGCGAAGAAAAGCTGGTCGGCCGCACGATCGCAGGGCTGTCGTCACCGCATTCGACACGGAACAATTGGTTCACGAAGATGTGGAGGCCGAGACGCTGCGCCGCGGCGTCCATGGCGTGCATGACCTCGGCAAACTCGCGTTCGCACAAGCCGATGCCGGCATGGCCACCCAGAAGCGCCGTGAACCCGGCGTTGGGCCAGGTGTGCCGCAGCCGGTCGATGCGAAGGCGCACCAACAGGCCTGTTGGCGCCCAGCCATGTTCTGAGAACGCCTGCATCACACGCCCTGTCCGTTCACCGACCACGCCGTCGACCTGCAACGGCATCAACGGCCTGTCTACAAACGCGCCAGATGCCGACAACGCGCCCGGCACATGGCCCGCGCACCACTGGAAGCGGCGCACGGCCAACTCGGTATGGGCGTCGAACAGCCCTCGGGTGACCGGCTCGTTCGGCTGAAGCAGCTGCATGTCCCGCAGCTTCGCCTGCAGCCCGGAGACCTGGCCCATCGAGCCCGAAACATCTCGGCGACCCCGCCGAAGTTCCTCGGCTCCCAGAAACCAATCCGGCATGTTTTGGCCCCCAGGACAGTTGCGACGACTCTTGCAGTAGAGCGCAGCAAGCGGGGTGGCGTCCAGGCGGTCCATCCACACGCCGTAGGAGGCGCCCCGCACCGGGGTTGTTAGGAATTATTAGTTGAACTTGGGGGACTTTCCGCGGGCCGCAGATCACAGTGCCTCCCGTCGCCCGTGCATCGAATCAACAGCTCCGCGCCGCGATGTTCACCATTCGGAGGATCAAATGGAAAGTTGCCTAAAGATCGAAACTTCGCCCGAACGTCCTACCATCGCCGCGATGGGCGCATCGCCAGGCGAGATGAGTGAACTGCCGAGCGAGCTCTTCGACGAAATCGACCTGGCCGTGATCGTCTGCCAAGCCAGTGGCCTGATGCGCTTCGCCAACCGAGCGGCCCGATGCGAGCTGGCGTCGGCCAGGCTCATCATCCAAGCGAATGGCTTCCTGCGCCAAGTCGACGGCGCTATCGGGGCGCTGGCTGAGGCCCTGCAAACGGCCGCGCAGCGATCACGCCGCAGCCTGGTGGCCATTGCCCGCGGCAACGATCGCTTGCTGGTCGCCACCAGCCCGCTGGGCGCGCCGCGCTCGGACGGCCATCGCGTCCTGGTCATGCTGGGCCGCAGGCAGCCCTGCTCTGAACTCGGGCTGCAGATGCTAGCGGCCAGCCATGGCCTGACGCTGGCCGAGAGCCGCGTACTGGCGGCGCTGACTCACGAGTTGTCGCCGCGCGAGATCGCCGAGCAACACGCGGTCGCGCTGAGCACGGTGCGGACGCAGATCCAGTCCATTCGAAGCAAGCTCGGCGCTCGCAGCATCGAAGGCTTGCTGCTGCGCGCGGCGGAACTCCCGCCTGTCGGCACGGCGCTTCGCCTCGCCATGTCGGGCGCGGAGTATCTGCGGGCCGCCTAGGCCAGTTGTCCATGGCCACATCGTCCGGCTTGAGGATGGAATGGCCATGGGCGCTTGCTAGAGTCGCTCGCGGCCCAATGGCGGGTCGTCATGAAAGGAGGCCAAGGTGGCGGCGGACAAACTGGATGCATTGCTGAGTCTCACTTCGTACCCCAGCATGCCCTACCCGGCGGCGTTGTCGGTGGAAAACGGCGTGCTCATGGTGAGCGCCGTGGTTGAAAACCAGCTTCGCAAGAACAGCGTCAAGAAATCGATCGAGCAAGGGTTCCAGGTGCACATCATGCTGGGGCGGACGCCCACGGCCACGGAGACGCCCGAGGCCGAAAAGGTCAAGTTGCATCGCCTCGGGCAGCTTCTTCAGGATCTCAACGACGACACCAAGTTTGCCTGCGACGCAACCTGCATCGGCCAGCCTTGAAGCCGGGCACCAGCCTGCGTTCCCGGCCCGCTGCCCAGACCGTGGCCGCTGGCCGGCCCTTCATGGGCAGCTTCGGTATCGAGCACCTCACCGAGATCACTTCGCTCGATCGACTGGGCTTGCCGGTGTTCGTCAGCGCGCGCCCGCGCGGGCTGACGGCGCGCATTCACGCGGGCAAGGGCATGACCGCCGAGGACGCGCATGCCAGCGCGCTGATGGAAGCCATCGAGTGCGCCGTGGCCGAGCGGGTGAGCGCCGGGTATGCCTATGACTGCCTGCGCTTGGGTGAGCTGGCGGCCCGCCTTCCGGATAGGCTCGCGCTCACCGATTTCTCGCCCCACCTTGGCACCGACCTGCAGCCGGATCGCGCGACGATGGCGGTGCCTTGCACTGACCTGCTGAGCGGCTCCGAGACTTTGCTGCCGGCCGAATTGGTGATGGTGCCGCCGCCGGAAGAAGCGGCTCCCCCGCTGTTCGGGTGGTCCTCGAACGGCCTGGCGTCGGGCAATACCGTGCAGGAGGCCACCCTGCACGGGCTGCTGGAAGTACTGGAGCGCGACACCATCACTTTCGGCCTGGCGCGCAGCGCGGCGGTCCGCGTCGACCCGGCGACACTGCCTGAATGCGTGGCGACATCGGCCGCGCGGTGGAAGAGCCTGGGAGTCCAGCTTTTCGTGCGCTGCCTGCCGGGTGATTTCGGCTTGCCCTGTTTCGAGGCCACGCTCCATGAGCCGGATGGCTTGCAGGCGGAGCTGGCGCGCGGCTGGGGCATTCACTTCGATCGGCAGGTCGCCCTCGCCCGCGCGGTGTGCGAGGCGGCGCAGTCGCGCCTGTGTGCGCTTCACAGCGCACAGCCAGGCATGGCGCCGTTGTATCGCGGGCGCCTGCGTGACGCGGAGACCTCAGGCCGATCCCTGCGGAAGTTCCTTCGGGACTTTGCCGGCCAGGCCGCGACCGTGAGTTTCCAGGATGTCCCGCATCAGGAAGTCGACACCGTCGACGATGCGCTCGAATGCCTGCTGAGCCGCCTGCCATCGCGGGGCTTTCCCCATGCCTTCCGCTTCATCATGCGCAGCGAGGCCTTGGCCGCCGCGAATGCGGGGCTGCATGTGGTGAAGGTCGTCGTGCCGGGTTGCGAGAATGTCCTGGGCTCTGACCGGCGCGCCGGGCCGCGTCTGCTGGAGCTCTCGGCCCGCCAGGATTGACTCAACTAGGGAAAGTCTGAACAACTCGCCATCCAGCACGTCGCGATGTCGACTAGCCGTCCGGTGAGCGAAATCGAATGATCAACGCGTCGATTGATCGCATTTGGCGGCTCGCGGGAGCCCTTTGGGTCCGTATTCATCCCGCCGTCACCGTTATCGGACGGACTTGTCCAGCCAGTGCCATCACCTTCCGTCGCGCCATCCACAGGTTCGTCAACGCGAACAGCGTGTGCAACTGCGCGGTGTTCTTGGCCAACCCACGGTAGCGAACCTTCGTGTGCCCGAATTGGCGTTTGACCACCCGGAACGCATGTTCGACTTTGGCTCGGACGCTTGCCTTCAGGTGCTCGATCTGGTCAATGGTTTCTCCGAGCTTGGCATCGTTCTGGAAGGGCTTGCGCGAACTCGGTCGGCGCGCGACGTGCCAGGTCACTGCCGGCTTCGCATCAGGCCGCTTGTGCGCGCCGCGATAGCCAGAGTCCGCGAACGCAACTTCCTCTTCGCCATGCAGCAGGCTGTTGGCCTCGACAACGTCGTTGACGTTGCCCGCCGTGCCGCGCACCGAGTGAACAGACCGGATTCGGCATCGACTCCGGCTGGAGCCGCTGCTCAAGCCCGCGAACTCCAGGTACAGCGGCACGTCATGCGGCGCCTCCTCCATCGCCGGGTCACTCAGGCCGAACCCCTGCTGCATTTAGTGGATGCGCAGCATCGTTTCGATGGGAAACGGCGGCCGGCCCGTCTTGCTCTTCGGCCAGTACGGCTCGATGATCTCGACGAGGACCTTCCACGGCACCACCCGCGCCATCTCTTCGAGGAACTCCCGCTTGCAGGTCTTCTTCGTCGACAGGTTCAGGCCCAGGCTGGCTTGCTTCATGCCATCAATGTTCCTTGCTCTGGCTGTCCGAGGCAACGCGTGTCATGCCGGGGTTTTGCAGACCGTCCCTAGCTCGCCTGGGCGAGCGACAATGCTTCGGGCGTCGACAGGGCGGCGCCGATCTGCATCAGTTCGTTCAGGCTGGGCGTTTCCAGTGCGTCGCGCAGAGCGCTGGCGGTTTCGGCGATCAATGCCGCTTCCGCCGGTTCGGAAAACCAGTCGATGTCCCGCTTTACTTGCGCGCTGCGCCCCGCCATCAGCGCCGCATGCTCGACCCGGCCCACTCGCAGCGCGACCCAGGCGAACAAGTCCAACACCATGTGCGCCGCGCCCGGCAGCGCGCGCAGCAGCACCTGCGCCGCTTCGCGCGCCTCCTCGAAGCGCTCCAGCCGCACCAGCGCCAAGGCCAGGTTGTGGCCTGCCAGTGCTCGCAGGCCGGCCCCGGCATGGGTGGCCACGAGCATGCCGCGCGCGGCCGCCGCCGCCTCCTCGTAGCGTGCGTTCAGCAGCAATTCGTTCGAGATGTGCAGTAGGCAGGCATTGGCCTGGTCATCGAAGCCGGCGCCTTGCGCGACGCGATGCAGGCGCCACAAGTGGTCGATATCGCGGCCGCCTTCGAAGTAGTAGGCCACGATGCTGCATCGCAGTCGGCTTCGCGGCGGGATCTGGCGTTCGTCGATCTGCTTGAGCCGGGCCCACATCGCTTCGGCCCGTTCCTGCATGCCGGGCCTTCCGCGGACCATGCGGATCAGCCGAGTGAGAGCGCAGTAGATGCCAACGTCGTCTCCCAACGCCTCGAAACCCTCGAGCGCGCTCTCGAGCAGGCGCGTTCCCAACTCCCGGCTGTCATGAAGATAGTGCGCCCAGCCGAATTCGAGGCACGCCCGTGCCCGTTGCAGCATGGGGGCTGACTCCAGCACGTCCAGCGGGATCGGAAACCGGACCACTTCGGCATCCGACAAGGCAAACGAATCCATCTGTGCCAGGGCGGCCGTCAAGCGGGCGAGAACGGACGGTTCACGCTGCGCACAAGCCCAGTTCAGCGCGACGCCGACGTTGGAGCGCTCCGGGCCGTATTTCGCCGCCCAATCCCGATCCCGCCAGCGCTCGAGCTCGTAGTTCGCCAGTTCGAACGCATCGGCGACGATCTCGGCATGCCGGCGACGCACGCTGTCCGTCTCGCCGTTGTGGGCCAACTGCAGCCTCGCGAAATCACGCGCGCTTTCCAGCAGGCTCAGCCGGTTCGATGCAATCAACGCGGCGGCCGGCTGGCTCTGGACAAGGGACTTTTCCACGAGCGCGCTCAGCGCTTCTAGCATCTCCCAGCCGTCCAGCGTGAGCGCACCATCTTCGCTGCCGCCGCAGCACAGCTGCTGCGCCATCTGCGCGCTGAATCCGCCGGCAAAGGGCTCCAGGCGGCGGAAGACCTGCTGCTCCAACGTCGACAGCAGGCCGTAGCTCCATTCGTAGGTCTGCAGCAGCGTATCGTGTCGTTCCGGCCCGCCCTGCCCGTGGGACCGCAGGCGCAGGCGCAAGCGCTGGTCGATCTGATCGAAGACAGCCTGCAAGCCCAGCGTCGCCACCGGCGCCGCCGCGATCTCGATGGCCAGGGGCAGGCCGTCCAGGTGCCGGCAGAGCTCGATCGCCAGGTCGACAGTTTCCGGCTGCAGCTTGAAATCCTTGTTGATGGCCGATACGCGCCCCTGCAGGAGCGCCAATGCGCCGCTGCTCGAGGCCGATGTCAGCCCGGCACCGGCACGAGGCACCTCCAGCGGCGCCAGGCGATAGACCGATTCACCTTCCAGTCGAAGCGGCTCCTGCGAGGTGATCAGGAAGTGGATGCCCAAAGCCCGGGAGATCAATGGGCGGATCAGGGTGGCGACCTCGTCGAGCAGGTGCTCGCTGTTGTCCAGCACGACCAAGGCGTCCAGCTGCGACAGGAGCAGGATGAGGTCTTCAGAAAGGGGGCCCGGGGAATCGGCGACGACGCCGAGCGTTCTGGCCAGCATCTGCCCGAGCGGCGCTCCCTTCGACAGTCGGGTCAGGTCGATCCAGTGGGTGCCGTCGCGCCAGGGCCTGCGGTAGGTTTCGAACGCCGCCCGTGCAAGTGAGGTCTTGCCGACACCGCCCGTCCCGACGATGCTCACCAGGCGAGAGCGCTCCATCAAGGTCAGCATCTCGGCCAGGTCTGCATCGCGCCCGATGAGGGCCGAAGACGACGGGCCGGGCTGCTTGCCCTGGCGCGCCGCCGCAAGCCGGTAGCCGAGGCCCGATACATTCAGGATCGCATTCGAACCCAGCGCGGCACGCAACTTGGTGAGTTGAACCGAGAGGTTCTTGTCGCTGACCACGCGATTCGGCCACGCCAGGGCAAACAGGTCATCCTTGCTGACAAGGCGGCCGTCGGCTTCGATCAGCGCCAGAAGCAGTTTGCAGGCAGGTCGGCCGATCTTGACCCGCTGCCCACGGACCAAGAGCTCATGTTCGTCGACCCGGTACTCCCATCCCTGGTATCGATGCACCGTGCCCCGAGGCAATTCCGGCGTCACAAGCCAGGCCTCCCTACAACGACAGCGCAGCGCCCGTGGCGTGAACCCGTATCGCGATTGGTGCGGACGTTCATCTGCTCCCCCCGAGCCTCGGCGTCCGTCATCCCTCACCTGCTCGACGCCTGGCACCGGCGATTCTAGTATTTGCAGGCACGGGTCAACAGCCGGAGAGTGCGTGTCCGGCCAGGTACGGTGCATCCACGATCTCACACCGAAAGGAGACAGCAGAGAACGGAGAAATGCAGCCTCGACAGGGGGGACGAGGCGGCGGCACAGAGCGGTAAGGCAAGGCGAGGGGTGTATCGCTCTGGGCACTCTCGCAGGAGAAGGGTCAGAAAGGCTTCGGACTCAGGGGGCGCCCCCTACGCCCTCAGGCCCCGCAGGAACTCGAGACTCGGAGCAAAGAAGAACTCGCCGCCCTTCATCTTGACGAAGAGCTCGAAGGTGGCCTCTTTGACAGACTGCGGATTCCCGTATTCCGTCCTCCATTTCTGCGGAATCCGCCTGTTCAACGGGTCCGCAGGCGTGTCACGGTCAAGTTGGCCGATGATTGGATCGAGTCCAGTGGACCGCCGGGGAATGAAATCCTGATTGTTCGCCCAGCCGCGCTGCATGAAGGCAAACTGGTTCCGGATACTCGCCTGGTAGCACATGAACAACAAACCGACGTCCTTGGAAGGCAGATCGTCGATCGCTTGAAACGCATTGGGATGGCGATTGCGATCGCCATAGGTGATGCCTCGGCGGGCGATGCGGTGATCTCGTTCAGCCGCCTCCGGAAGACCTAAGGCCTTGATATCGCCTCGAGGATTGGTCTTGCGGATGTGCGCATGGAAGGGGCACTTGTTGCCCTCACCGTCATGCACGTCGTAGCGAAAGTTGTTTTCCTTCGCCGGCACGAAACCGTCCGTCGGTGACAGCACGAGCGGCGTGCCGTCGCGGAAGCGCCCGACCGCCATCGCGCCGGCGCGCTCGCGATCCTCCTCCTTGAGCCCCAGCGTGTCTGCCAAGACCTGCTCGGCGACGGTGAACGCTCGTACGTTCTGTTCGAGCTTGCGAAAAACGAAATAGCTGCCGAAGCGATCTTCGGTTTGCACCATCGGGTCGCGGATCAACACAAGCTTGAGAGGCTCGAACGGATTCCAGACATCGACCTTCCCGTTGCTCTCTGATTCGAGCGTACCGGTGCCAATCGCACCGCCGTCCAGGCTCTTGAAATCGGCGGCAAGAAAAAGCGGCTGGCTTCGGCCGTCGACGTAACCGAAGTGCTCGATGCCTTCGCCGCTGTCGGTGCGCAGCGCATGACCGTGCTCGACGCAGACCACCTCGGCGCGCGGGCCTATTGAATCAATGGCCTTCCGGGCCTCGCGCAAGAGGAAGTCGCGATCGTCGTCCGCCAGCAGCAGCATGGCGTGAATCTGGCCTTCGCGATAGCCAGAACCCCACTCTTCTTGAGGTGGATCACCGAGGTCAGCGACGCCATGCGCGGCCATGCCTTCCAGGAAATTCGAGTCCGTGGGCCGGGGCTGGCCTCCGGCTTCGGCGAATTTCGTGTTCAAGTCGTTCTGCTCGAAGCCGAGAGCAAGGTATCCAAGGCTCGAAAGGCAGAAAGCGCCGAACAGTCCGCCCGGAATCTTGTGATCGCGGAATTGGCGGCGCTCCGCTTCCTGCTTAAGAGCCGACGTTACGTAGTGGCTGGTGAGTTCGCTCACCAGCTGGCGCGCTGTCGTGCTGTCGGCACTGAAATGAAGGAACAGGTGAACGGTGTGGTCCCTGCCGTGACCGGAGAGGATGTTGCCCTGCACGTTGTCCAGCCAATCCCGGTGGGCAGGATCTGCCGTGTCGATTGGCTTGGTGTTGTTCAGGTTCAGTGGCATGCCAGGTTCCCGGTGGTGGTGGGCGACAAGTGTTGGAGCTTTGGTTGCCGCCTGCATCAGCAGGCCTGATGACTGCGGAAAGACGATGAGGGAGAGTCAAAGGCGGGCGGGCGTCACCTCCGTTTGAGAGCGTCGCAGCGGGTCGGCCAGCATGCACTCGTCGGCTGTGTCCTTTGGATTGATGGTGACGATTGGGCTCGTGGGCGCAACAGTAGCCTCCCGACACCCGAACGGAGCGAACCATGGCCACCAAGCGCAGCAACGCACGACCGCCCACCCCGTCACCTCAGGCCAGCCCGCCGCCGCGCCTGGGCATGGTGATGCGATTCACGCCGGAAGCGGCAGGCGTTGCGATACGTCGCTTCGAAGGCGGCGGCTTTCGCGTTGCGTCGACGCGCGATTTCAAGACGGCCACCGCGGTGCCGAGCGATTTCGGCGGCGCGGACGTTCAGTACTTCGAACGCTTCGGGATCGCGATCGTCCGCCGCGATGGCGAGCGCCTGAAGCCCGTGCTGCAGAAGGCGATGGAGGACAAGGTGATCAGCTCGGCGCGGCCCGAGCGGATGTATCGCCCGCTCGGCATGCGCCAGGCGGCGGCCATCGCCGGCCTGAACCTGCCGGTCCCTCGAGTGGGAGACATGGGCGAGCTTGCCGACTACCTGCGCGGATACCGCGAGGGGATTGACCACCTCATCAAGCGCTTGCTCGAAGGGGGTGCGGCCGCGTCCGGCGGCGGGCCGGGCGTCGTACGCTTCGACGACACGAGCATGACGTGGGGCCTGCAAGCGATCAAGCTTCCGCTCGGCAAGTTCACCGGTGCCGGCATCAAGGTGGCCGTGCTGGACACGGGTTTCGACGACACGCACCCCGATTTCGTCGGGCGGATCGTGACCAAGAAGCTGTTCGCCAGCCACAGCTCGCCGAATGACGTTCACGGACATGGCACGCATTGCATAGGCACGGCCTGCGGCTCGGCGCGCCCCTCGAGCGTGCCGCGCTACGGCGTCGCATGCGACGCCGAAATCTTCGCCGGCAAAGTAATTGGCGACGACGGCTTCGGCACTGACCGCTCGATCATTGCCGGCATGGAGTGGGCGCTCGACCAGGGCTGCCACATCATCTCGATGTCGCTCGGCGCCGCGACGAACGTCGGCGACCAGCCCAGCGACGACTACGAGCACATCGGCCAGGTCTGCCTCGACGCCGGCACGCTGGTAGTGGCCGCGGCCGGCAATGAGAGTACTCGCCCTGGCTTGGTCAGCCCGGTGGGATCACCGGCCAACGCGAGCACGTTGATGGCGGTGGCCGCGGTCGATCGCGATCTTCGGCCGGCGGTCTTCTCGTGCGGCGGCGTCAATCCGGGGCAGGAAGTCGACGTCGCGGCGCCCGGTGTTGGCGTCCTGTCTTCCGTGCCGGGCGGAGGGCACGACGCGTGGGACGGCACCAGCATGGCGACGCCGCATGTGGCGGGAGTGGCGGCGCTCATCGCGGAATCCGACCCGAAGTTTCGGGGTTGGACACTGTGGGCGCGCCTGCTGCAGTTGACGCTACTGCTGAATCACCCGGCGCGTGACGTCGGCAAGGGACTGGTGCAGGTTCCGCGGAGCTAGACTAGGGATGTCTCCCTGCGAAGGACTAGGTGATGCCCGCCTCCGAAGACCGCGTCGACGTGACGATCCGGATCGATCCGGCGCAGGCCGCCGCGGGCTTCGACGAGATCGTGCAGCGCCTGGCGAAGGCAGGCCTGGTCGATCTTCAAACGCACCCTCGTTTCGGCATCGTTAACGGAACGGTGACGACCTCGGCGTTGTCGGCGATGCGGAAGGTGCCTGGCGTCCTGTCAGTGCGCGAGGATCGGCGCTACGGCCTGAGCAAAGGTTGAGCTGGCAGTTCGGGCGTGACGTCAACGCCTAGGCACTTGAGTAACTCGGCGAAGTGCTCGTCCATGGGATCGCTTTGCAGGTGCATTGAGTCCGGCCGGCCGGCGATGCGCCCATTGAAGTTGGCGTAGTACCCTCTCGAACGCTTGATGAAAACGAGCCGCGTGCTGACGTCCACCTCGGTGGCCCGGGCGGTGCGTCCGTCGCGGCACCCCCTTGTCCTTCCGTTCCCTTTCGCCACGCTTGTTGGCGCGAACCGTCCGCTGCCCGGTGACATGTGTGATCTGCACGTATCGGGCGAGCAGCTTATTGCCGCGCTCCAGCACCTGGCACGAACCGATGAGGCAGGGCGGCGAGCGATCGACCTGCAGAGTCGGGCCATGGCCGACGCGGCGCGGGTGGCCTTCGGCGCCGAGCTCGGTGCGACCATGCAGCGGCTGCAATCGAACTCGCCACCGCGGCTTGCACGATCGACCCGGCATTGGGAGCGGTGGCTGACACACGCCGTGGCCGCAGTCGCGGCGTCTGCTGTGACCTGGTGGTTGGCCGCCTACGTGTGTGCGCGATGAGTGCCGGCCCTGCGAATGGCCGCTCGCCGCTTCAGTGGTGGTAGTCGTCTTCGAGCTGGTGCCGCACTGCCACGACCACCACGTTCGAGGCGTCCTCGATGTCGAACAGCGCGACATACCCCGAATGCCCGAAGGGGATGATCAGTTCCCGCAGGAAGGGGCTTTGGCCCGCCTTGCGGCAGGTGAAGGGCGAGGTCTTGAGCGTGGCGATGCCCGCGCGCAACGCGGCCAGCGCCTGCTCGGGCAGGGCCAGGTCCCCGCCTTCGCGCGCCAGCTCGCGCTCGAGCACGAAGTCGAACAGCCGCTCGAGGTCCGCCTCGGCGCCCCGCGTCAGGCGGACCTTGAAACTCACTTGCGCTTCTTGGCCAGGCTTGCACGCGCGGCGTCGAGCTTGCGCTGCAGGCCCTGGAGGACCACGTCGGCGTCAACATAGTCGCCCGTCCGGCGGGCCTCGTCGCGCGAGCGCAGCCCGCGCGCGATGAATTCCGCCTGGACGCGGCGCCGTTCGACGCTGGCCCGGACCGACGCCTCGACGAACTCGGACAGGGTCTCGCCTTCGGCCAGCACGGACTCCACCTCGGCACGGAAGTCGGGCTCGACGCGGACGGACGGGATCGTGGCGGTCTTCATGCCGGCAGTGTATCGCAATTGCGCCACATGGTTGCAGACCGAGGCGGCGAGTCTCCTGTGAGGGGAGTCGCCGCCGGCCCTCCAGGCTGACGCCCCTGCGCGAATGCGAATGGGTGGTCTACGCCAAGCGCCCCTTCGCGGGGCCGCAGGCGGTGCTGGCCTACCTGTCCCGCTACACCCATCGGGTGGCCATCTCCAACAGTCGCCTCATCGCCTTGGACGAGCGCGGCGTGACCTTCCGCTGGAAGGACTACCGCGCCAAGGGCCGCACACGCTACAAGGCCATGACGCTCTCGGCGGGCGAGTTCATGCGCCGCTTCCTGCTGCACGTGCTTCCCGGAGGCTTCCACCGCATACGGCACTACGGGATGTTGGCCAACGGTTGCCGTCAATCCAGCTTGGCGCTCGCGCGGCAGCTGCTGGCCGTGCAGCCGGAGGCTGCGCAAGCCGACGCCGCTCCAACCAACCCGCCACCGACATTCATCTGCCGGCACTGCGGTCGCCCCATGATCGTCTTGCAGACCTTCACCAGGACGCCGGCGATCCGCGCTCCGCCTGTCTGTTCATGATCGCCACGACCGGCCACTGCTGCGTACCTTTGCCTGCCGCTGCCAAAGCACAGCAGGCACGGCAAGTTCGTACCCTGATGGACAAACGTTGGCATCCCTGCTCGCGATCCGCGACACGTGCCTCACCTTCAGCCGCCCGCACGACGGAAGGCGGCTGCATCAGCCCGGTGACCAATGCTCGCGTTGGCGCCATTCGCGGTGCAGCCGTGTCGCAATCACCATAGCGACGAGCAGTTTGAAGCGGCACGCCTACGCCGCGGTTTCCTCCCTAGAGGCTTGTCCGACACCTGCCCTCAGGTCGGTGTGGCTCCCTGCGTCGTGCCATGCACGGGCAGGTATCCGACAACCCTTAACTTGAACGGGCACGGCCCCCTGCGCCACGAGCGCACGCTCCTCACCGGCAAGAACCCCTCAACTCAGCCAACCCCACGGCCAGGCGGTCGATCTCGTCTCGCATGCACAAGCACTCCAGCCAGTCCCGAGGAATACCCTGCACGCCGAAATGCGCACCCGCCAGCTGCCCGACGATGGCGGCCGTGGTGTCTGCATCCTCTCCCAGGTTCACCGCACTCAGGACTGCTTCCTTGAACGAGTGGGAACGCGCAAAGCACCACAGCGCCGCTTCCAGTGACTCCACGCAATAGCCGGAGCCTCGGATCTGGCGCACTTCCTTGTTGAGGTAGGTCCGCCGCGCAAGTTCGTTCACTCGCTCGGAAGCAAAGTCAGCCCCGGCGCATATCAGCAGTTCCTCGCGGGACTGCCCTTCCAGGGCGTTCATCAGCACCTGGGAGAAGAGATCACAACAGTCGAGCGCTTCCGGTGCCGAATGGGTTGTGGCCGAGCTGAGGCGCGCATGCCGCCGAGCCTCCGCGCGGTCGGCCCGGAATGCCAACACCACGGGTGCGAGCCTCATCAGCGATCCATTGCCCGCGGTGGATGGGTCGATCGAGCCCGCCATGGGATCGCCCGTGACCTGGTAGCGCTGCAGCGCACGACAAACGGTCATTCCGATGTCGAAACAGTCCCCGGTCGAACTCAGGTAGCCCCACTGCCACCAGTTGATGTAGCGGTTCATCTGGTCCCGCGCGTCGAATCCCTCGCAGTGCAGCAGGCTTGTGGCCAGGCACAGGGCCATCGACGTGTCGTCGGTCCAGGCTCCGGCGGGCAGATCGAACGGTCCGCCGCCGAGCATGTCAGTCACAAGCGGAAAGCTGCCGCGCTCGGCGAACTCGACCGCCGTTCCAACAGCATCACCGCAGGCCAACCCAAGCAGGCAGCCGCGATACCGATCGACAAGTGAAATCTCCATGGCCGCCACTTCGAATCAATCGCCACTGCGTGGGCTGAACGTTCGTGGAAAGAACACCGGCGCGGCGCGATCCTTCAGCCGATAACCCATCGGCGGGCGATTCGAATCGCTCTCGACGTGACCGACCTCCTGCAGGAAGTCAGCCGCCATCATGCGAGTGCGGAAACCGCTCTTGTCCACGGGCCGCCCCAGCACGATTTCGTAGGCGCGCTGCAGTTGCGGCAGCGTGAAGGGCTCGGGCAGCAGGAAAGCCGGGAGGGAGGTGTACTCGACCTTGCTGCGCAACCGCTCAACCGCTGCCCTCAGGATCTCGCCATGGTCGAACGCCAGCTTCGTCTTCGGCGGCATCTGATCGACCGGGAACCAGGCGACGTCCGCCGCGTTGGCGCCGCGTACTAGTTTGACGTCGGCCGCGGGGATGAGTGCGAAGTAGGCATGCGTCGCCGACCAGCCACGCGGGTCCCGATCGGCGCTGCCCCAGCTTCCGAGCTGTTCGAGGTACGGGCTGGCCACGCCGGTCTTCTCCTTCAGCTTGCGGCGAGCGCAGCCCAAAAGATCACTATCGACATCGACATTGACGAAGCCGCCCGGCAGAGCCCACTGGGCCGGGAAGGGCTCGCTGGCGTCATCCGGTCGCTTGACCAGCAGTACCTCAAGCGAATCGCTCAGCACCGTGAAGATCACCACGTCCACGGTGGTGAAGGGGCGCGGGAAGTCCGGTACCGCCTTCGGATCGTTCCCTGCCTGCACCTTTCGGCTGGGCGTGGCGTTCTTGCTGACCATGCGTGTGGACCTCTTGACCTCGCACTTGATGGGTTGTACTGTACACCTTATTAAAGATGTACTGAGCAACTAACAACTTAGGGAAAGCCCATCATGTTCGGCATTCGCTATATCAAGACCCAACCCACCACCCACCTGCTGCAGTTCCGGGGCGGCAAGCTGACGCGCGAAGGCGCCGGCTTGTCCTTCTTCTACTATGCGCCGGCCACCACGCTGGTGGCCGTGCCGGTGGCAAGCCACGACCGCCCGTTCATCCTGGAGCTGGTCACCTCGGACTTCCAGAGTGTGACCGTTCAGGGGCAGGTGACCTACCGCATCAGGGAACCGCAGCGCACCGCTGCGATGATGGACTTCTCATTGCTGCCCGACGGCAAGACCTATGCCTCGGACGATCCGTCCCGCTTGGGTGACCGGGTCGTGCAGCAAGCCGAAGTGATCGTTCAGCAGGCAGTGCAGGCGCTGGACCTCAAGCAGGCTCTGCGCGCTTCGGCGCTCATCGCCCGCACGGCGCAGCGTGAGCTCGGTCTTCAACCTGAGATCGAGGCCCTCGGCCTGGAGATCCTGGGCGTATCGATCCTCAGCGTGAAGCCGACGCCCGACATTGCGCGCGCCCTTGAGGCCGAAGCGCGCGAGTCCAACCTGCAGGCGGCCGACGACGCGGTGTATTCGCGCCGCATGTCGGCAGTGGAAAAAGAGCGCGCGATCCGCCAGAACGAACTCGACACCGAAATTGCCGTCGAACAGAAGAAGCGCCAGATCAGCGAGACCAAGCTGGAAGCCAAGGCCGCGCTGATGCGCCGGGACAATGAGCTGCGCGCGGAGCAGATGGACTCGGACGTGGCGCTCGAAGACAGCCGCAAAGCCTTCGTCGCTGGCCAGGCCGCTAACAGCCGCACGCTGGCCGAAGCCGAAGCCCACCGAGTGTCCAGTGTCATGCAGGCGCTGCAGCAGGCAGACCCACGCATCGTGCAGGCCTTGGCCGCGGCCGGCATGCAGCCCGCCCAGCTGATCGCCCAGGCCTTCGGTGGCCTGGCTGAGAACGCGGGCCGCATCGGACAGCTGAACCTGTCGCCCGACCTGCTGCAGGCGTTAATGAGCCAAGGCACTGGCCAGACAGAGGACCCACAGAGGAACGGTCGTGAGCGCAGCCGCTGAACGCAAGGTCGTCCTGGTCACCCGCAAGACGCGGCTGCAGGAGCTGCTGGCGCGGTATCACACGCTGGGGCAGGCCCGCTTTTACATCGAGCACCTTGGTGCGGACTTTGGCGACTACGTACAGGAGGAGCTGGCCTACGAGGCCAGCCTGCGCACCGCGCGCGAAGCCCTGAACCAGTGGGGCCGGCACCAGGTGCTGGACCGCGCACACCTGCCGAACTTCGTGTTCAGCGCGGAAGACATCGTGGTGGCGCTCGGCCAGGACGGCCTGGTAGCCAACACGATGAAGTACCTGGACGGGCAACCCCTGCTGGGCGTGAACCCGGAGCCGTCGCGTTGGGATGGCGTGCTGCTGCCATTCGAACCCGGTGCCCTGGCCAGCATACTGGCCGAGGTAGCCCGGGATCGCCGGCCGACCAAGGCGGTGACGATGGCCGAGGCTCGCCTGTCGG
The DNA here is from genome assembly GCF_051857595.1 of Ideonella flava. Taxonomy (NCBI): domain Bacteria; kingdom Pseudomonadati; phylum Pseudomonadota; class Betaproteobacteria; order Burkholderiales; family Sphaerotilaceae; genus Ideonella; species Ideonella flava. The sequence continues at coordinate 203,663 of NZ_JBPZHD010000009.1, forward strand.
ACGGGCAGACGATGCGGGCAGTGAACGACCTCTTCATCGGGCCGCGCAGCCATGCGTCGGCGCTGTACGACATCGCCCTCGGTGACCGTGTCGAGCACCAGTCCTCGTCCGGCGTGATCGTCGCGACCGGGCTGGGGTCGACCGCATGGCTGAAAAGCGTGGTCACGGGGTCCTTGGCGTTGACCGCGGCCGTCGGTCGAAGGACAAGCACGGCCGCGTACCAGCCCACTGCCTGGGACGCTGAGCGCTTGACCTTTGCGGTGCGCGAGCCCTTCCCGACGCGCAGCTCGCAGGCAACGTTGGTCTACGGCGCCGTCACGAAGGCGCAACCCTTGCGATTGCGCTCGCGCATGCCCGAGCACGGCGTGATCTTCTCAGACGGGATGGAGGCGGATTTCCTGCGCTTCACCGCCGGCATGGAGGCAACGATCGGTCTGGCCCGGACGCGGGGCCAATTGGTGCTGTAGCCGCCAATCGAAAGCAAAATGACAACCAAGAGAACAACATGACTTCAAACACCAAGCTGACATCGATCAGCAAGTTCCTCAGCCTCGTGCTGCGACACGAGCCGCAGCACATTGGACTCGAGCTGGACGAGGCCGGCTGGACGCCGGTCGACGCCCTTCTGCACAAGGCGGCGCAAGCCGGGCGCCCGATTTCGCGCGCGGAGTTGGACCAAGTCGTCGCCACCAGCGACAAGAAGCGTTTCGCGTTCAGCGACGATGGCCTGCGCATTCGCGCCAACCAGGGCCACTCGGTCGATGTCGACCTCGGCCTGCCGCCCGTTCCGCCGCCCGATGTGCTGTACCACGGCACGGCTTCGCGCTTTCGCGATGCGATCCTGCGCGACGGTCTGCAGCGCCGAGAACGGCACCATGTGCATCTGACCGAGAGCGTGGCCACCGCCATGTCCGTCGGCCAGCGCTATGGTCAGCCGGTGCTGCTGCGCATCGACGCGCGCCGGATGGCGGCCGCGGGATACGAGTTCCGCTGCTCGGCCAATGGAGTCTGGCTGGTGGACAGCGTGCCGCCCGAGTTCCTGGAGGTGCAGCCATGGACGACACCGTGACGCTGCAAACCGCAGCCCTACCTGGCCCAGTGCCAGCGCTGGCCTGCTGAGGGCCAGCACATCCTCGCCCACTTCGACGACAGCAGCGTGGTCGTCTACCAGGCGTATCGACCCTCCACCGGCCAGTATGCGATCACCCATGGCCGCCTGGGCGGTCCCGACTTCAGCTTCAATCGCATGAGCTGGATCAAGCCCAACTTCCTGTGGATGATGTTCCGTTCGGGTTGGGGCACCAAGCCGGGCCAGGAGATCACCCTGGGCCTGAGGATCCGACGGCCGTTCTTCGATTCCCTGCTGCAGCAGGCCGTGGCCTCGTCGTTCGATGCGTCACGGCACGCCTCGGAGCAAGACTGGAAGGCAGCCGTCGAAGCCTCCGAGGTGCGCCAGCAGTGGGACCCTGACCATGCGCCTGACGGTTCGAAGGTGGCAAGACGCGCGATCCAGCTCGGCCTGCGTGGCGAGGCGCTGCGTGCGCTGGCGGGCCCCGAGTTGCTGGAAGTCATCGACATGACGCCATTCGTCGAAGCGCAGCGCGCGCACTCCGCAGGCGACTGGGCTGGGCTGCAGAGCCCGGTCGAGCTTGTCTACGAACCCTCGAGCCACGCTGCCGCTGCGGCGACCCGCTGATCGAGGCTGCCAGAGGCTTCGTGGACGGGCACTTCGAGCAATGCCATCTGCTCGAGGTACCAGGCATGCTGCGTCAATCGGAAACCTTCTTCGCGCCGGGTGCCATCCTGCACGAAGGAGAAGTCCGGCAAGCACAGCACCACCGCGTCGTAGGGCCGCTGGGCCAGCTCAACGAGCGCTGGGTCGGCACGGCCGAACATCCACAGGCTGTAGCCAAGGGTGGTCAACGGCGAGGTGTCGCAGAACAGGAGCCCGCGCACCTGCCGGGCGGCCTGTTTCTCGCGCCGAATCTGTTCCTGCGCGATTCGCAGCAAGTCTGATTCACTCAGAGCGCCACCCTGCTCTTCCCACAGTTGGCGGCCGTATTCCGGCACCCAATCGGTCTGGAAGCGCTGGGCGAGCGCTTGAGCCAAGGTGGTCTTGCCGCTGGATTCACCGCCCAGCAGCACAACGCGCCGCACGAACGAAGCTGCCACCTCGGGTGCCATCCATACCCGGTGATTGAGTGGGTCCTGGCGAATGCGTGTTGCGCTGATCGGCACCTGACTGCGTTCTCGGTCCACGACCACGGCTCGCACGGTCTTGCCCAATGCCGCCGACAGCGTTGCCGCGCAGGGCGATCCGTAGTCCTCGCTGCAGAACATCACATCCGGCGAGCGCCGCAGCACGTCGCGCAACAGCCAAGCCAGAAAGGCCTGGTGCGTTGCATCGTCAGCCGCGTTGTCGGGCAATGGCTGGAAGGCCACGCCATGCTGCGTGCAGGCACTACGCAGCCACCTGTCGTCGATGACCACCGACTCATGGTCCGGAAAGCGATCCGCCAGCCAACCACGCCGAGAATCGACGTCGCAACGATCGAACTCGGGTTTGGTGTAGCTGAGGATCAGCAGGCGCTCGCACTGCGCAGCGGCCTGCGCCACCAGGTATTCGTGCCCGAGGTGCAAGGGGGCGAGCTTTCCCACCACCAAGCCCAGCCGAAAGCGCGACCCTGCCATCGCGCCCACCATTACACCGGAATCGCGCTGGGCGACAAGGCCAACTTCGCGTCACGGCGCCAGCGCCACCAGCCGTACCAGGCGTTGAACCAGTAGGCCGTGTACAGAGCTGCGGTCAGCCAAAGTTCCCGCGAAGCGTACAGAGGCACCGACAAAGTGTTGACGACGAGCCAGATCGGCCACGTCTCGATCTGGCGCTGCATCAACAGGCATTGCGCGATCACGCTCAGCGCCAGCACGGCCGAGTCCACGTAGGGCATCCAGGCGTCTGTGAAGCGATGCAGCAGCCCGCCGTACCCCACCGTCACGACCAGCGCGGCCAGCCCCATCCACGCCAACGTGGCTGCAGAGGCACGCGTGATTGGCCGTTCCTGCACCGGCGCGCCAGGCTTGGCATGGCGCCACTGGTACCAGCCGACGATGCTCGTCAGGACAAAGAAGACCTGTAGCGTGACATCGGCATAGAGCCGGCTCTCGAAGAACTGGAAGCCGAACAGCGTGCAGCCGACGATGCCGGTGATCCAGGTGTGCACGCTGTTGCGGGCCGACAGCCAGATCGACCAGGCCGTGATGACGTTCGCGGCGAGCTCGAGCGGCGTCATGGTTCGCGCCGGCTTTCCGTCAGGCCGAGGAAGTGGTCGAGCATGTGGAAGTGGTCGTCGTGGAAGCGGTCTTCCAGGGCAGGCAGCTGCTCGATGGGCACCCACTCGACCGATTCCGCATCATCGTCGGCGCGCACCTCCGGCAACTCGCGCTCCCCCAGGTCGAAGTAGTGGGCGTGCGTGATGGTGCGGCCACGCAGGCTGCGGTCCGGGTGGTCGAAGACAGCCACCTCTCGCAGGCATTGCCGCATCGTGTCGGCCAGGAGATTCAGGTGGGTCTCTTCCTCGAGCTCGCGAAGTGCCGACTGGTATGCGGTCTCGCGCTGCTCGATGAAGCCGCCTGGCACGGCGTAGAGCCCACGTCCCGGCGCCTTTCCGCGGCGAATGAGGAGCACCCGATCTGCGCAACGCACGATTGCATCGACGGTCACGAACACCGGCGGATACGGCGCAGTGCGCCAGGCGGCTCGGTAGTCCCGCAGCATCTGCCATTCGGTGGTCAGGTCGGCGGCGAATGGCAGCGCCGTCCAAGCGCGCAAGAACGCCAGGGTCGACGGCGGAGCCTGGTCGACCAGAGAACCAAGCATCGCATCGATGTCAGCCGGTGCCGCGCCGAACAGCGCGTCGCGAAGGTGGGTACCGTCGGCCCCTGGCAGCCGCTCGACCGAGATCAAGGCCCAGCCAGGAAACCCGCGCAGATATTGACTGGTGGCATCCTTGAAGTGCCCCACCAACGCCATGTTGGCGGACCGCGTTCCCTGCAGCAGGCCGGCGACGCCTTCGCGCACAGCCTGCACCCAGCGCGCCTCGTCGTAGTGGTCGCGCACTGCCAAAAAGCTCACCCGGGCGCGATCTGCCTCCGGCAACGTCAGGCGAATCATCTCTGCCCGCTCGGTCCAGGTGAACGGATTCTTGGGCGAGCGAGCCTGATGAGCCGAGCCGATCACCACCACGCATCGCGGTGCCACCTCGAGCGCGCGCTGCAAGAGCACGAGATGTGCGTTGTGGAAGGGCTGGAAACGTCCGATCAGGACGGCCACATCGGGCTGGGGTGAGCTCATAGCGCCGGCCTTCACACGAATTTCGCCGCAATGGGCATCTGCCGGCCCGTACCGAAGGCGCGCGATCGCACGCGGATGATCGGCGGAGCCTGCCGGCGCTTGTACTCGTTGCGAGCAATCATGCCGCGAACGCGCTGCACCAGCGCGTCGCCTGCCGGGTCCGCTCGCAGGCGAGCGACGAACGCCGTAGCCTCTTCCCACTCTGCGGTCGAGAGTCGCCTTCCCTCGATCAGCAGCTTGAGGATCTCGTCGAGCACTGGATATGGCGGCAGGCTGTCTGTATCGCGCTGGCCGGGAGCCAGCTCGGCCGACGGTTCCTTGTCGATGATGGCTTGGGGGATGAGCTCGCGGCCCGCGGCCTCGTTGAGGTGCCGCGAGAGAGCGAACACCTCCGTCTTGTACAGGTCACCGATCAAGCCCAGGCCACCGTTGGTGTCTCCGTACAGGGTGCAGTAGCCGACCGAAATTTCGGACTTGTTGCCGGTGGTCAGCAGCAGGTGGCCGAAGCTGTTCGAGTACTCCATCAGCACGGTCCCGCGCACGCGAGCCTGAAGGTTTTCGAGCGGCAGCCCCTGCAACGGTCGCCCGAAGCTGGCTTCGAACTGCTGTGACAGCGCCGCCACCGTCTCGGCGATCGGGTGGGTGTCCAAGGTGATGCCAAGATTTCGGCACAGCACCACCGAATCGTCGACCGAGCCGGCCGACGAATAGACTGAAGGCATGGTGATCGCGGCGACGTTCTCCGCGCCCAGTGCTTCAACGGCCAGGGCGAGCGTCAACGCGCTGTCGATCCCGCCGGACGAGCCGACCACCGCCCGCTGGAAGCCGCAACGTCGGGCGTAGTCGCGCAAACCCAGGACGATCTGCGCTCGGTAGAAAGCCATGGTCGACAGGCCAGCGGTGTCCACATCGGGCAGCAAGCCACCGTCGCGCGCCAGAAAACGGCCCTCATCGAGCTGCAGCGTCGTGACGTCCTCTGCAAAGCGCCGGGCTTCGAAAGTGACTCGACCCGTCGGTTCCACCGCGAATGAAGCGCCATCGAAGACAGTCTGGTCCTGCCCGCCGACCTGGTTGACATACAGCAGCGGCAGGCCGTGGCGGCGGCTGGCGGCAGCGAAGATCTGGTGGCGCTGCTCGCGCTTGCCGATGTTGGAGGGGCTGGCGTTGATCGAGACCACCAGATCGGGCGCCGCATCGGCCAACCGGGCAAACGGGTTCACCAGGTAGTCCTGCCCCTCGTCATTCCAGCCGTCCTCGCAGATCATCAGACCAACCTGTGCGCTGCCGATGCGCAGCACGCGAGCGACGTCCGGCCCCGGCTCGAAGTGTCGCCGCTCGTCGAAGATGTTGTAGGTGGGCAGCAACTGCTTGGCGTAGCGCAGCACGATCTCGCCGGCCTTGAGGACGACCAACGCGTTCTCCAGCGCCTTGCCCGGGCCACTGCGCGCCAGTGGCGCCCCGACGATCCAGTGAAGGCCCGGCAACTGGCGCGACGCCCGCTGGAGCGCTTCGAGACCCCGCTCGGCCTGGGCCAGAAAATCCGGCTCGTCGAGCAGGTCACCGGGGTAGTAGCCGGTTAGCGACAGTTCGGAAAACACAACCAGCTCGGCGCCGTCAATGGCGGCCTGCTGGGCCGCGGTGATCATCTTCGAGACGTTGCCGTCGATGTCGCCGACCGTGTAGTTGAGTTGGGCAATGGTGATCTTCAGCATGCCAACACCTCAGGCCTCGACCTTGAACACCTGGCGCAGGTAGGCCAGGAAGGTCTCATCCTTGCACAAGGTCTTGCCTGGCGAATCCGAGAGCTTGGCCACCGGCTGGCCGTTGCAGCGCACGAGCTTCATCACGATGTTCAGCGGCGTCAGCCCCACGTCGTTGCTCAGATTGGTGCCGATGCCGAAGCCCAGTTGCGTGCGGTCGGCGAAATGGCGATAGATCGCGAAGGCTGTGGGAAGGTCCAGCCCGTCGGAGAACACGAGACGCTTGGTGTGTGCATCGATGCGCAGTTTGGAGTAGTGCGCGAGCGCCTTCTCGCCCCACTCGATGGGGTCGCCCGAGTCGTGGCGCAGACCATCGAACAGCTTGGTGAAGTACAGGTCGAAATCGGCGAGGAAGGCATCCATGCCGACCACGTCAGTCAGTGCCACGCCCAAGTCGCCGCGATACTCCTGCACCCAATCTTCGAGCGCCGCCTTCTGGAAATCTCGCAGCCGCACGTCGAAGGCCTGGTAGGACTGCAGGTACTCGTGGGCCATCGTGCCGATCGCCACGAGTCCCAACTCCTTGGCCAGGTGAACGTTCGACGTGCCCTTGAAATACTGTGGAACCTCGCGCTGCAGCGTCCGGACAACCTCTTCCTGCCAAGCGCGCGAGAAGCGTCTGCGCACACCGAAGTCGAAGAATTCGAAGGGGTGCCGATGTTCGGGCTCAGTGGCCAGGCCACGCAGCAACCCTACCTTGGCGTCGAGGCGCCGCCGCCCTTCGATCAGCGCGGGACCGGCGTCAAAGCGCCGGAAATACAACTCGTTGACGATGGCCAGGACGTAGATCTCGAACGCCATCACGTGGACCTGCGGCCCGCTCGCGACGATCTCGAGCACGTCGCGGTCTGCTCGGGCCTGAACGAAGCGACGCTGGAACTTGAAGATGCGCAGGAAATCGACGAAATCCGGCTTCACGTAACGCAAGCCACCCAGATAGCACAGTTCGTCCTCGGTAAAGGCCAGCGTACACAGGTGATCGAGCTGCTCGTCGACGTCGGCCAACAGCTCTGCCAACGGGAAGGCGCTGGCGTTGCGGCAGACGAAGCGGTATTCGGCCTGCGCCTGCGGGTGCCGATGCAGCATGGTCTGCCACATCGTGAACTTGTACAGATCGGTGTCCAGCAGACTGCGAATGATGGGGGTCATGGTGCGATTCTCGAATGGCGCCGGGAGAACATTCGTCAGGCATTGGCTTGCAGCAGCGGCAGAACCTCTGCCGCCGTGGCCAATTGCACGCCGCGAGCGCGCATGTCCGTGAAGAACGCTTCGTGCTGCGATTCGAAGCCACCGACGGGGCTCATGCAGTCGGTCAGCAGCGTGATGCGCTCAGGGCGTCCTCCGGGCAGGTGGGCCACGATGTGCTCAGTCGTCGCCTTGACGCAATGGCTGCTGGCCTCGCCGGCAATCAGGATCATGTCGGCGCGATCCAGATGGGCGAGCAGGGCTTCGTTGAGTTGGGTGTGCTCGTCATCCATGTCGGGTACTTCCGCCTGCATGGCGCTGTAGTGCTCTGTCCAGGGGTTCTCGCCCTTGGTGACTTTCTGCACCACCCGCAGTGCGCTCTCCTCCCACGCGTTGTAGGCGACGCGCAGGTCGGCGTGCACGTTGTGGCCCCAGCTTCCGATCTCGCAGTGGATGGGCCACACCATCAGCGTGTAGCGGCCGCGCGCTTCCAGTTCGTCCAGGTAGGCGAGCGTGCGGGGGAGCGCCGAGGGGTCACGTGGTACGAAGCTCCCTGCCCTGACTTGCTGAGCGGTGATCGGTGTGAATGGCGTTACCGCCGAGCCATCTCGCTGACGCCAGAACGTTGGATGCGCAATGTCCAGGCGCTGGTGCGAATCGAGCGTGATGGCGATGTCGGTGAGGCCTGCCCCGCCGTCGCGGATCAGGCCGGCAAGGCGCTGCATGTCTGCATGGGCGCCTGCAACGGGCAGCGCTGGTCTTACCACGTCGCCTGCTGCGTCGCGCGACAAATAGGCCTCGGGCAGGTCACAGAAGTCGTTCTGCGGGTCGATGACCAGGAGTTGAATGTGTCGGGTCATTTAGTGCCTCCATCCATTGAGTGAATCCACTATATCTCAACAAGTTGTTTTATACAACTTAATGGCGGAGCAGCGAGCAACGCGAGTCAGGGACAGAACGGCCGCCCCGAAAGCCTTGAAGGATGCGACCAAGCCGAAAGCGAACGCCTAGAGCCTCCGCAACTGATCCAAGTAGTCCGCCCACTTGGCCATCAACTCGCGGCGCTGATCCAGGTACTGTGTTCGGTTGTAGGCTTTGCCAAGTGCATCGGGAACTGCGTGTGCCAGCTGGGACTCGATGACCTCGGCAGGAAAGCCCAGCCGCTCTGCGGCCATCGTCCGAGCCATGGCGCGAAAGCCATGCGCCGACATGTCGTCGTTGCCATAGCCCATGCGCCGCAATGCGCTCCGCACGGTGTTGTCGCTCATCGGCCGCTCGTCGCTGAGCAACGACGGAAAGACGTAGCGCGCCTTGCCCGTGAAGGGCTGCAACTCTCGCAAAACCTCCAGCGCCTGACGAGCCAAGGGCACCAGGTGAGGTGGTCCCTTGGCCTTTTCCTCCTTGCGGCGCTTCATCATCGCGCCCGGAGTGGAGATCGTCGCGGCGTCGAAGTCCACCCAAGACCATTCAATCTGGCGCAGCTCGCCGGGCCGCAAGAACAGCAAGGCTGACAGCGCAAGGGCAGCGCGCGTCACCGGATTCCCCTTGTACTCGCCCATGGCGCGCAGCAGCTCGGCCGCCCGGCCAGGCTCGACGATGGCAGCAAGGTGCCGGCTAGGCACCGGCGGCAGCGCGTCGCGCAGTTCGCTGGCAGGGTTGCGCGCACACAGGCCTGAGGCGATCCCATAGCGAAACACCTGTCCGCACGCATCCTTGGCCCGATGCGTGGTTTCGATCGCTCCCCGCCCGACAATTCGACGCAGGCAGGCCAGCAACTCGCGCGGCTCGATGGCATCGATCGGCCGGCGCCCGATCCACGGAAAGATGTCCTGCTCGAGGCGAATGCGCGTCCGCTCCGCATGACCCTCGCTCACTTTGGCGCTGTGCACGGTGGCGAGCCATTCGCGCGCAACGGCCTCGAACGAGCCAGCCGGGGTCACTTGAACCACCTATGAGAATCGACCCGTTTCTCATTGAGTTACTGCATTTGTTACTGCGGAAAATTCGTTGTCCAGGTGACACACGAACCGGCGTCCGCATGCGCAATTTTGTAGCGGTGACGGCGGGGACGCGGTGCAGGACACCCTAAGTCCTTGTCGCGCTCAAAAGCCTTGTGCCCGCTCTCGAATGTTGCGTCCCCGTCGCAGCGTGGCGGCGGGGACACCACGGCCAAGACCGGCAAGGCAACTCCGTCGCGAAAGCTCGGCAGCTCGGTAGCTCCCTGCAAGTGGCCGCCCGCATCGACGCAAGCATCATTTGGGCGCCTGCGAATCCTCGCCGAGGATCCCTCGAAGAGCTCCGCGGCACCCGCTGCGTCGACCGCCTCGGTCAAACCGTGGTGAAGGACACCCATACCGGCGCGGGGACACTCAGCTTCACCCGCCCTCGGTGGCACGCATCCACCTGCACACTTTGAATGCGTGGGGCCAGCCCGCGCGCGCCTGTTCGCTGGCCATCTGTGCAGCTTGGGGACGTGGTCTGGGCAGATTGAGCATGGTGGCGGTGACGTCCGCTATGCAGCGGGGCTGTCCATTAGCGTTGACGCGCCAACTCACGCCGAGCTTCACAAAGCAGTTGCTGGGGCCCACCGGCAAGTGCGGGCGAGGCTGACCGCTGTCCGACGTGCAGCAGTCATAGGGCCGCGGGAGGCTGATGCCCCCAATTCGCGGTTCCCTCCCTGTGGTAAGGAACTCGCCGCATTCCCTTTAGACTTTCGAGAAAGGGAAGGAAGGACATGGCAAAGATCAAGTCCCCGCTGCGGTTCTCGAGGCACTTTGGAGTGCCGCCTGCAGAGATGCACAAGCTCGGCGTTTTCGACCCCGTGCTGCAGGCCGACACCAAGCTCTTTATCGACCCCGTTCTTCTCCGTCAGTCCGCAGCGCCCGAGTTGAAGATCGCGGCGACCGACAAGCTGAAGACGTTCTTCGAGAACCTGTATCGCCTGCTGGCGTTTTCTCGGCGCAAGGGTGACATCGCTTGGACCGCTGCTGTCGCCAGGCTAAAGTTTCACGAGGTCAGTGGAACGTGTCTGGGCTACGGCGGTGGTTCGATTCACGGAAGTGGTTGGGGTGAGGGGCTCACTGGTGAGCTGATGCTCAGGGCCAAGGAGCTCATCGACCTGGGCGTGGACGACCCCGAACTCTTTTTGCTCATCGGTCTCTTCTCCGAGAACGTGGGGCCCGATCGCATCAGCGACATGACCACCAACATCATCCTGGGGTCGCTGGGCGACTACACGGCCAGGATGTGCTGCGGGCTCGGAGTGCCGATCGAGCCATTCGTCATCAGCGGCGCCGAGTTCGAGCTTCCGGTCAACCCGCTCCAGCTCCGGCAGCGCACTCCGGTCATCTTGGTTCCCACCGATGTTCTGCGGGAGCTGCCCGTCGCATTTAGCGTAGAAGACATTTGGGTGGCGGCTAGGGAAAGCGAGGAGATTCGCAACCGCATCAACCAAGAAGTCGGTGTGATCTGGCGAGGCATTTCCAAGGAGCGCAAGTCCGATGTACTCAGGGCTCTTTTGAAGGACCCGGAGTACGCCAAGACGCTCATTCGTAAGGTGCTCGCGGCTCCTGCCAAGGAGTACGACCAAGGCAAGGACCCGCGTGGCCTGACGGTGTGGAGCGATCTGGCATACCTGCTCGCCCAAGACAACCCACACACCATTGCCAAGCCAGCGGACTCGAGCGTCGGTTCGCTCAATGCTGTGGTGGTGGCCATCATCGAGCAGTTCCGCTTTTTGATTGAGAAGCGTGACACCTGGCGAGTGCTGCACGAAGCTCCAACGCGCAAGACTGAGAAGACGGCCCAGATGCTCTTCTTCGCCGTCGCGTATTCCTACTGTCAAGCGAACAACTTGGACGTCACGCCCGAGGCCGACACGGGCAACGGCCCGGTCGACTTCAAATTCTCGAGTGGCGGCTCTCCAAAGATCCTCGTCGAGCTTAAGCTATCCAAGAATGACGTACAGCGCGGCCACGACGTTCAACTGCCAGACTACGTGGATGCTGAAAAGGCCGACGGTGCTCACTACGTGGTGGTCAACGTCGGCAGTCTGGGCAAGAAATGGATGAGCCTGCAGGCGTCCAGAACCGCCAAGGGCCAGGCGGAACCTCAGGTGTGGCTGGTCGACGCAACACCTAGAGCTTCCGCCAGCGTTCGGACAGCGCCCCGCGCACGTCGCTAAGACAGAGCCAGGCCAGGTACCTGCACCCTCTTTCCGGTAGGCGACGGTAATGGCATCAACCCCGCAAAAGCTCTTCCGAGAGGTGCTAGACGAGACACACGATCCTCTCGCAGCGATCAGAGCCGGTCCGAGAGGTTCTTGGCCTTCGGTAAGCGAAGCCAGCCAGGGCGGTCTGGTTGCAGGCGACTGGTCAGGCAGCAACACTGGACGAACATCAGGAGTAGCTTGCTGCTGTGCTCCCGCGGACCGTCTACGCGAGGTGCCTGTCGGACGCGACAGGCGTTCGCAAGATGCACGCCTTGCCGCCGGGTTTGGGATACGGATTGACCGAGAACCGCATCGACACGCCCCTGGGCTTCGTCAAAAGGTTCTGGTGTTCGGAATGCCAGGTCGGCTTCATTCCCAATTACATCCTCACAGAACTCGGCTTGTTGGCTGTGAGGCCGATCTAAGCGGCAGTTCTCGGCCACGAGCGGCCGGTCGACCTGAGCGCCAAAAGTTTGGCCGCGGCGAGCCTCTGAAGGACAGCTTTCCGGCGATGAGTCTGGACCTCACTTCGGCCCTACTCGGCCAGGAGCAGTCGGACGTCTCCGCCAGGCGAGTGACGGGTCAAGACTTGGGCACGGTCATACGCCGTCCGCGGCCTCAAGGTCGGAGAGCCTCATCACCGGACATTCGTCGGCCCGCACTGCGTACGCCCGCTGGACCTGCGTCACCGGTCACTCGACCGTTGCGCGAATGACGCCGGGCGTTCACGCTGGTCGGCGGCACCCGACCCATAAGCGACAGGCGGGCGGCCACTTAGGCGGACATCGGTTCAGGCATAGACCGGAGTGGTTCGATGGTTCGATGGTTCGATGGCTCGGTTGTCGGGCTCGATGCATCGCTTCCGGCGCTACCTGAAAGGTAGCAAGGTCGCAACAGGCGGGCGCAGATCAGACATCCAGTAGCCCCAACCGCAACAGCCGGTGCACGAGCCGGTGGCAGTTGGCGCACAGGCATTGGAGTTCTTCGAGATTCGTCGTGTGGCCTTCCTCCATTTCACTCAACTGCATCGTCGCGTGGTGGACCTCAATGCAGGACTCAGCGTGTTCGGTTTCGTATTCGACTACCGGGTCCTTGGTGCATCGCTGGCAGAACAGCTTGCCGTCGTGCTCTTCTCGGAAGGCCGCCTTCTTGGCCGTCGCAAGGCCGCGACCCCTTTCGCGCTTGAGGTGGGATACCAACTTCTTCGCACCCTCGTTCCACTCGTTCACCTCTGAAGTGCCTGAGTTCGGTTCCTCGCGTCGCTGTCCGGACTGGCCTTTCAAGGCGATTTCGTATCCAGCGGCGTTCAGCAAGCGAAAGCACGGCGATCCTATGCCGGCGGTGAAATGTTTGGGAAGCACCTCCCGTTCGAGCGCCCGCGCCAGCGCAATGCCGAAGACCACCTTGGGAGGCAACCGCTGTCCGTCATCGGTGATGAGGTCGTAGTCGGTGGACTCTCCAAACACGTGTTGAGCCTGTCCTGCGAGTAGCGCCTGCACCGCCCACCATACGTGCTGCGGAGTCGCCTTGTTGAGCACTGCTACGGGCAGCCTGTCTCGACTGCCGTCGTCATTCGGTTCTGCCTCTCCAGTAGCAGGTGTGGTGGTCTGCACGGCGGGGACATCGATGACCCAGGCGTTCGGTGCGTACGGCCTGCATTGGTGCAGCAGGCGATCTAGGAAAACAAGCGCATCGCTGTACAACAGGCCAATCCGAAAGCAGAAGTCTCCATTCAGCTTCTCCTCATCGCTCTGCCGAGGGGCAGCGGGAAGATTTTGGAGCGCTACTTGCTGACTGCGAAGCCACTCCATGGCCATAGCCAGTTTCGACCTGTCTCCGCGGAGCAGCTTGACGACGTCCATCGAAAGTTCAACGTCGTTTCCGGGCGCACCGTTGCTGCCCTTGGCAGTCTTGTGGCGGAAGATTGACAACAGCCAATCGCTGCCGCGTGTCACGTAAAGACTGCCGTGCTTAAGGCGATTGGAATGGACATCCCAATCAAAGAACCCCATATGTTCCGGGCGGCGAAGAACCCCCCGCAGCTCCCGCATCTGCTCGTCACTGAACATCGCACTCCCCCGAGAACCGACATGAGTCCGTATGATGGCTCAAACTCAAGTCGGGCTTCAGTTACCGCGCTTGCTCGCACCTAGGAACCACCGTGTCGTCAGGCTGTCGTGCGCGTACTACCGCGATTGGCCGGACTATTAGTTCGCGGACGATGCCGAGACCGACTACTGGCCGCGCCCGGGGGTCACGATCAACGTCAACTGTCGAGCCGCAGCGCGGATTCCCTCCCCCGTGGCCGGCGACTCTATGGCGCTCCACCTTGGGTGGCGAGACCTCTCCAACACTACCGAACGCAGCACGCCAGACCATGCTGGGCCTGTCGTTGGAGACGGTCGCCCTGCACTCTGAAAACGAATGAATGGCGTCGCGCGCAGGTGGTGCTCAAGCTTCTACTTCCAGTCGAGCACGCGGCGTGCACGACGTACTCAATATGCGCGATGGCAATCAGAGGTCACACGTGGATCTGCGCTCGAACCCATGCCCACGCATCCGGGGTAAGGTAGGCGTACACGATGTGTGACCCCAGCAGGCCCGCCAGGACGACAGCGTCGATGACCCACAGCACGACGGTCTGCGCGCGTGCCCGCTTCCTCAGAAACTCAAAGGCGCCAGCAAAAGATTCGCCAATCGCCGCAAATTCCTTTTGTATCTGTCGCTGCTGCCGACCGATTTCGTCCTTGAGTACCTTGAGTGTGTGCTTCTGGTTCCGGATCAGCAGAATCGTGAGCGCCGCAAACACCCAGCAGCCGACCAGCACGGCAGTGTTCACAAAGAATTCATAGCCGAATCCATTCGCGATCTTCATCTGCGTCGCGACGACAATCGTCGCGACTGGTATGCCCAGCAGCTGATTCTGAATGTCGGAAAATACCTTGTGAATCTTGCCGGCGTACTCGACCCGCGCGGCCTCCACCGTATCCTTGAGCTTCTCGTACGAGAAGCCGGACGCATACAGCCTGTAGCCTTGGTCGTACGCCTCCCTCAGGCCGCCGGCATGCGCGAGAAGCTGCGAGAAGCGAGCTGCCGGCGGCAGCGCTTTCGTGGCGTCGACAATGGCCGCGGCGAGGATGGCGTTGCACTGCTTCTGGTGAGTGTCAGTCGGCACCAGCGTGATCAACTCCTTGATCAACGCGATGTCTGTCTTGCGCAGATCATCGGCGCTGTAATTCACCGGTACGTCGAAGCGACCACCGCTAATGAAGACCAGATTCGACTCGTCGTTATCCAGGAATGCCGCAACATCGCGCAGACTCTGCACCAACTGCAGTACCAGCCGATAGCGACCGACCTCGCTCTTCTCATCGGCCTGCTCATTCGATGACACGAACCCGTCTAGCAGCAGGAAGCGGCGCCTCTCGCGCACGCGAGCGCCGGGCACCTGCAACAGCGCTTCCATATCCTTGACAATCGACCCGAAGGCCCTTCGCGGTTCGAACGAGATCGCGACGGTGTCGCCGCGCTGCGGCTCCTGGGCTCCGGAGCGAAGCTGCATGCCCGTGTCGTCCTGATGCTGCAGGCAGAGTTTCAGGGCAGCAAGATCATCCTCACTGGAAATCTCGAATTGGCCGCGCGTCTCTCCAGGCGTAGCCGGTTTGAAAGTCTTGGCCACGTGGAGCAAAGCGCCCCAGGCGAGTTCATTCGTCACCGCGAACCTCTTCGTCGAGTTCGGCTTTCAGAGCGGGAGGCAGGTTGTTGAGCACAATCGCGCCCTTCTCTTTGATGTAGACAGCAGATCCGTTATTGAATGCGCGGCGGTCAAGGTCGACTGACCAGAAGGCCGTCTTGCCATGGAACTTGAGCAGGCTCTTCAAGCTGCGGCCATCGGGAACAAAGCCATCGTTGATCTCGACGCCGGCCGCCGCCAGCGACCTCTGCAGCTTGGTGGGCTCCTGAGGCCATGCCGCGTTCGACAGTTCCTCAAGGCTGATGGGATTGTCTTTGCCTCGATTTCTGCAGTAGCCATGAGCGGTTCGCAAAAAGCTGTCCTCGGCCTCAGCGCTGAGACTTTCGCTGCGGGCAAAGCTCAGCAGGCCGTCGACGAGGCGTTTAGTCTCTTCGGCGTCCTTGACGACGACCTTGCAGCCGAGGAAGTACTTGAAGTAGTCCGCCACGTCGCCGCGATGCTTGAGAAAGCCAACGTAACGGGTCTGCTGATCGCCGGCCAACCATGTCGACAGATTGACCCGGCCGGCCACCCGTAGGTTTTCTAAGTCGACGTGAACCGCTTCCTCGATCTCCAGCGTCTCCTCGTTGACGGCGCTGCCGGAGACATTGTTAATGATAGCCACGAGGAACCAGTCGACCTTGGCGTCGTTCAGGCCGTGCGCCATCAGTACGTAGCCCCCTTTTGAGAGCGCGGCCTGATTGGCCTTTCCGGCGAGGACCGCCAGCAGCTTCTGCGAACCCTCTATGAAGCTGATGGCCTTGGTCTCGAACATCTCGCGCAAGACGGTCGATGAAGGGAAGGTCAGCGTGTCTTCTTCGAACTGTCCATAGCCCTTATTTGCCTTCTCGCCATACAAGGCACTAATGTCGTCCACAAGTTTGCGCACCGGCTCGTTGAGCTTCAGCTCTGTATCGCGCTGCTGCACGGTGGCCTCGCCATGGGGCTCTTTGATCAGCTTGTGGATGACGGCGCCGGTGATCGTGGTCATGCTCATCCTCCCATTGATTTGGCGTCAGTATCGCGCGCTTGCGGAGTCTCGAAGGGCGAGGTTTCCAGCAGCTTGCGGGAGAGATGCCTGTGTCGCGCCTTGCAAGAAAGCTTAGCGGCCGGTTGGCTCATCAGGTGAGCCACCATTCCGGTTCCCAAGCCGGTCGCCCCCTCAGCGTGCCAATGGTCACAAGGCGACAATGTCATCAATTCTGTGGAGGGAAAGCGCGGTCACTTCTGCGGTGTGGTATCGGGCTCAGCGTGGCGCCAATGAGGTGCGTCAGCCGTAGCGGACTTCGGACGCCAGTCGAAGCACACTACCGACAGCTTCGCGCGCCCAGTCCGCCGACCGTCAACATTGGGTCGGTACGGGGATTTAGAGCCGCAAAGAAGCGGTCGCCCCAGAGCTCCGGGCCGCGTCGCCAGTCCAGCGACCGCAGTACCTCGTACAACGGTCATTCGAGCCGGCGCTGGTCGCCGAGCCCAATGACTGCATGTGTCGGGCAGCGTATGTACGGCCGCCGCGGCCAGCGGCTCCAACCCGCCGCTGAGTAGTCAGCCGGCCATAAGCCACGAAGGACTGCAGCGGGTCGCGAGCCCCACTTGGCAGTCGGCGGAAACTGCCGTTGGTTCGTGACCTCGTCTTGACGGAGTCGATCGCTAACGTCCGGCAGGGTTGGAGGCGTTCAGCGGTCATCCACGTAGTCGGACGACCAACGGCACGTTCCGGCGGCCGCTTTCGCTCGGCTCGAGAAGTTGACCGACAGCACCCAGTCTAGACCTGAATTTGAAGTCAGCGGCGGCTCCGCAGCGTATCCGGTCGGCTGCCGATCAACGCGCTAGTCACGGTCACCGCCACGTTCCGGACACCCGCCTACGCGAACGATTGCTGCGTTACCGTCCGGTCCGGGAGGTACTGCTGACGTTCAACCGATGAGGCGGGCTGACACCCTTGGCGCGTCGAACGGAAGCTTCCCCAGGCTACCGATTCACGCACTCGACCCTTCAGCGGCGTTCACCGATTCGTCGCTGAATGGCCGACGCTTGAAACCATTGGAGCGTTGAAGAGGAAACACGGGCCTTTCAGGCCCGTTTTGCTTTCCTACCCCACTTTTTACCCCACCTACTGAGAGGCACAGTTGCGGGGGCACGGGGCCTATCCGATACTGTGCCCGACCGATGATGAGTGGCAAAGAGGGTAGCCATGAGGAACCTGTTCTACTCTGTGATGGACAAGCTGGGATGGGTCTACGCAACCATAATGGGCCTGCTGATGATTGGCTTCATCGGGTCAGCGTTTGAGACATTCCCTCAGGTCGTCGGACACCTCTTCAAAGGCGAGTCGATTTCGTCGCCTACAGCGGGAGCAGTGTTGGTGCTTGCGGGCTTCTTCAGTTGCTTTGTGATCGTGACGAACGAGCGCCGCGGAGAGTCGCTAACGCGACGAGCGTCCGGCACCGGCGTGATGCTCAGCCTGTGCATTTTAAGTTCCCTCGCAGTTGCGGCACTCGCGGCCTACTGGAACGTCGATTGGCACTCAACCAACCGCTTGGGCGCCGTTCTTTCCGGCGCCCCGAGGGTGCTCGTGACGCTGTTCCTTTGGATACTCGTAGTCGTGGCACCGATGTGGAGTTCACACATCTTTGCCGAGTCCGAGCGGCTGAGCGGGCTAGAAGCCGTTCGGAACACTCAGCGTTAGCCTCATTGCGCCACCGACTCGGATCGCTCATCCGACCTCAGATCCACGATCGGACGGCGCGCAAGCCCCTTTATGAAAATGGCGGGGTGAGCCTCACCAGGGGGAACTGCCACCCCCACCTCCACGCGGGGTGCCCACGCGGTCCCCATCAAGTCAAGATGCTCCGCGGCGCTGCGGACAAGGTCGGCGCTGCTTCCGATCAGATAGCGGTAGCAGTCCCCTGCAATGGGCCTGTTGAAGCGTTCCACCTGCACTGCTGTTGCGTCGGCATGCACGATGGTTCGTTCGGCACCACTCATCCCTAGCAGTGCCTTCCGAGAGAGCGGGAAGAAGACGCTTGCATGAGGCGATCTGTAGGAGGTTGGCAGGTCGTCGGTGCCCGGTCGAGAAATCAGCACTACGGGCGAATCTGAGGTTATGAAGTCGGTGCCAGGCGGCGCGTGCATGACTACCCAATCTCGTTCGAAGATCGCTTCCGCAACAATGTTCCATGTCTGAAGCGACGTTGCACGCGCAGCCTCGTCAGGAACATTGATCCGGAAGTGGTCGCCGCTGATCATCTCAAACAGCTTGTCGGCGAGGTCGCGAAGCTCGTCCTCAGGGGTCTCGGGCTTCCAGTCTTTGACCCATGCATACGCGGCGCGTTTGTCCGGCACGGTCAACTTCCACCTGGCCCGCTCCGCCTTCTCACGGACGATGCGAGACTCAGCAAGCGCTGCGGGAGTTCGTACCGCGTGCATCGCGATGAACAGCGAAAGATATTCGCGATCCAGGCTTGTGATCGGCAGCCTTGAGACGACCGACTTCAGGATCGAGCCGGCCCGACTCTCGACGATCCCGAACACCGCTTCGAGTTCGAAACGCTGTCGATCCTGGTTGTCGATGAAGGTATAGAAGTGCTCCAGCGCTGCTACCCGCTTCGGCGGCAAGGAGTTGACTGCGCCGTCCGTCCGGTCATACACCGCAACGCGTCGATTCTCCGCAAAGCCTTGCAGGTAGAACCTTGAGAGATAGTGCTGCTGAGCCGGCCCATGAAGGATCGGCTTCTCCGCAAGACGGTCGAATGCATCCACGCCTGGATTTTTATACAGTCCGGGTCCGGACGCAACCAACCGAGAAAGGGTGGCTGGAGCCCCCCCTAACTCCTGCGTGCCGCGTCAGCCAAGCGCTTGAGAAGGTCTTAGAGTGCATCGGCGCACGCATCGTCCGTCACGCCGAACTTGGTAGCCGGGCCGCCGTTGATCGTGATCTGCCGGCGCACCAAGAACTTGCGAGCCGTACAGCTGCTGCTCGGGCACTCCAAGCTTGAGTCGACGGTCAGGTACCTCGGCATCGAGGTGGACGACGCCCTTGAGATTTCCGAGCAGACTGAGATCTGATCGTTCGGAGGACGTGCCGCCCCGGGTCACTGCTCGGGCGGCAAAGGCCGAACGGCCGTTGTCTGGCGTCGGGCCCAACTCACAGTCCCGGCCATCAGTGGAAGTTCATCGCCCAACCCCATAGCTGTCGTACCAAGTTCGTTCCCGTTGCAGTTCGAGACTGAGACTGTCCTGATGCACAACGTTCGAGGCGAGGCCCGTTTGGTGTCTTCTCGTCGGGCCTTGCCTTCGAACTGGAAGTTAGCCGCCCGGCCATCCCTGCCATGCAAGGATCACTTAGCAATCCCGAATCTTGCTGCGAAACACGAATGGCTGCCCGGGGACAAGATCAAAGTTGCAGTCTTCGGGTCGCAGTCCACTTCGTTTCAGAAGGTTGATGGCCTTTGCTTTCTCCGTCAAGTCTTGCAGCATTTGTCGCTCCAGCTCTTCGATGTGGGAGAGCATGTGAACGAACCCGTTCAGCAACTGGTGGCTATCCTCCTGCAACTGCGACTTGGATGCCTGAACGTTGCGGACTGCAAGAGGTTGAACGCTGGAGTGCGCCGCCTCGGAGTTCCGAAGGCGATTCACCAGATCCATGTGGTCCATTGCGCAGTGCTCAAACGCGAGGCATAAACGAAAGGGATGCGCGAGCGTCCCGACAAGGGATACCTGATGTGGCCGGGCACCGTCTGTCTTCCTGCAGTCGGGGCAGGGCGATTCGAGCAGCGCGCCCAGCGCCATGCGCTTGTACCTTCGTTGTGGGACCTGTGTGCAGTACAGCATCTGCTTGACCGACACCTCGCACAGCCGCGCTGAGTACATGAGTAGTTCGTTGTAGAAGCGGATCCGCTCAACTTCCGCGTCTATGGCGTCATGAGTTACTGTCTCTGTGGTCGCATAGTCGTGCGAAGCGTTGATGACTCTGGCCATAAGGAACTGCAGTGCCACGCCACTTGCTGTGAACGGATTGGTGTAGCTTCCATTCGAAGGCGCAGCCGGCGCGGGCATGAGAGCGAGGTTCCCGCGTTGCTGCATCCATGCCCTCATCTCGCCGGCGAGTGGCAGCAGATTCGCTCCGGCGACGTACTCTCCGCTCCAGCGAAATGCGTTCGGGTGGTAGCTCCAAGCGTGGTGGCTACCGTGCCACTGACGCTTCACCGGAAGTGCACTCGCGTCGTTCATTGGCAGCGATTGGTCACGCGGATTGGGCTTCGCATCGGCCGAGGGGTTAGGCCTCGCCGGCGCTACTCGAGGTAGAAGTTGAACAGATAGATTCCTGAGTTGTCTTGGAGCCAGCAATCGACGTAGAGTGGTGTCGGATCAGCCAGGTCAAGCGAGCCATCTGATTCCGATGCAAATTGATCGATGCTGAGGGAAGTGGACTGCCCGCCACTTATGCGCGGTACAGACCTGGAGAAGGCGTCGCCGAAGCTCCAACTGTGCCTCTGCGACGCGGACTTAAAGAGGCCGATCCGCAGGTTTTCAATCGGGAGATCACCAAGGTTCTCTACCGACAATGCTGATCGCGATATCGCTACTGAAAGGTGAATCGCATGTGACTTTGCGACGTCGGGCGTCAAGCCACGCAGCGGCCGCGCGTCAATTGTGCAGTTGATGGTGATGGGGTTGACTAGCCCAGGCGGCGGGAGCTGAACTGGAGGTGTGACGTTTCGCAGCACTGGTTCAATGCGTTCAGGAACCTTCTTCCTGAATCTTGCCGTGAGTTCCTTCTGAAGTCGCTTCTTGGTGTCTTCCAGTCCATCTGCCAGCTTTGGCAGTTCCGCAAATGCTTTTAGGATCGTGTACGTTGTGCCGATGGTCCCAAACATCGTGAGGGCGGCCTCCATGATCCAGGAGCCGCGTCTCGAATCCGTGAGCTTGACCTTCGGCCGACGATTCTCTGGCAGACCAAGCTCTTGAAAGTAGTCATCAAATACTGACTGTGCCACTTCGACAAAGTTGTTGTTCCATTCGTAGCCGAATTCCGCGAGTAAGAGCTCGCCGGAGTCGCGGGCGAACCAAGCGTTCTCTCGATCCGAGAACTGCGAGAGGAATGCTTGAAGGTCTTGGCTCAGCGCAATCTCAGCGCGGACAATTGCTATGACGGTCTCTTTCTGCATCGAGAGTCTCCCTGTCGCTGTTTGCGGGGTCTAACGTGGTTTGGGCGACAGTTTAGACCGCTGCATTCGTAGGCTTCTGTCCGCCGAGACGTGCCGCGTGAGGCATGACCATCCGCCGACGTCGAGAAGCGTCCTTAGAATTGAGGATGTCTCGGGCACCTGCCCACGGGCGACTGCACAGGGCCTGGGGCGATGTCGACTGACCGCTCTTGCGTGGCGCGAGTGGCTGCATCGGGTCGGCAGCGCCAGTTGGAGATCGTTGTGAGCTGCCGCTGGAACGGCGCCGCGATGAACAAGGCCCGGGAGCTTGGCTGAGCGCCGTGTCGGGCCGCTTCCAATGCACAGCAGTCGCACACCGTGGCGGCCAACGAACGGCCGGTTCCGGCGGCCGCCGTCATTCATCCTTCAGCGGCGACCGGCCGCAATCAGTCTAAACCTGACCTCGAAGGACAGCGGCAGGTCTGCAGCGGTCCCTGACATTGGCCCGGGCACTACGAATGTCGGCTTTCGGCCGCACTCGTGACGGAAGCGTCTTGTCACCTGCCACGCGCACGGTCGATCTGTTCTTGTACATAGCCGTCGACCTGCGAGACGCCTTCGTCAAGAGCCTTGCGAAACGACTCGCTCTGCTTCATGAAGTCACAGTACTTCTTGAGGGCTGAATCGAGATTGCGCTCCTTCGCCAGCGAAGCGTGGCGCTTCTTCCAACTTGCGATCGGGTCCGACTTGACGGCCCACGTGTAGTTGCGGGCTAGCCACTCAATGAGTTCGCCCATGTTCGACGGTGCAAACCCCTTGGACCGCGCGAACTCCTCGCTCTCGTCAGTCCATGCGAAAGGCCACGCTTGGCAATAGCGAACGATTTCCGAACGCTCCGCCTTGTTTGGGGAATTCGTCGTGATGAAGTCGAGCCCTCGATCAGCTTGCTCGATGGTCGTAAGCATGTCCGCTTGGAGAGCTTCGACCAGGTTCTCTTCAAGGGCCAATGCCACTTCCTTGAGTCGTTCGCAGGCTTGCGCGAAGGCTTCCTTCTGACCAGACAGATCCAGCTTGCCGAGGTACTTCACGGCGCGGTGGGAGATCTTGTCGCCTGAGTGCAGGCTATAGAACATTGGCCTGTATGCGCCGAGCACGGTGCATGCCGCTCGAAAGTAGAACACCGCGAGCGAGTGCAGGATGCCCTCGTGTCGGCTCCCTTGATGGTAGGCAGAGTCGGAACGAGTGCAGGTACTGGATGCTGCCAGCCATCGACGCAGAGATCAAGTTTGTCTCACGCGCGTAGCGCACCTTGGAGTCGAATCCTTGCCCGGTCGCAGCGACGGCTGTCTTCCATTCCGACTTGGGCTTGTGGTTCGCTTCAAAGGCTCGTCCCCAGGTGACTTTGTCCTTTGCGTGCTGGTGAAACACCAGTTCCACAACGTTGTCGATCAGCATGAGTGCGAACCGATCGAAGTTCCTGTCACGGACGGCGAGTTGGTCAATCGCAGGGTCAAGTTGGTCGATCTGGTCTGCAAAAAACTGGCTCATGAGAGATCACCAAGTCAATTCGCCAAGAGTCTAGCCATGCGACCGCGGCGAAGCGGCCCTTCACCATCAAGGATTCGCCTCAGACTGAACTGAGTTCTTCAAGGAGGCCGCGCAGACCAGCGGCTACGATGGCGAGATTGCGACGACCGCGAGGATGATGGTCCCCGGTGGCAGCCAATTGACCCAGGCATGTGGCATTCTTGTCTGCGCCACTAGTCGGTCGCACTTGGGCGCGCAAGGGTCGCGACCACCGGACAGGCTCCATAGCTGATCTCACATAGGCCAATCAATGTTTGAACTTGAACGATCCTCAGTCTTCTTCGAGCAGATGGCAGCTGCTCATCCTACGGTGGTCCAGAACATTGAGATCGTCAACGAGAACAAGATTGCCATGGACGTCACCTACCACGAGCCGAAACACTTCATTCTTAGCCTGAACAATCTGCTGAGAAGCTTAATGTTCTTCATCGAAAACTCGACAAAGAACTCGCCGGCTTGGTTGAAGGGTTCGGTCGACTCCTTCGTATCATCAAACCAGGACGACTATCAGAAGCTCCGCCATCTGCGAAACGTTAGCGCGCATCACAGCCTGATCTTTCCTGAGGAGTCCTTGGTCGTCGGCCTCTATCGCATTCGGTCCCCTCGAAGCTACACGCTGAAGCTCGGCTTCGGTGACCATGGAAAGCCCGGCAAGTACGCTTGGGATCTCGCGCTCAAGAACACCGAGGACATCTTCCATGACATGCTCTCATTCGCAAGCGTGGCATTCATAGATCTTGAGCATGGCGCGATCGGTGAGTGTTTAGGTATCACTCGGCGCTGGTACTTCAAGATCAAGTTCAAGACCGATGCAAAGCGCTACAACGAGGTGGCTGATGTCTACGAGCTAGCTTCATCCTTTTCGACCTCCCTGCTTGATCAGGTGTGCAATTCATACGCGGCCGCCTTGAACATCAAGTTCGACCACTCGTTCGCGCAGAAACTCGATGCTCACAACTCCATCAATACGCTGCTCGAACTGGACCTTTTCCCAAGTTTGTTCTCGGAATGGTGGGAAGAAGAGTGCGAACCCTTGAACTTCGGCGTCTGCGCGGCACTCTTGGAAGGAAGGCGCCATTCTTCATACGATGCCTTTCACCAATGGGCATTTGGCAACCTCACGCCAGACGTTGCCACCTACAAATCTTCCCTTGAACGTTTTGCTGCTTTGGAGCCAGCGGAAATTCTCGAAGGGAACAACGTCGCAGACTTCATGTCGTTCGTGCTCATCAACCACTGGCACTTCAAGAAGGCCTTCGGCAACGGCTTCAACAAGTCTGCGGTAACCCCGTCGGACGTAATGAGCCTTCAGCGTGACGGCAACCTATTGGTTGGGGAGCTGCGGAAGGAGAAGCCTTGCACGGTCGCTTCGGCCAAACAGAGGTTGGATGATCGCATTCGATCGATCCTGGCAAAACTCGAAACCGAGCAACCCGAAGAGTGAAGTAGCGGGGGGGGGGCATAAGGATCCAGCTGACGGAGTCGCCGCCTCTGTCGATGACCTATCGCTCAAGTGACACTCCAGTGAGGTCGAGGGGCGGGCCTTCTATAGACATTGCCTTCTCGTAGGCCTCTTTCTTGGCCTCCATGGTCCCGATGATCTCCTTGAAGTCGCGGTCCCTGTGTTCGGACCCTTTCTCGATCGGTAGGTTGGCGTGCTTCCGCAGCTTTCTCGCGATCACAGACACGTCCAAGCCAAGTCGCGCATAGGTAAGCTGTCTCTCGAATATGTAGTCCGAGCCATCATGATCGCCGTGCTCGGCAAAGCCGACAAGGTAGCTCTGCAACCGCTCGCGCCGATCCGGAATCTCTAGGATGGAGTACATGAGATCCGAGGGCAGCACCTTCCACTCGACCTTTATGTCCAAAGGAAGGAATTCTGGTGCCTTCACCGTCGTCGCAAAGTACTCACCATCATTGCCTGCAGGCCGCCCATACTCAGTTCCGTCGTCCCGCGCAACGAGTTCACAGTCGTTTGCGAACCGATCAAGGTGGGAGACGACAAGGATCGCCAAGTAGGTGAGGTCCTTGGCTTCTTGTTGGCGGCGAACTCGCTTCTCCTTTACGGCCACGAACGTATTGCCTACCAACACCCCGACGATGCCCGCGGCTGCAGAGATGATGGCGGAGATGTGGGCTGAGATTTGCGTTGCGTCCAAGGCTTCCTCCGGTACCTTGAAGGATCCTAGCGCACTGAGTAGACATGCCGCCTCATTAGCACAGCGGCCGAGTGCTTGCGCGATCGCGAGTGACTGGTTCCGAGGTCAGCTGTCATTCAGGCGCCAAAGTCAAGAGACGGCATCCAGTCTTGGCTTGACGTTCGTCGCGGTTGCCTGTCGCCTTCGCGAAAGGCTTCAGCTTTGAGAAGTCATCTTCCTACTGGCGCCGCAGCAGGCGGACATGCTGCCACCTCCGACATTTCTGGTCTGGACCTGAAGAACGTGTTCAAGGCGCCGGCGCGGCAAGTGCCGTAGCCCCCCCCTACACGCCGCGCAGTACGCTGAACTCTCGGAATAGCCTGGCCGGAAGCGGCCGGGCGAAGCGCCAGACGAGCGTCATGGGGCGGTCGCCCTCGGCCGACTCAAGCACGACCGGCCCGCACGCGCGATAGGCCTCGCCCTTGCGAGCGCGGACAAAGAGCTGGAACTGCCATCCCTCCTGCCTGCCCTGCAGATACCGGCGCCCGGCAGGCGTATCCGGCCCGGCACTGTTCTGGGATTGCCAGTGGAAGCGCTCGGTGCTGATCGCGTAGTCGTGGTAGGCGATGCGATCGTGATAGCCCTCGCTCTTGTCCAAAGTGACGAACAGCAGTTCCGTCTTCCGGGACTGCAGGGCCAGCACGCCGGCCTGAAAGGGTGTCCGCCGCTCGGCCGTGAGCCAGCCCACGGCCGTCAACACCTCGCGGATGCCATAGCTTGCATGCAGGACCAGCGGGGTGTCTTCGAGGCCCGGCAGCGGCGTGCCGGGCAAGGTGGTCAGCGCTTGTAGCAAGCCCGTCAGTTCTCGAAACTCGTCTGCGATGCCGGGATGGGCATGCAGGCGCTCGACAAACGCAGCCGCAGTCCCCTTCTGCTCATGCCGGCCGTCGATCTGATAAGCCAGCATCTGCAGTGCCATGGCCGCCTCCGCGGGCGCGCGATACGCCAAGGTGGGATCCTGCGCCACGGCCTCCCAGACCACCAGGCGAGCTTCATCGTCCACATGCAGCAGGTCCGCGAAGCGTCGGCTGAAGTACTCCTCCTCAGGGCCGGGCTCGGCTACCAACAGGCCTGCTTCTCGCTTCAAGGTGGTCCAGCCGCTTCGACCCGACCCGGTGGCAGACCGATAGATATCGTCCAGCTCCAAAGCTTGGTCATGCAGAAAGCCGGCCAGGCTGACCGACGTCCGACCGCGAAGAGCGACATAGGCCTGCAGTTCGGTCTTCATGCGGCGCCAGTTCTGACCCGTGAATGCCCTCAATCCCTGCAAGACCTGCTCGCGCGTCTGGCGCTGCAACTGAATGTGGCATCCGGGGGGCAGGCTGCCGAATCCATGCTCCACGCCCGACAACAGCTCTCGCCGAGACAAGCCAGTCAAGGCGGACAGCATCCGATCGAAGCGGAACTCCGCGCGGTGCTGGCCCACGAAATCCAGCACGAGGCAGCTCTCCTTGCCCGGCGCAAGCCGCAAGCCACGGCCAATCTGCTGCTGAAACAGCACGGCGCTTTGCGTTGGGCGCAGCAGCAGCAAGGTGTCCACAGCCGGCAGGTCCACACCCTCGTTGAAGAGATCCACCGTGACCAACGCGCACAGTTCCCCACTGGCAAGGCGCTGAGGTGCGCGCCGCCTTTCCTCGGCCAGGGTGTCGCCGACGACACAAGCCGCCGGCAGCCCGACGTGATTCAACCAGTCAGTCATGAACTGGGCATGGGCGACGGACACGCAGAACACCAGCGCACGGCTGCGTCTCGCATCCGAGGCCAAGCGGCGCCATTCATTCACCACCAGCCGCGCCCGAATGTCGTTCCCCGTCACCAGCTGATCGATGGCCTCGCGCTCCCCGGGCCGATCCCAGGGCACTGCAGAGAAGTCGGTGGCGTCATCGCAGGCGTAGTACTCAAACGGGGCCAGAAGCTGCAGGTCCAGCGCATGCCACAGCCGAAGCTCGACCGCGGGCGCGCCGTCGGGGCGCATGTCGAAGTACGGCGCGATCGCCTGGCCATCGCTGCGCTCGGGCGTGGCCGTCAAGCCAAGCAGCACGCTGGGCCGCACCTGGCTGGCAAATGCGTGGAAGCGGTCTGCGGCCAGCCGGTGGCACTCGTCGATGACCACCGTATGCCAGTGATCGTGCCCCAGTTGATTCAACAGCTTCCGGCTCGTGATGCTGTCAATCGTGGCGAACAGATGGTCGTGCCGTTCGGGCTCGGTGCCACCAGCGAGCAGCTCGCCGAATTCCGGGTCGCGGAGCACTTCGCGGTAGGTCCTCAATGCCTGGCGCAGGATCTCCTCACGGTGCGCCACAAAAAGCAGCTTCGGCCGGCCGCCCTCGTCCGCGCAGATTCGGCGGTAGTCGAAAGCCGCCACCACCGTCTTGCCGGTGCCGGTGGCGGCCACCAAGAGGTTGCGGCGCCGCCCATGCGCGCGCTCCATGGCCAGCTGCTCGAGCATGTCCTGCTGGTACGTCTTCGGCTGCAAGTCAAAGAACGACAGGGCCATCAGCCCCTCGCCGCCCCACGATTCCCGGCCGAGCGCGTCGGCCAGCGCACGGCGATGGTCGGCATCGTCGGGGTCATAGCGCTGGAATTCGCTGTCGGCCCACAAGGTCTCGAAGTGGGCCGATGCCCGGTCGAAGAGCGCTTGCTGGGCACGCTGAGTCAGCTTGACCGTCCATTCAAGCCCGCCGGTCAAGGCGGCACCTGACAGGTTGGCGCTGCCGACATAGGCCGAGCCAAACCCGCTGCGACGGTGGAACAACCACGCCTTGGCGTGCAGCCGAGTGCGCCGGCCGTCGAGCGAGACCCGAACCTCGCATCTCGGCAAGCGCGCCAGTTCCTCCAACGCGCGCGCCTCGGTGGCGCCGGTGTAGGTGGTGGTCAGGATGCGCAGCTGCGTCGCCACGGCGCCGTCGCCACCGCGGGCGGTGATCTGCTGCAGCACGTCCTGCAGCTTGCGCACACCCGACACCGTGATGAAGCTGACGAGGATGTCCACGCGGTCGGCCGAAGCCAGCTCCTTGCGGATCTCCTGCAAGAGCGAAGGCGATCCTTTGCCCGCCGTGAACAACCAGGGCGCCGCGAGCCCCAAGTCCGGCGCTTCCGGAAACTGACGGTCCCCTCGGATGGAGCGCAGTACCTGCGGAGGCGTGGCAATGAGATCAACCGCGTCCGTCGTCCCCCACTGCAGCCTCTGGAGCCACTGACGCAGCGACACGAGCAGCGTATTGATGATCTCGACCTGGCGCAGAGGTGCATCAGCCTCGCCTCCTTCCACATCGGCCAGGGCACCCGACAACTGGCGGGTCAGCGCGTCCAGCAGCAGTTCCGATCGGTCGCCGCTGAAGGCGGCCAGCTCGGTCCGATCGCGGTCCAGCCCGGCCAGCAACTGCTCGGTCAGCAGGAGGTCGTACAGGCCGTCGGGCAGTGCCACAGTGCCCGATCCTCAGTTGAGGGCCCGCGTACCGCGGCAGGTCGGATAGCCGGAACAGCCCCAGAACTGAGCGCCGGCATTGGCGCCGCGTTTGGCAGTTCGCATCACCATGGGTTGGGTGCAGAGCGGGCAACTGGGAACGCTCGGCGCGGTGGTAGTCGCTGGACCCGCATCGCTTGGCAAGGCTGCAGCAGCGATCACAGGCGTCGCTGACTTCGGCGAGTCGCCACGCGCTGACTGAATCAAGTCCCGCAAACGCGGGCCGTCGATCAACTGCACGTTCCTGCCTTTCGCGAACGCCGCAGCATCTGCAGTGAATCGGCCCGATGTCACGACAAATCCGCCCGCTGCCCCGCGCGCTGCCATTACGCCGTAGAGCTCTCGAACGATCTCCACACCCACCTTGAAAGACCGCCACTGCTTGCATTGAACCAGGAACTTCTCCGAGCCCTTGGCAAGCACCAGGTCGACCCCGCCATCGGCTCCGCCACCGCCGGTCTCCGCGACGCGATAGCCCTGAAGTCGGAAGCCCTCACCCACCAATTTCTCGAACTGCCGCCAGCTCATCCCGTCCAGCACATCGGCCGAGCGGGCATCAGCAACCGTGGCGACGAGCTGGCGGCGCTCCCTCCGGCGCCACGCCGAGGCGCCAGCACCAGCCAGGCAGATTAGCGGCACGATGTACTGCCCGAAGCTCGCCAGCGTGCGCCACAGCGTCTGGGCGACCATCGATCCCAACTGGCCCGGCTGCGCACTGGCGGTCACGGGCTGCAAGGCCAAACGATGGAGCAGAAAGTAGCTGACCACGGCAAGGGCAACGCCCGTCCACCACGGCATCAGCGAAATGATCTCCAGCAAGCCCTCTGCGGGGCTCGCCTTGCGGCGCCTGGTCACGGCTCTCTCCCTCTTGGTACGCGCGAGCCTAACATCGTCGCCCCGCGGTGGGGCCGGTTGACAACCTCCGCGACTGGCCTTCAGACTTGCAGAACGGCGCCCGCCCTGCCTCCACGCGAGCAGAAACAGGCACACCTCATCGTTATGTCATGGCCGACCCCTGGTCCGAAGGACGTCGGGCTTCAAACGCGTGGGTTTGTCCGACGTGCTTCGCACACCATGGAGCGTCGCCACATGACCATCAAGAAGATTGCGTTTGAAGTCCAGTGCGGCTTGCGCCAGGCCCACGGCATCGACATCAAGCGCTCCCACGCCCACGAAGTGCTCGCCGCGCTGTTCGGCTACGCGAGTTATGCCGCGTTGACCACTCAGCAATTGCTCGCGCAGCACGACGGTCAGGCCCCTGCCCCGTCGCTTGACCTCGCCCAAGCCGCAGCGCGTGCGTTCGCGCTGGGCTATGAACCGCCATCGCCACCAATCATCGCGGCCGAAGCGGCCCGAGCCACAGAGTCTGCGCGACTGATGGTTGTGTCGCCCAACGAGCTGCTCGCGAAGCTCGGAGTCGACTACGAGCACCCTCAAGCCAACAAGTCCGAAGCGCCAACCGATAAGGCCACTGCGCAGGACGACCGCGATGCGGACCAGGATTGGGAAGGGAATCTCGATGAGCCAGGGGCGCGCCTTGACCTGGCGTCACCGGTACTGCGCGAAAGCCTGCTTCGCATGGCGGACGCAGGCAGTGCGTTGGCGCATCTGGCGCTGGCACAGCTCGACGAAGAGTCGATCGACTCCGAGCCAAGCGGCATCAACGACGGCAGGTACTGGTTCGAGCAGCAACAGTCGGGCCGCGTGCTGACAGGTGTCGAACTCGAGTGGGCCGAAGCTTATCGGGACAGGAGCGGAGACCGACACTCTCGCGATCATCACTGGCGACGCGCCGCCGCGCTGGGCAGTGCCGAAGCTGCGCTGCGAATCGCAGAGGAAATGCCCAGCGACGACAACTTCGAGCTGGCGGCTCGTGTGGCAGGCGCCCGGCATGCCAATCGGCTGGGCCAACTCGCGCTCCGCTGTGAACGCCTGGACGACGCCAGGAAGTGGTTCCGGGTCGCAGCAGAGAGCGGCAACACCGATGCCATGAAGCTCCTAGCGTCGGAGCTCGAGACCGACCTCAAGGAGGCGTGGACCTGGGTTCACCTGGCCGAGCTGCTGAGTGTCAATGTGATGGAATATCACGCCGTCGGAGAAGTGGGGCTGCCTGCAGACTCAGACGAGGCCGGCCCTATCTACGCCGCGGGAGGGTTTGAGCTTGATCGACTTCCAGACGACGTCGACGAAGCCGCCAAGCGCCGTGCCCGCGAGCTGTACAAAGCGATCCGTGCGTGACGGCATGAGCTCAATTGGGGCAGCGCTTGGTTTGCGTTGCCCCTTGTCTTGCCAGATCCGTCCGCGCGGAAGACTTGGGCTTCGATTCAGCACCATCACGGCGCGAGTACGATGGCTCAGCCCTCTGTTGAAGCCAGTATCCTCGACCCGACTGGCATGCATTTGCCAACGCTGTGACCCGCACTTTGATAAGCATGACTGATTCCCTCCACACCTTGACAGCACAGGTTGACCAGTTCGCCAAGGAGCGGGACTGGCAGCAATTCCACTCCCCGAAGAACCTGGCCTCGGCGCTAGTCGTTGAAGCAGGGGAACTGCTGGAGCACTTCCAATGGCTCACGGAAGAACAGAGCCGCACCCTGTCGCCTGAGAAGCGCGACGCCGTGGGCGCCGAAGTGGCGGACGTCCTGCTGTACTTGATCCAGCTTGCCGGCGCGCTCGGCATCGACCCAATTGAGGCGGCCCAGGCAAAGCTGAAGGTCAACGCGCAGAAGTATCCGATCGACCTGGCACGCGGCAGCAGCGCGAAGTACGACCAACTCTAAACCCAGCAGCACGGTGATCATCTACCAGGCCAGCAAGAGTCAGTTCCTGCATCACGCGCTGCGCGACGACATCGAAGACGTCGTGTCGCGGCAATACCGAAGCGCGACGGGCCATGGGGCCGGCCCGTCAGAAATCCAGGCCTGGAAGCACTCATTGCTGGAAATGGCCAAGGTGCTGGGCGACGACGAGATCCCCGACGACGCGGGAGTGGCCATCGAGTATCAGCTACCGCAGAGTTCCAAGCGCATCGATTTCGTGATCACCGGCGAGGATGCGTCGGCGCGGACCAAAGTCATCATCGTCGAGCTCAAGCAGTGGTCGGAGTCTCGCCGAAGCGAGAAGGACGCCATCGTTTGGGCGCGCCGCGGGGGCCGCGCTGGCGAACGTGAGGGAACGCACCCTTCGTACCAGGCCTGGTCCTACGCCGCCTACCTGCAGGACTTCAATGCCGCCGTGCAGGATGGGGCAATGGCGCTGCAGCCCTGCGCCTACCTGCACAACCACCCGCGCGACGGCGAGATCGACCATCCCCACTACCGCGCCCACATAGAGCGCGCGCCGCTCTTCCTGGCCCGCGAACGCGCCAAGCTGCAGGCCTTCATCCGCGAACACGTGCGCCATGGCGACCGCAAGGGTGCCCTCTATGCCATCGAGAACGGGCGCATCAGACCGTCCAAGCTGCTGATCGACAGCGTGGCCGGCCTGCTGCAGGGCAAACCCGAGTTCGTGTTGATCGACGACCAGAAGGTGGCCCACGAGAGCATCCTCGAGGCCGACGCCCGCGCGGCGCGCAAGAAGCAGGTCGTGATCGTTCAAGGCGGGCCGGGGACGGGCAAGTCGGTGATCGCCATCAACCTGCTCGGGGCGCTGATCGCACGCAAGCGCAACGCGCGCTACGTGTCCAAGAACGCGGCGCCGCGGGCTGTCTACGAGGCCAAGCTGTCCGGTACGTTCACGAAGACGCGCATCAGCAACCTGTTCTGCGGCTCGGGCGCCTTCGTAAACGATGAAGCCGACAGCTACGACACCTTGATCGTGGACGAGGCGCACCGCCTCAACGAGAAGAGCGGCTTGTACCGCAACTTGGGCGACAACCAGGTGAAGGAGTTGATCCGGTCCGCTCGGTGCACTGTGTTCTTCGTCGACGACGACCAGCGGGTGACGCTGCTTGACATCGGCCACACCGAAGAGCTTCGGCGCCACGCCCGCGAGATGGGGGCCGAGGTGACCGAACTGGAGCTCTCATCGCAGTTCCGCTGCAACGGCTCTGATGGTTATCTCGCTTGGCTGGACCGCACGCTGGACATTCGCGAGACGGCGAACCCGACGCTGGACACGGCCGAGTACGACTTCCGCATCTTCGACAACCCGGCCGACCTGCACGCGCTGGTCGAACTGAAGAACCGTGCCAACAATCGGTCGCGCGTGGTCGCTGGCTACTGCTGGAAGTGGCCGAGCAAGAAAGACCCGACAGCCTGGGACATCGAGATGCCAGCTTTTGGCTACCAGCGCCGATGGAACCTGGACAAGGATGGCAGCCTGTGGATCGTGACGCCGGGCTCCGTGGAGCAAGTCGGGTGCATCCACACCTGCCAGGGGCTGGAACTGGACTACGTAGGCGTCATCATCGGCCCGGACCTCGCCTACCGCGACGGGCGCATCGTGACAGACGCGACGAAGCGCGCGTCTTCAGACCAGTCCGTCAAGGGCCTGAAGGCGATGCTGAAGTCGGAGCCCGAGCACGCCCGTGCCCTGGCGGATGCCATCGTCAAGAACACCTACCGGACTCTGATGACCCGGGGCATGAAGGGCTGCTACGTTTACTGCACCGATGCGCCGCTGGCTGAGTACCTGCGGTCCCGACTGCGCATGGCTCCCGAGATGGCTGATGCCCGCGACGGGGAGACCGGCTCTTCCGTGACGGCCCCTGTGCCGTCAAATGTCGTCCCCTTGCGACGGGTTACGAAAGAAGAACGCGACGCGGGGGTTGCGGCCGCACCGGTCGTCGACCTACGGTTCGCGGCTGGAGGCTTCTCGGATACGCAGACCCTGGAGGACGGAGCAGACGACTGGGTGGCCCTGCCCGATTGGGTGCGCCCCCAGCCAGGCTTGTTCGTGGCCCAGGTGGTGGGCGAATCGATGAACCGCCGCATTCCCAACGGCGCGTGGTGCCTCTTCCGAGCGAATCCGGTCGGCACGCGCCAGGGCAAGGTGGTCGTCGTTCAGCACCGCAGCATCGACGACCCCGAGACCGGGGGACGATATACGGTCAAGCTTTACGCGAGCGAGAAGGTGGTGGCAGAAGACGGCGGCTGGCGGCACGAACGCATCGCCCTGCACCCAGACTCGGACCGCCCTGGATTCGAGCCGATCGAAATCAGTGTGCGCGAGGGTGAGGACAGCTTCTTGGTTGTTGCCGAGATGCTGACTGTCTTAACGGCAAGAGATGGCTGACGGACTGCTACGCAGCGATTGCTGTCGCTCACCAGCGTCAAGCGCACTCAAGCTACGTGCTTGTCAAGCAGACGGTCATCCAAAGCGTCAGCGGCGCGCACCAGACCGCTGTATGAATTGCACGAGTCGTAGCGGCTGCGGCGCGCTTCGTGTCGCCAGAAACAGCTTCGCTTCGGCTCGAATTCACAGTGCCGACCCAAAGCGATCCTTCTGCCTACTTACTTCAGTGCCTGTGCTTCGGCGCCAACTGCGACTACACGCTGAGGCGCCGCGACAGATGCCCGTCTTTTGTTCGGCGAGTCGTCGGCCGCCGCCGCCCAGCTCGGCCATGAGCGTTAGGACTTGAAAAATCCTCCGGTGGCGCAGTAGCATTGCTTTAGGGGGACGAGCTCGCTGGACGCAAGCACGCCGCATCGGCAATGGCAGTGGCAGTGGCAAAGAAGGGCGGTCTCGAACGCTACTGAGTGGATAGACCGTCGAGAGATACGGCGCATCGCCGGACGGGTCAAACGGCAAGCGATCGTTCTTGGCAGCGGCGTCTCCATGCCATGCTTGTCGAATCTCGCGAGGCGGTCCCTCCACCAAGGTCCGAGGATCCCGCGTTTGAGCTGTGGGCGCGCCCGCGTCCTGACCGATCGAGGTGCCCATGTCATCCAAAGCGCCACATGCCGTTCTTGAATCGGAACAAACCAAGGCTTGGCTGCGGCAGTTCGCGTTGGGCGATCAGCACCTAGCCGCTGAACTACTCAAGCACTTTGTGCTCGTGTCCCGCGACGAATTTGCCACAGGCTTGCGCCGCCTGGTGCTCCGTGAAGCGTCGCTGGTTCCAGGGCCTATC
The DNA here is from genome assembly GCF_051857595.1 of Ideonella flava. Classification (NCBI taxonomy): domain Bacteria; kingdom Pseudomonadati; phylum Pseudomonadota; class Betaproteobacteria; order Burkholderiales; family Sphaerotilaceae; genus Ideonella; species Ideonella flava. The sequence continues at coordinate 238,381 of NZ_JBPZHD010000009.1, forward strand.
GCGCTATACGCTGAGCGCGAGTTGCCACATCGGTATGGCGTTCCCCATCGGCTTTTTCGAGAAGGTCGACGGAAGGTCCGGAGGGCGGAAGGCCGTGGTCCACAACCTGTGATGCCGACAAGGAATTACGACCCTTCAGTGGGAAGCGAAGGGTTGGTCGCGCAACTCATCACAGAGTTGTGCCGAGAGCGGCCCATGGACTTCTTAAACCACCCGGGGCCGAACTCCATTCGCAAGCACAAGGTTCGAAGACTGTGGATCCTTACTGACCTGATTGGCAGTGGTACACGTGCCGAACGGTACCTCACGGCAGCCTGGCGTGTCCGCTCCGTACGAAGCTGGTGGTCTGGCCATTTCATTCGCCTCGGCGTCGTTGCCTATGCCTGTACTGAGGCTGGGGAGCGGCACGTCCGGCGGCACCACTCGAAGCCTGATGTTCGCTATCTGGTTCCGTGCCCCACCATAACGAGCACATTTGGTCGAGAAGCAGCCAAGGCGTACTACCGGCTCTGCAGCGCCTACGACCCATTGGAACAGGATTCGAACCCACCATGGATTGAGGAGAGTCTTGGGTTTGGCGGCACCGGCGCGCTCATTGCCTTCAGTCACGGCGCCCCGAACAACACTCCCCGAATATTCCACAAGAGCGGTAAAGGTGAAGGTGGGTGGACCCCACTCTTTCCCGCGAGGGTTACAGCAGGCCTCCCGTTGGAAGCGTTCGGTCGAAGTATGGGGAAGGAGGCGATAGCGCAACGACTTCGTGACCTCGGGCAAAAGGTGCTCGCCAAGTCGCCCGCCACACTCGACTCGTCCATTGAAGTGAAGAAGAGGTTCTTAGTGCTCGCCGCTTTGTCACGTCGTCCACGCTTTACTGCCGCGCTTGCAACACGGACAGGCCTCACAACAATGGAAGTGGTGGACGTTTGTGATGAGCTCTTCAGGCTTGGCTGGATCGATTCTCAGAAACATCTGACGGATAGCGGCTGCGGCGAGCTTCAGCACGCGAAGCGCAGGGTGGCCAAGGAGCGACAGCGGGCGCATAGATTGTTGGAGCCGCCACCGAAATCGCCGTACTATCCGTCCTCGTTGAGGTCACCAACTCCGCCGTCTAGATGAAACCCCAGCCCTTCGAGGCCTCGGGGACCTGCTGTACTTCGGTACGGGACGCAGACTACTGTTGTCCTATGAACAAGCCTTCGCTTGCGGCCAAGTTCTCCCGCCACAAAGTTCCGTGGCGAGGTCTTCGGTTTGCGGCGGGAGATCTCACCCTTCGGGTGTCAAAGTAGATGGCAAGTTGGCGACCTCAACCCTATCGCGCCGCGGGGAAGCTTCTGGGAGTTCCATCAGAAGTTCTTGATGCCGCTGTAGATGCGGGGCTGGCGGTGCAAAGGGTGAATTCATCACTCCCGCCGATATTCACCTTAAGACATCTCGCGCATCTAACCGACGCTGACTACGGACTTCTGCGAAGCATTGTCAGGAGGGCAGAAGAAGATCCTTATCGCGTCTTCCTCATTCGAAAACGACCGGCGAGAGACGGTGCGCGACGCTTCCGAGTCATATGCTCACCCGATCCAACGCTACTTCGGGTTCAACGTTGGCTGGCGCGAAACGTGCTTGCTCATTCGAAAAGCCTGGTGCATCCATCGAGCACCGCCTATGCGCCGAAATGCCGCCTTGTAGACGCCGCGAGTCCACATTGCGGGTCTCGTTGGCTTATCAAGGTCGACATCCGGAGTTTCTTTGAATCCGTATCCGAGGTGTCGGCTTACCGATCATTTCGAGCTCTCGGCTACCAACCGCTGGTAGCATTCGAACTCGGTCGCCTTTGTACGCGAATGGGCACGCTCACCAAGCGTCGAATGCGAAAACAATGGTGGCGACATTCGTATCTGAGCCCTTACCGAATTTCCGCTTACGAAAGTCGTCGCCTGGGTCACCTCCCGCAAGGCGCTCCCACGAGCCCGATGTTGGCCAACATGGCGATGGTTGAAGCAGATGCTCAACTGGAAAGGCTAGCTCAAGCCAACGGCCTGACCTACACACGGTACGCGGATGACCTGACGTTCTCGACTGCCGAGCGGACTTTCGACCGCCTTCACGCACGGAGCGTGATTTCCGGCATCTACCAAATTCTAGGCAGACATGGCTTCTCGCCGAACAGTTCAAAAACAGCAGTCGTCTCACCGGGTGGAAGGAAGATAGTTCTCGGACTCCTGGTGGACGGGCCCAGCCCCCGACTAACGCGCGCATTCAAGGCGAGTCTGAGGATGCACCTGCACTATTTGAGAGCCGAAGGGTTCGGCCCAACAGCACATGCTGCAAGGCGAGGTTTCTCTGCGGTCGCCGGTCTCCGAAATCACTTGGTTGGCCTTGCGGCATATGCGGCGCAGATTGAACCGGAATACGGTGCAAAGGTTCTTCGCGAACTGAATGCAATCGCGTGGCCGTCCTAGGCTTAGCAACGCAAACTACTTGCTTCGGAAAAGCGGTGATTGCGCAACTCCGAGGCTTTAGCGCAGTGTACAGGGAATTCTTGACGTGAAGAAGCTGAAATCTGAACGGCATCATTGGTGGCCCGAGTGTCTGTCCAAGCATTGGGCAGCCGAGGACGGGAAAACCGGGTGGTTGAAACCAAACGGCAATTGCGTCCGGCTTCCACCGGCCAACCTTGGCGTTATCCGCGACGGCCACCACATCAAGATGGGGGGAACTGGCTCGCGATCGGCTTGGGGTGAGAGTTTCGAAGATGCGTTCGACAAGGCGGACTCCAGTTTCCCTGACTTGATCGAATGGCTAGAAGGGCTCGAACGCAAACATGTCCATGACGTTCCGGAATTGAGGCACCGCTTCATAGCCCAACCATGTACGGAAGATCGGCTACTTCTTATGACCGAGTGTGCGGTGTCTCTCGCGGTCCGCGGACCGTTGAATCGGGAGGCTTCGGTGGCACCGGCGGAGCACTTTTGTGGGCCGCTTAGATCCGCTGAACGCGCCACACTCATTGGACTGAACATGTGGAACTCTCAACGGGTCGTCGCCGACAGCATCGGCGCGGAGGGCAAGTTCGTTGCCGTCTACTCGCAGGATAGAGAGTTCATCTTTGGCGATGGCTTCTTCCACAATGTCGCAAACGCGCAGATGGCACCGCACTCGCCAAAAATGTTTGTCCCAATCACCCCGCACATCTGCATCCTCGTCTGTCGGCCATGGAGCTACATGCCCGAACCTAAATTTTCAACGCTTGTGCTTGAGGATGACGAGGTCGATATCTGCAACCACGCCGTACAGGCCTACTCTAGGAACGCGATCTTCTTTCGCTGCCAGCAACCTCAGATTCATGAAGCGTTTCGCCGTGGAGAGCATCTGCGTTACGACCATCCCGGCAATCCGATAGATAGCCTCATCCACAGCATTCCCGGAGTTCATAAGCGTGACACATCACTCGACCACTTTTTCGATCGGAAGGCAAAAAGCGGTTTGGATTAGTGGTGGCTTGTGAAGCAGCGGCTGCAGAGAAGAAAATGCCGCTGACTCGCGCCGCAGCGTCCCATGCCTCATCAGCCAGGTCGGGGAGTGGGCCTCGAACCTGCGGAAGCGGCCATGAAGAGCGTTACGCATATCGGAAAACAGGCGACTCCGCTGCGAGGCAGATCAAGTGTCACGTATCGAGCGATCGCACCAAGCCGTGGCGCTATGCTGCTAGAGCGAGCAAGGACTCGTTGAGCCTGTTGTGCTGCGGGCAGCGGAGAACGGGTACACCAAAAATGACTTGGGAAGGCTGACGTGCTGCAACCTCGCGACGTGATCAACGAGTTCTCAAAGGCTTTAGTAGAGGGCCGCGGCGCTGTGTTCGTTGGGTCGGGGATATCGACCCCTTCAGGCGTGCCAGGGTGGGCGGACCTGCTTCGAGACATGGCCGAAACGCGGCTGAGAATCCAGCTGAGATCTGACGACGATCTCCCGTTGATCGCGCAGCACATCGTCAATCGCACGAACAATCGGGCGCCCCTCATCGCCCACTTTCGTGACGTGCTGCAGAAGACCTACGCGCACAACACGTATCACGCCATCCTGGCGAAGACCAACGTTAAGTGCCTGTGGACCACGAACTACGACACCTTGCTTGAGGAAGCGTTTCGCTCCCATTTCAAGGTGACGGTGCGAGCGTCCGACGAGTCCATCTCCCGCGGTGGAAGGACTTCGGACATCGAGGTGGTCAAGATGCACGGCTGCATTGAGCAGTCCGGAGCCAGCGACTTGGTGGTCACGCAGGAGGACTACGACGACTTCTTCGAGCAGCGGCCCGCGACCGCGCATCGACTCAGACAGGATCTGGTCGACAGGCAGTTTCTCTTCGTCGGCTACTCTTACGCAGACAGCAACATCAGGAATATTGTTGTCGAGGCGCGCAGGTTGGGAAAGCGAGCTCTTCGCCAACACTACATCGTCCTTCGACGGGAAAAGGTTGGCACGAACGAGGAGATTGCTGCGAAGCAGGCGCGCCAGGATCTCTGGTTAAGTGATCTATCCCGCGTAGGCATCGCCGCGTGCCAGATCGATGACTTCTCGGAGCTGGAGAGCATCCTGCAAGGGATTGCGCTTCGCTCAAGGGGCAAGACTGTCTTCGTTACCGGCTCGCATGAGCGAGACGTCACCAGTGCGACGAGCCACCCGAGAGCCGTAGGCGAGTTGCTGGCCGAAGAGAGGGGGCTCGTCCTTCTTGATGGCCAGTCAACGGGCACAGGGCGGGAAGTGACGTCGGCCTACATGGAGAGGTGCCTACACAAAGGAGCCGACGTCCTTCCCCGCTTGCGACTGTTCTCGAACCCGTATGCGGCGAATCCCAGGTTCTCGAACGACCCGTCGCTTCTGCCGGCGCTTCAGGAGTGGCGTGCTCCGCTGATGAGATCCGCTCAAGTCGCGATCGTGTACCACGGTGGCATGGGTACGGTGGCTGAGGTGGAGCTCGCGAAGGATGTCGGATGTCGCATCCTTCCGGTTCCCGAACGCGAGGGTGATCTGCCCACGCGCCTACTGGAGGACTCGAGGATCAGGGCGGCGCTCGAAGCTACGGATCCAGACTACGTCGCGAAGGCGCGCATGTACTCTGTGTCGCCGGAGGATGTCGTCGCGTGCGTCGTGAAAATGCTTGCGCAATGAGCGAGCGCTGCACCGTTCACATCCGCGCCCCGTCGCGTTCGTTCAGCGCCGGTCCCGGCTGCCGCACTCTGGTGATGGCGCTTGTTGGCGCGAGCCATTCAAGGCAGATAGAGGAGCAGGCACGGAAGATCCGAACGCTTTCTGACCTGCCCCATGGACCGGAAATCATCAGCGACCTGAGCCTCATCACGCCTGACGATGGACCACCGCTGTGGCAGCGCGTGCTGCGGGAAACATCCGCAGCAGCAGCCTGCCTACCTGTCTATACCGTGGCGCGGACTGGCGAAGGGCGGATCGATCCCAGCGAACTGCTCGATGTGGCAGTCGAGCAAATGGAAGGTGGCGTGGGCCTGCTCACTATTCATCCAACGCCGAGCAGAGAGATTCAGGAGCTGGCGGCCGGACGCCTTGTTCCCTGCACATCGCGCGGCGGAGGGTTGGTCATCGCAGACGCGGAGAGTCGGGGCTGGAAAGAAGAAAACGCATACCTCCAGATCCTTCCCCAACTAACGGTGCACGCCAGACGAAACCGGACCGTGTTGAGCTTGGGAGCGTCGTACCGATCGGCGAACATCTTCGATTCCGGCGATGATGCCCAAGTCGCCGAGATTAGCGCGCAGGCGCGACTCGCGCGCGAGATTGGCAGTCAGGGAGTCGGCGTGATCATTGAGTCGCCAGGCCATGCGCGGCCGAAGGACATCAAGAGGCTCGCCGTGCTGTTGCGTGCCACCGGCGTTCCGATAATGCCCTTGGGCCCGATACCCACCGACACCGCCATAGGTCAGGACCACATCTCCAGTGCGATCGGGGCCACGTTACTTGGGCTGGAGGGCTGCGCTCACATTCTTGCAGCGGTCACGAGAGAGGAGCACACCGGGGGAATCCCCAGCGTAGAGTCGACCATCGAGGCGGTTGCCGCGGCGCGTGTGGCGGCTCGCGTCATCGACTTGGACCAACTGGATGACGACGAGCCGGATCTGACTGTAGCGACTGCTCGTTCAAGTGGGAGAACTTGCGTAGTAGGCAAGCGCAGCCGCGGCTGCGAGCGGTGTGCGAAAGCCTGTCCCCTTTGAGCCCGTTCGTGCCGACTACTTAGTTGGGTGTACACGTGAACCGGCCGTGTGCGCCTGAATGGGTCGGCAGTTCCAGTTCGCCTCAGGTCCAACCGGTCGTTCGCAGACGATCCCCGGCCACAGCACGGTCTCTGAGGCTAAGCGGTCATGCGCGCCGCTGACCGTCGAATGCCCGGTGATGATCTCCGCTGCCGCTCGTGCCCGTCGACCGCGAGTGACTCAGTCCAGTCTAAAGCTGAGACCGTACTGACCGCCGGCGGCATTGCAGCGTCTGAGGCGGTCGGAGAAGTGTCCTCAGGTCACGGTCTCAACCAGGTCTCGGGCATCATCGCGTTGCCCGTGTCGACCGCTCAGTGACCCGTTACGAAGGTTTGCCACATTGCCTTCAAGAAAAGCCCGCGACCATTACTGGCGGCGGGCTTTGACTTCCGGGCATCTGCGCTCGGTGCTTCCATCAGACTTCGACGGACCGAAACTCGGACGACGGTTTTCTAGCGCAGGGTCACGGGTTCCCGGGGCCTCTGGCCCGCTGCCGCCCAATGGATGCGGCCGGTTTCGCGCTTGGATGGACAGAATTCTACGGAGGCACTTGCCCGACGGCCTGGCGAATAGCAGCCCTTTCACCCGTCTGCTTCTTCCGCAGGCCGGTGTCAGCGCCAAATGACGCAGTAGAGCGCTGCCTTCGACGACTACATCTCATCTGAAAAGATGCTCGGCTTCACAAGGTACACCGGGGCCTTGTCCGTTCCAGGCAGGCGCTGCCGAATGGTCAGGCGCCCAGTTTCGTGCTTCAGATGCCCTCGCTTCCGAAGCAGGTCGGCAACGGCCTGCACGTCGAACCCCTTGGCAACCTCACGACGGAAAGCCTCGGGAAAGACCAGGTACTCGACGAGCGCATCCGTCCTCTCTCGCAGCTCGCCGCTTCTCTTCTCCACGTAGTCGGTCGCGGCGTCAATCTTGATCGGCGAGCCTTCCGCATCGACCATCCGTTTGAAGCCCGCGCGCAGTGGTGTATTGCCACGATGATCGTCCATGGCGCGATGTGTCCAGGTGAAGAGCGCGTCCCCGTTCTTCTCCAGAAAGGCGCGCACCTGGCGAAGCATCGCCGCCTCTTCGCCGTTGTCCATGTGGCCGCGGGCGGATAGCCAGGCATTGAAGCAGGCCCGTGCCGCTTCAGCGCCTTGACCAGGAGACCACGGGACGATACCCGCCTCGATCGCCAGTTCACCGGCGACAGCCACCAACGCAAAGCGCGCCCCCGCCCGGCGGACTTGCTCGCTCGCTGCATCAGGCACGATCAGTGCTCGCTGTTGATCGAGCAGCGGCCCGGTACGTTCCGAGACGCTAGCGTACCGCCCTGCGAGCCATTCCAGCCACGCACGCCCTGCGGTGCCGTAGTAGCGCGCGGCCGAGCTGGTGATGGCCTCCGCGAGGCCGCCCGGGCTGTCGTATCCATTCAGACATTCCAGACCGCCCATGCCGGCGCCGGCATCGAGCGGAATGTCGATCAAACGCACTTCCTGCCCTGCCATGACTCGCTTTCCGGCCTCCGCCATGTGGTCGGCCATGCTCTTCTCCCCCGAGGAGAGGAACAACAACCGCCAAGTGCGGCGTTTGCGCACCAGGCCGTTGCGGGTGGCGCGGCCCTTCTCCTGCTCGTTGGCCAGCAGATAGGCACAGTCACCGACCACCCGGCCGTCAACTTGGCCGATCTCATCAAGGATCAGCAGCCCATCGCAGTGCTGTACGGCGGTCGCTTCCAAGGCGTTGTCGGTAGTGCGCCAGCGTTGCATGTAAGTTGGCCGACCCCATACACTCGCGCTGATCTTGAGCGCGGTAGTCTTGCCCTTGCTGGAATCTCCTCGAAAGTGGAAGCCGCCGCTCTCCATGCCGGCCAGCCGAAGAAGCGGCCCGGCGAACGCGCAGCTGATGCCGAAGATCAGCCTGCTGTTGCCTGCGCAAGGGACGGCGACATGCTGCTGCCAGTCAGCCAGCGCTCCATGCTGCCGAAACGTGTCCTCCATGCCGCTCTCACTCTGGAACACGTATCGCCGTTCCTCAGTCGGCCCAATGCACTGCGACGGCAGAACGTAGATCCCACCCGCGTGCCACCCCACCCGGTCCGTGCACGTCACTCGCTCCGCCGGGTTGCGCGTATCGATGTATTGCGCCACCAAGTTGCGTGCTCGCGTCCCTGGCGCCATTGGCAAACCCATGTCGCGGAGCCTTGCAGCCCATTCGGACCCGTCGCCGCTCAAGAGCGACGACGGCATGGCCCATGCCTTCGCGTTGCCATCGAGATCGTGGAACTCCAGCAAGCTGCCCCATCCGTTCGCATCTTCGGCGCGCGTACGAGCGGTGACCCGTAGCGAAGCGCAGAGCCACGTCGGCGGCTTCTCGTTCCCGTCGGAATCGCGGGCGACGAAGTAGACGCCGTCTCGCGCCAGCTTGAACGGATCTCTCATCGGTGCCGAATGAGCGTCTCTTTGGTCCCTGCGGGATTGAGCGCATGCAACCGGTTCACTTCGGGCCTCAGACGCTGCTGCACCTGTGAGGTGCTTCGTTGAGGAAAGCGCCGCGACGGCACGCTCGATCTGAGCCCTCACCACCGTCGCTCCGGCGTGCGATGCCAGATCATTGAAGTCCGATGCGCCGAGCGGCAGGCCCTCCGGAAGGACGATGCCGGCAGGCGCGCCGCGGGTGGTGGCCTCCTGGGCGGCGCGCTCGGCCTTTTGGCGCCCGGCATTGGTCCCCGTACGAGCCTCGGTGTCGCGGTCATCATCCCCACACACGAGGATTGGTGCGTTCGGGAACAACCGTCGCAGCGCGGAAGCGACGTGCACCAGGTTGCCAGCATCGAAGGCCACGACGACGGGAAGTCCGGTCGCCTCGTGGATCGACGCAGCGGTGGCATAGCCTTCAGCCAACAACACGGTGGGCCATGGGGCCTGTGCAGGCGCCTGCACCGCGCCGATCAGATGCCAGAGGCCAGACTTCCTGCCGCCGGCCAAGAATCGCTTTTCGGTCGCACCAAGTTTCTGCTGCTCTGCAGTCGGCTTCTCAGGCGCGATGGATTGCAGGTTGTGCAGGCCCCCCGTTGAATCGCGCAACGGTACCAACAGCGTGCCGTCTGACAGATAGCGCACGCCATGACCCTGCACGCCCTTGCGCGCCAGGTAGGGCGAGTGGCCCGACTCGGCGGCACGACTCCAAATTTCTTGAGCCTCTCTTGCGGCCCGCTGAGCCCGCGCCTGGTCAGACGCCTCCTCGGATTCCTGCCGTCTCTTTCGCTCTTCTGTCAGGCGGACCCCGTCGATCTCGGCGCTCTTGCCATTCGGTGAGTCATCCGCGTCCGGGAACTGGAATCCGTGTTGCTTGGCGATGCTGAATACGGTGGCCACAGTGACCCCACCTCCCGCCTTGACACTGCGCCAGGCACTCCTCGCATCGCTTGCGTTGTAGCTCGCCCCTTGCTGGCTCCATTCGTCCCACACCTCGAAGCCAGCACTTCCCAGCTCGGACTTCACCGCCATGGCGACACGCACCCATGTCTCTCTGTCGATGTCCGGCGGGATGCAGGCGATGGCGGAGCGGATGAGGTCGACTGTCACGGGATGGCGATGGCCCCCTTGCCTCTTTCCAGGATTCGTCGGCATTGCGTACTGAATTGATTGCCCATGCCGCGGCGAGACGCACGCCTGGCGTGCGAAGTCGTCGCGAGGAAAAGTTGAAGCGGAAAGGCGGCGATGGCTTCACTCGGAAGCCGTACGCCCGCCTTCACGCGGCTGTGAAGCGATGAGTGTTGAGCTGGAACGGCTGGCCAGGCAGGCTGCTGGCGGCCAGCTCTCCCGTGTTGTGATCGAACACCTCAACCACTCCCGGCCAGGCGAACGTCGCCAGGAATCGGCGCTCGCCGTACCCACTTTGCCAGCAGAACAGGGCCTGTGTAGGCCGCTTGCCGCGCGACTCCAGTACACGGGCTGCCTGCCGCAGAACTTCCGATCGAACGGTAAGCGTCATCGCTTTCAATGGACGGCCTCCCCTTGCGACCCTGAGGGACGGCGGTGCCCGAACTCAGAGCCCAACGTGGCAATGACAACATGCACCGGGTTTGTCGCTTCGGGTTTGTCGAAGAGCGCGATGACGGCCAGGCCCTTCACAGCGTCGCCGCCTGGGCGCACGTTCAACCACCAAGTTCGGCCTGCATGCTCGAACGTGCGAGGAAACCTCGCATGGATTTCGCTGCACGCTTTGTCCAGGAGCTGCGCGAGTGCGGATTCAGGCGCCAGCTCTTCATCAAAGATGGATCCGTTCACTGCCACGTCTCCCTGGTCTGCCGGGCCTCAAGCCAGGCAACGACATCTCGTTCTCGCCACGCCACGCAGCGAGGCCCGATCACGACAGGTGCCGGAAAGCGCAGCGGCCCAGGATCCTTCATCCGGGCATAGATGGAACTCTTGCCGAGGGTCGTCAGCGCACAGACTTCACGCAGCCGCAAGAACCGCAGCGATGGCGGAGGCGGCGAAGTCGCCGGAATTCTTGCTCCAACTTGGGCGAGGGGTGCCGCATCAGACGACACGTTGACGGGAAGCTTCATGGATCGGCGGCCTCCAAGGCCGCAGTAGTTCGACACAGTCCCTATCGTGCCGAGCGCGTCCCTAAGCGTCAGGAACAGTTGACCGCTGCATTTCGGCCCCAACTGTTCAAAGTGACTACCTGCTGACTACCTCTGGCGGGCGCGCTTCACCTGATCCGGTTCGACCGGCTTGTCTGGCGGCCGGCGAAGCAGCACCGACAGCATGGAAGCGAACTGCTCGTCGGTGAGGGTGACGCGTGGCCAACTGTCCGGCTCCCCGCTCAAAAGGGCATCTATGACGCGCACCACGCCGGCCACTCCCACCGGCCCGCTATGGCGGACGGCCAGAGCATCTTCCTCGTCCTCAAACGCTTGTTCGCCGCAAAGCATCAGCTCGCCGAGTTCTCGGAGCAAGTCTGCAGTGTCGGGCCAGTACTTGGGGGCCCAATAGCGGTGACCCAGCCCCCACAACGGTCCCTTCACGGCGGATTTGAACAAGGGGTTGGTTTCACCGGCGCTCAGCAGAAGCAGGTCCGGTCTCGTGGCCTGCACCGGAAAGCCGTCGATCGCAAACTCGTTACGGAGCTTCTGCGCCTCATCGATCTGGTCGGCAAGTGCCGCCGACGTTTCGGCGATGGATTTGCGAAGCGCCGTCATTCGTCGAAACGCCCGACGTTTCTCGTCTTGGGCTTCCGGCCCTTGATAGACAGCCGCCTTCATGCAACTCTCGAAGAGCGGAATCGCCTCATCCTCGTACATCGAGTCCAACAGCGTACGCATGACTGGAGCAAGCTCCAGGCGTCGGCACAGCGCCTCACGGACGCAGTCTCGGTACGCGCCAGGAAGAAGCTCTTCGCTTTGCTTCTCCAGCCAGGAGAAGATGCGCTCGACGTCCTGTCGACGGCAAAACGCTCGCTTTGAAGCCTTGGTGAAATGAACGGGGCGTTCGAAACCCTTATATGCGCTCACCGTGGCGGCTTCTCGCGCCAGCACTGCGGCCTGATCTATTGACGTGCGGCCGAAAGTCGAATCCGTCAAACGTTCCCTCTGTTGAATTTGGATCGATGCCGATGATTCTGTCATGGCTCACGTCGTGAGCCACCCCAGCATCTTGCGCACGGGGCGGTGCCTCTTGAAATGTCGGCGTGCAGTGGGTCGTTCCGCAGTTCCACAGTGCAGATGCCCGCACACCACGGGAGACGAAGAGGCGCCAGGGAAGATCTTTGGCGCTGAATTTCCGTCGCTGTTCGCCAACTGACGAGCCGAGTTCATGACGGAAGGCCCACCTGACTGACTACCCGGATCGTTTAACGCGCTTGAACGACTACCCGAACGCTGACTACCCTGGCCTCAATCCTGAAACCACACGTCTTTCGCGCTCGCGAATGACCCGTGTGGGACGAACCCTGAGGGAGGACCCGTGGTCCAGTCCTTCGGCTCGGCGGCCTGGTGAGAAGACTGCGGAAAGCAATGAAGAAGAGAGAAGATCCTCTCCTTTCTCCAACTGTCCCCGTGTCCCTGCCTTGTCCCCGCGCTGTCCCCGTTCACGGCGCTGGGTGGCGGCCCACTCGATGAACACCGTGGAGATGCACTGTCCTTGGGCCTTGTCCCCGCCGTCCCGCGCTCAGACGATTTCGCAACCTTATGCGCCTGCCTGCGCTGATCGGAGCGGTACTACCTCGCCACCCCGGCGCAGGCGGTCAAGGTAGTCCGCCCACTTCGTCATCAGGTCGCGTCGTTGATCGAGGTACTGAGTACGGTTGTACGCACGTCCCAGCGGGTCGGGCACCGCGTGAGCCAGTTGCGCTTCGATCACCTCAGGGGCGATGCCCAGGCGTTCGGCGGCCATCGTGCGTGCCATGGCACGGAAGCCATGCGCCGACATGTCATCGTTGCCGTAGCCCATCCTACGCAGGGCGCTGCGCACCGTGTTGTCGCTCATGGGCCGGTCGCTGGTCAGCAGCGACGGGAAGACGTAGCGTCCCGCGCCCGTGAGCGGCTCCAACTCTTTCAAAAGGGAAATCGCCTGTGCTGCCAAAGGAACCAAGTGCGGGCTGCCTGTCGCCTTCTCGTCTTTGCGACGCTTCATCAGGGCCCCTGGAATGGTGATGACTGCGGCATCGAAGTCCACCCATGACCACTCCAGCTGGCGTAGTTCGCCAGGCCGCAGGAACAGCAACGCCGAAAGGGCCAGCGCAGTACGTGTCACCGGGTGCCCCTGGTACTCCGTCATGTCACGCAAAAGGGCTGCCACCCCTTTAGGTTCCACGATCGCGGCCAGGTGCCGGTTCGGAACCGGCGGCAGCGCGTCGCGCAGATCCGCGGCTGGGTTGCGCTTGCACATGCCAGCGGCGATGCCATAACGAAAGACTTGGCCGCAAGCATCCTTGGCGCGATGTGCCGTCTCAATGGCGCCGCGTTGAATGATGCGGCGCAAGCAGGCGAGCAACGCAGGCGGCTCGATCGCGTCCAGGGGCTGTCGTCCTACCCACGGAAAGATGTCCTGCTCCAGGCGAAGCCGGGTGCGCGTGGCGTGGCCTTCGCTGACCTTTGCCGCGTGAATCGTGTCCAGCCATTCTCGGGCTACGGCCTCGAACGAGCCAGCCGGGGCCAGGCCCTCGTCTTCTCGCTTCTTGGCTTCCCGTCGGCGCTCGGCCTCGGCCCTGGCAGCCTTGCGGCTGTCGCTCGGGTCCAGGCCTTCGCTGACAAGGCGGCGGGCTTCGTCGGCCTTCCTCCTGGCCAGCGCCAGGCCGGTATCCGGGTACGTTCCAAGGCTCAGCGTCTTGCGTACCCCGTTGACGGAGTAGTCCAACCGCCAGCCGTGCGAGCCGCCCTTGACGAACAACAGCAGGTACAGCCCCGCGCCGTCGCTGATGCGCTTTCGCGGATCGCCCGGCTTGATCGAGCGGATCGCGGTGTCGCCAGAGATGAGTTCACGGGGCATGCAGTAACTTCCGAGTCTTGACGTTCGGATTTTGCGGTTACTTCCCGGGTTACTGCAACCGGGGGTGGAAGTTGGCGGAAGTTACTGCACTTTGTCGGACAAAGAAAAAGGCCTAGAGCGTTGATTCTCTAGGCCTTTTTGCACTTTCGCGGACTTCCGCGAACTCTAAAATGGTGGAGCCGGGGGGAATTGAACCCCCGTCCGCAAGCCATCGCCGGGTAGATCTACATGTTTAGCTGACTGATTTGATTCTCACGAGCCCGGTCGCGCAGCAGCACGCTACCGGACTCGCCAGCCACTTGATCTCGCACCCCGGTCCGTGGCCAACCGGGGCGCCAGCCCATGAGAATGACCTCTCAGTGTCGGACCTTGCGGTCGTTCACCCGGCCCATGGGCCAGCCGTTGAGAGGCTCACCGGTGTTAAGCGGCGAGAGCGAAACGTTCGTCGTTCGCAGTTACATGTTTCCAGTGGTTTTACGAGCGAACTGGTGCTCGACATGCCCTATCCCGACTCCGCACCCACGTCGAAACCAGGTCGGCCCCAGGAAGCTCAGTAGTTTAGGCCAATCGCAGCCACTTCAAGAGGGCGCGCGGACTTTCGACAATCCCGTCGGCGCCCCAGGACTCGATGGGCTCGCCCTGCCCCAGATAGCCCCAGGCGGCGACCAGCGTGGACATGCCCGCCGCTTGGCCAGCTTGCACGTCGCGCAGGTCATCGCCGACGTACACGCAGTCAACCGGGTCGCGGCCGAGGCGGCGCGCTGCTTCCCACAGTGGTTCAGGGTGAGGTTTGGCCCGCGAGGTCGTGTCGCCGCAAACCAGTGCGCCGGCGCGTGGCGCCAGCCCGAGGCCCTCGGCCACCGGAACGGCAAATCGGGTCGCCTTGTTCGTCACGATGCCCCAAGGGATGCCAGCCTTTTCCAGCCCTGCCAGCAAGAGGCCTATGTCGTCGAACACGCGGGTGCGATCGAGCATCGACAGTTCATACAAGGCGAGAAAGGCGTCCCGCAGCGGCTCGAACCGCTCGTCTCCGGGCGCCACGCCGAAGGCGACACCGACCATGCCCCGCGCCCCCGTGCCGACCATGGGCCTCAGTTGCTCGTAGGGCAAGGGCTGCATGCCGTGCTCTGCGCGCAACGCGTTGGCAGCGCCGGCGAGATCGGGGGCGCTGTCGATCAGGGTCCCATCGAGGTCGAAGAGGACGGCACCCGGCGCTCCCGCGGCGGCCTTCATGCCGGCCTGCGGCACGCCAGCAGATAGTTCACGTCGGTCCGGGCCGATAGCCAATAGCGCCGGGTCAACGGGTTGTACTCCATGCCCTTCATCTGGTCGATCTCGAGGCCGGCATCGCGGCCATAGCGTGCGAGCTCGCTGGGCTTGATGAAGCGCGCGTACTCGTGGGTGCCCTTGGGCAGCAGGCCCAGCACATGCTCCGCGCCGACGATGGCGAAGAGGAAGGCCTTGGGGTTGCGGTTCAACGTCGAAAAAAAGACCCGTCCGCCCGGCTTGACCAGCTGCGCACACGCTCGTACGACCGACGCGGGCTCCGGCACGTGCTCGAGCATCTCCATGCAAGTCACGACGTCGAAGCTCGCCGGACGTTCCGAGGCGAGCTGCTCGACGGCCACCTCACGATAGGACAGGTTCTCCACCCCGGTTTCCAGCGCGTGCAACTGGGCCACCTTCAAAGGCTTGGTAGACAGGTCGATCCCGAGCACGCGGGCCCCACGTCGGGCCATGGACTCTGCCAGGATGCCCCCGCCGCAGCCGACATCGAGCACATCGGCGCCGGGCAGCTTTGCCAGGCCGGCGATCCAGTCCAGGCGCAAAGGGTTGATCTGGTGCAGGGGTCGGAATTCACCATCGGGATCCCACCAGCGGTGGGCCAGTTCACCGAACTTGGCAAGCTCCTGAGGGTCCGCATTGAGGGTGGTTTCGCTCATGCCCCGATGGTAATCAAGCGGAAAAGAAAAAACCCCGCCGAGGCGGGGTTTCGCAGCAGTGTCGCCGAAGCGATTACTGCTTGGCGCGGGTACCGACGACTTCGATTTCCACGCGACGGTTCTTCGCGCGGCCTTCGGCGGTCTTGTTGTCGGCGACGGGCTGCTTCTCGCCCTTGCCTTCGGTGTACACGCGGTTCTTCTCGATGCCCTTGGACACGATGTAGTCCTTGACGGCTTCCGAGCGCTTGATCGACAGCTTCTGGTTGTACGAATCGGAGCCCACGGCGTCGGTGTGGCCGACGGCGATGATGACTTCGAGGTTCACACCCTTGGTCTTGCCGATCAGGTCGTCGAGCTTGGCCTTCGCTTCGGGCTTCAGGACAGCCTTGTCGAAATCGAAGAACGCGTCAGCCGCGTACGTGACCTTCTCGCTCACCGGCACGGGCGGCGGCGGCGGCGGCGGCGGCGGCGGCGGGGGCGTCACAGCCGGAGCAGGAGCGGGCGCCGGAGCAGGCGGCGGGGGCGGCGGGGGCGGCTTCACCGCGCCATCGCAGTTCTCGGCGGCGGTGGCGGGCGTCCAGTTGGCG
This sequence comes from Ideonella flava, assembly GCF_051857595.1. Taxonomy (NCBI): domain Bacteria; kingdom Pseudomonadati; phylum Pseudomonadota; class Betaproteobacteria; order Burkholderiales; family Sphaerotilaceae; genus Ideonella; species Ideonella flava. Next base: position 254,667 of record NZ_JBPZHD010000009.1, read on the forward strand.
TCGCGCCAGCAAAGCTCGTTCGTGCCGTTCTTCCAGACCGTGCCATCCGCGGCTCGCCAGTTGTCCACAGACTTCTGGGCGAACGCGCTCGACATCGGCGCGGCAAGCGCGGCCGATGCAAAGAGCATCGCCACCTTGTTCAGTTTCTTCATTGATTCTCCTCTCGAGGAAAGCCGCAGTTGCCTGCGATACGTCCAAATCGGAAGCGCATTTTCAGGGCGAACACCCGCACGACGAGTGCTCACCACCGACGACTCATTGTGCCATCAGGGTGTCGGGTGAACCTCATTTTGGGCCGGGGCACCGGGCGAGGCGCGCACCATGTTGCGGCGCCACCACAAGACGCGGCCCGTAGAATCCGCGTTTTCGCCGTCGCTGCTGCGCATGTTTGTTCGTGCGCCGGCCCAGCCCCACCGGCCTTCGCTCTTCTCGTCCGATGACCCCATTCGCCAAGGAAACCCTGCCCATCAGCCTCGAAGAGGAGATGCGGCGCTCGTACCTCGACTACGCGATGAGCGTCATCGTCGGACGGGCCCTGCCCGACGCGCGTGACGGCTTGAAGCCGGTGCATCGGCGCGTTTTGTTCGCGATGCACGAGCTGAACAATGACTGGAACCGGCCGTACAAGAAGTCGGCCCGCATCGTCGGCGACGTCATCGGCAAGTACCACCCGCACGGCGACACGGCGGTGTACGACACCATCGTCCGCATGGCGCAGGATTTCTCGCTGCGCCACATGCTGGTCGACGGCCAGGGCAACTTCGGCTCGGTGGACGGCGACAACGCCGCCGCCATGCGATATACCGAAATCCGCCTGTCGAAGATCGCCCACGAGATGCTGGCCGACATCGACAAGGAGACGGTGGACTTCGGCCCCAACTATGACGGCTCCGAGAAGGAACCGCTGGTCCTGCCGACGCGCCTGCCCAACCTGCTCGTCAACGGCGCTGCGGGCATCGCGGTGGGCATGGCGACCAACATCCCGCCGCACAACCTGAACGAAGTCGTCGACGCCTGTCTGCACCTGCTGAAGGCGCCCGAGGCCACGATCGAAGAGCTGATGGAAATCATCCCGGCACCGGACTTCCCGACCGCTGGAATCATCTACGGGCTCAACGGGGTGCGCGAGGGTTATCGCACTGGCCGGGGCAAGGTGATCATGCGCGCGAAAGTGCACTTCGAGGACATCGACCGCGGCGCACGCCAGGCGATCATCGTCGACGAGATCCCCTACCAGGTCAACAAGAAGACGCTGCTCGAGCGCATCGCCGAGCTGGTGCACGAGAAGAAGATCGAAGGCATCAGCCACATCCAGGACGAGTCCGACAAGTCCGGCATGCGCGTGGTCATCGAACTCAAGCGCGGCGAAGTGCCGGAGGTGGTGCTGAACAACCTGTACAAGCAGACCCAGCTGCAGGACACCTTCGGCATCAACATGGTGGCGCTGATCGATGGCCAGCCGAAGCTGTGCAACATCAAGCAGCTGCTCGAGATCTTCCTCGAGCATCGGCGCGAGGTCGTCACACGCCGCACGGTCTACGAGCTGCGCAAGGCGCGCGAGCGCGGCCACGTCCTCGAGGGCCTGGCGGTCGCGCTGGCCAACATCGACGAATTCATCCGCATCATCAAGGAGTCGCCCACGCCGCCGGTCGCGAAGACGGCGCTGATGGCGCAGAGCTGGGATTCGTCGCTGGTGCGCGAGATGCTCTCCCGTGCCGAGGGGGACACCCCGGGCGGTCGCGACGCGTATCGCCCGGAGGGCCTGCCCGCGCACTACGGCATGCAGCCCGATGGCCTGTATCGCCTGTCCGACGACCAGGCCGGCGAGATCCTGCAGATGCGCCTGCAACGCCTGACCGGGCTGGAGCAGGACAAGATCATCGGCGAGTACAAGGAGGTGATGGCCGTCATCGCCGACCTGCTCGACATCCTCGCCAAGCCCTCGCGCGTGACGACGATCATCGGCGAGGAACTCACCGCGCTGCGCCAGGAATTCGGCCAGACCAAGCTCGGCGCCCGCCGCTCGGTGGTCGAGCACAACGTGCAGGAGCTCGGCACCGAGGACCTGATCACCCCGACCGACATGGTCGTGACGCTCAGCCACACCGGCTACATCAAGAGCCAGCCGCTGGCCGAGTACCGCGCGCAGCGCCGCGGGGGGCGCGGCAAGCAGGCCGCGCAGACGAAGGAAGACGACTGGATCGACCAGCTCTTCATCGCCAACACGCACGACTGGATCCTTTGCTTCTCCAACCGGGGCCGCGTCTACTGGCTGAAGGTCTGGGAGGTGCCGCAAGGCGGCCGCGCCTCGCGCGGCAAGCCCATCGTCAACATGTTCCCGCTGCAGCCGGAGGAGAAAATCACCGTCGTGCTGCCGCTGACGGGCGAGTTCCGCAGCTTCCCGGCCGACCACTACGTCTTCATGTCGACCGCGCTGGGCACCGTCAAGAAGACGACGCTCGACGAGTTCAGCAATCCGCGCAAGGCCGGCATCATCGCGGTCGACCTGGATGAAGGCGACTACCTGATCGGCGCCGCGCTGACCGACGGCAAGCACGACGTGATGCTGTTCAGCGATGGCGGCAAGGCCGTGCGCTTCGACGAGGAGGATGTCCGCCCGATGGGCCGCAATGCGCGCGGCGTGCGCGGCATGGCGATGGAAGCCGGACAAAGCGTGATCGCGATGCTGGTGGCCGAGGACGAGACGCAAAGCGTGCTCACCGCCACTGCCAACGGCTACGGCAAGCGCACCTCGATCGCCGAGTACACCCGCCACGGCCGCGGCACCAAGGGCATGATCGCCATCCAGCAGAGCGAGCGCAACGGCAAGGTGGTGGCCGCCACGCTGGTGCGTCCGAACGACGAGATCATGCTCATCACCGATCGCGGCGTGCTCGTGCGCACCCGGGTCAGCGAGATCCGCGAACTGGGACGCGCCACGCAAGGCGTGACCCTCATCGCGCTGGACGACGGGTCGACCCTGTCCGGCCTGCAGCGCATCGTCGAGAACGACGCGCAATCCGACAACGACACTGAGACGGCCGGCGAGGACGGCGAAGCATGACCCTTCCATATCGATGGGCCGCCTCAGCGCTGGCCGTGACCCTTCTGGCGGTAGCGCCCGCAACTTTCGCCCAGTCAAAAAAGGAGCTCGTCGCCAAGGTGATCCAGTTGCGCCAGCCCGCCGTCGAACGCCTGGCCCGGGCGATCGCGATGGAGCCGGCGCAGACCGCCCTGAATGCGGCCCGCCAGGTGATGCAGTTCGTGCCGGCTGACAAGCGTGAAGCGCTGGGCAAGCAGGTCCAGGCCGACGTCAAGTCCTTCTACGACGACACCGAGGCGCGCCTGCGCGAAAGCGGCGCGAAGAACGCGGCAGCGACCATCGGCCCCATCCTCGAGGAGAAGTTCACCGAGGACGAACTGAAGCTGATCGTCACCTGGCTCGAGTCCTCTGCCGCCAAGAAGTACGAGCAGCTCGAGCCCGACATGCAGGCCCAGCTGACCCGCAAGATGGTGGAGGACACCAAGCCCGCCGTCGAGCCCAAGCTTCGGGCGCTGGAAGACACGCTGAAGAAGCGCTTCGCGGTCTACGCGCCACCGCCCGGCGCCTCCGCGCCTGCACGGCCCGCCTCGGCACCCACGGCCGCCTCGGCACCCAAGGCTCCAGTCAAGAAGTAGCCCTTCCCGCTCGCATGACCCATCGTCCCTACAACTTCTCTGCCGGCCCGGCGACGCTGCCAGAGCCGGTGCTGAGACAGGCCGCCGAGGAGATGCTCGACTGGCATGGGTCGGGCATGGGCGTGATGGAGATGAGCCACCGCGGCAAGGAGTTCGTCTCGATCTACGAGCAGGCGGAGTCGACCTTGCGCGAGCTGCTGTCCGTGCCGGCCCACTTCCGGATCTTGTTCATGCAGGGCGGAGGCCTGGGCGAGAACGCGATCGTGCCGATGAACCTGTCGCGCGGCGGAATGGTCGACATCGTCGTGACCGGGGCCTGGAGCCAGAAGTCGCTCCAGGAAGCACAGCGCTACGCCGATGCGAAGCCGGCTGCGAGCAACGCAGCGGATGGCCACACCAGCCTGCCGCCCGCATCGAGCTGGGCTTTGCGCGATGCCGCCAGCTACGTGCACATCTGCTCCAACGAGACCATCCACGGCGTCGAGATGGCCGCCCTGCCAGACCTCGCCGCGCTGGGCAGCCGGGCGCCGCTGGTCGTGGACTGCTCCTCTCACGTGCTGTCCCGGGCCATCGACTGGTCGCGAGTCGGCGTCGCCTTCGCCGGTGCCCAGAAGAACATCGGTCCGGCGGGGCTGACGCTGGTCTTCGTGCGCGACGACCTGCTCGGTCGCGCGCTGCCGATCTGCCCCTCGGCCTTCGACTATTCCATCGTCGCGGCGCACCAGTCGATGTACAACACGCCGCCCACCTACGGCATCTACATGGCCGGCCTGGTCTTCCAGTGGGTGAAGGCGCAAGGGGGCGTGGCCGAGATGGACCGCCGTGCCTCCGAGAAGGCCGCCCTCCTCTACGGCTGTCTGGACAGCTCCGGCGGCTTCTATCGAACCAGGGTCGACCACAGTGCCCGTTCGCGAATGAACGTGCCCTTCTTCCTCGCCGACGAATCACTCAACGAAGCCTTCCTCGCCGGCGCACGCGAAGCCGGCTTGCTGCAGCTCAAGGGCCACAAGTCCGTCGGCGGCATGCGGGCCTCCCTCTACAACGCGATGCCGCTGGACGGGGTGCAGGCCCTGGTCGGCTACATGCAGGACTTTGCCCGCCGCCATGGCTGAACAACCCGCGCCGCCGCCGGCCGCGCCCGGTGCCACCGAGATCAACATCCAGCCCGAGCTGCTGGGCTTGCGACAGCAGATCGACGCGATCGACCGCGCCCTGCTCGATCTGTTGAACAAGCGCGCGAGCCTGGCGCTGGCCGTCGGCGCGCTGAAGAAGAAGGAAGGCTCCGTCGTCTTTCGCCCTGAGCGCGAGGCGCAGGTGATCGATGGCCTGAAGGGGGTCAATGCCGGCCCGCTGGGCACGGAGAGCGTCGCGCCGATCTGGCGAGAGATCATGTCCGCGTGCCGCGCGCTCGAGACGCCGACGCGCGTCGCCTACCTGGGCCCGGCCGGCACCTTCAGCGAGGAAGCGGCGCTGGGTTTCTTCGGCTCGTCGCTCGTGCGCGTGCTTTGCGCCAGCATCGACGAAGTCTTCGCCATGACGTCCGCCGGCGCGGCGGATTTCGGCGTGGTGCCGGTCGAGAATTCCAACGAGGGCGTCGTCGCGCGCTCGCTCGACATCCTGCTCACGACGCCTTTGTTCATCATCGGCGAGACCAGTCTTTTCGTGCGCCAGAACCTGCTGCGCAAGGAGAACTCGCTAGCCGGCATCGAGGTCGTGTGCGCCCATCCCCAAGCGCTGGCGCAATGCCACGGATGGCTGTCGAACCACCTGCCGCAGGCCGAGCGTCGGCCGGTTGCCAGCAACGCCGAAGGGGCGCGCCAGGCTGCGCAGGATCCGAAGATGGCAGCCATCGCCAGCGTGCGGGCCAGCAGCGAATATGGCCTGCACGTGGTGGCACCGGCGATCCAGGACGATCCGCACAACCGGACCCGCTTCGCCATCGTCACCGACCCCCATCGCCACCCGGCCCCCAAGGCCTCGGGCCATGACTGCACCAGCCTGATCGTCTCGGTGACCAACCGGCCGGGGGCGGTGCACGACATGCTCGTGCCCTTGAAGAAGCACGGCGTGTCGATGAGCCGCTTCGAGTCGCGCCCGGCGCGCTCGGGCCAGTGGGAGTACTACTTCTACATCGACCTCCAGGGCCACCCCGACGATCCCCACGTCAGCACCGCGCTGAAGGAACTGCGCGACGCCTGCGCCTTCTTCAAGGTGCTCGGCACTTATCCCCTGGACGTGCACTGATGGCGACGATGTTCAAGCAGCTGGGGCTGATCGGCTGCGGGCTGATGGGAGGCTCCTTCGCGCTGGCCATGAAGCAGGCCGGCCTCGTCGAGCGCGTCATCGGCTACTCCAAGTCCCCGTCGACCACCGAGCGGGCCCGCCAGCTGGGCGTGATCGATCAGGCGGCCGAATCGGCGCTGCTCGCCGTCTCCGGCTCGGACATCGTGCTGCTGGCCGTGCCGGTCGCGGCCACCGACATCACCTTCCGCGCCATCCGCCACCTGGTGAATCCCGACGTCCTGTTCATGGACGTCGGCAGCACCAAGCGGGACGTCGTCGATGCAGCCCGGCGCGTGCTGAAGGAGCGGGTCGCCGCCTTCGTCCCGGCCCATCCCATCACCGGCAAGGAGCTGGCGGGCGTGCAGAACGCCGACGCAGAGCTGTACAAGGACCGGCAGGTCATCCTCACGCCCATTGCGCAGACCTCGCCGGTGCTGGTGGAGAAGGCGCAGGCCGTCTGGGCCGCGCTGGGATGCCATGTCCAGTCGATGTCGCCCGAGGTCCACGATGCGGCCTTCGCCGCCGTCAGCCATCTGCCGCACCTGCTGGCGTTCGCCTACTTCACCGGCATCCTGCAGCAGAAGGAGTGCGAGCAGTTCCTGTCGCTGGCCGGCCCGGGGTTCCGCGATTTCACCCGCATCGCCGCCAGCGATCCGGCCATCTGGCGCGACATCCTCATCGCCAATCGCGAAGAGATCCTGAAGCAGAGCGAACGGTTTCGCGGTGCCCTGGGCGTGCTGGAGCAGGTGCTGCGAGATTGCCAGGGTGAAGCGCTCGAAGCACTGATCACCGGCGTCTCGCACACCCGCAGCCACTGGCGCATGGGCACCGGCCGCCCCTCCAAGAAGTAACCGGCGCCGCAGCCGCCGGCCACGCATGTACAGCACCGCGTTCCTCGACCTCCCCCCGTTTGTTCGTGCCAGTGGCACCGTGCGCCTGCCCGGGTCGAAGAGCATCTCGAACCGCGTGCTTTTGCTGGCGGGCCTCGCCGCCGGCACGACGGCGGTCCACGACCTGCTCGACTCCGATGACACCAGCGTCATGCTGGATGCGCTGCAGGCGCTGGGCTGTGGCCTGCGGCGCGAAGGCGCTGTCCTGCACGTCACGGGCCTGGGGGGCCGGCTGGATGCCCGCGAGGCGCAGCTCTTCCTCGGCAACGCCGGGACCGCCATGCGGCCGCTCACCGCGGCCCTGGCCGTGCTGGCGGCCACCCAGGCCGGGCGCTTCGAGCTGTCTGGCGTGGCGCGCATGCATGAACGGCCCATCGGCGACCTGGTCGATGCGCTGCGGCAACTGGGTTGCCCCGTGGCCGACCTCGGTCGGGCCGGCTATCCGCCGCTGCGCGTAGGCGACGGGGCAGTGCATGCCTTGCGCACCGACGCGCCCATCCGGGTGCGTGGAGACGTCTCGAGCCAATTCCTCACCGCCCTGTTGCTCGCCCTGCCGCTCGTGGCCACGCAGGCAGAGGTCGCGATCGAGGTCGAGGGAGAACTCATCTCCAAGCCCTACATCGACATCACGCTGCGGCTGCTGGGACGCTTCGGGATCGAAGTCCAGCGCGACGGCTACGCCCGCTTCGTCATCCCCGGCGGCGCGCAATACCGCTCGCCCGGAAGCATCCACGTCGAGGGCGATGCCTCATCGGCCTCCTACTTCGTCGCACTCGGCGCCATCGCCGGCACCGAAGCACCGGTGCGAATCGAAGGCGTGGGCCTCGACTCCATCCAGGGGGACATCCGCTTCGTGGACGCGGCCCGCGCGATGGGGGCCGAAGTCGAAGGCGGGCCCGGCTGGCTTCAGGTGCGCCGGGGCGCCTGGCCTCTTCGCGCCCTCACGCTCGACTGCAACCACATCCCCGACGCGGCCATGACGCTGGCCATGATGGCGCTTTACGCCGACGGGACCAGCCGCCTCACCGGCATCGCCAGCTGGCGCGTGAAGGAAACCGACCGAATCGACGCCATGGCCGCCGAGCTGCGCAAGCTCGGAGCCAAGGTCGTGGACGGCGCCGACTTCATCGAGATCAGCCCGCCCAGGCGCTGGCAGGCCGCCGCGATCGAGACTTACGACGATCACCGCATGGCCATGTGCGGATCGCTCGCGGCGTTCAACCCACTGGCCGGGACCGGCGGGAGCGGGTGCCCGGTGCGGATCCTGGATCCCCGCTGCGTGGCCAAGACCTTTCCCGACTATTTCGAGGCCCTGTTCGACCTCGTCGCCGCCACACCAGGCGGCGTTCCAGTGATCACTGTCGACGGGCCCACCGCGTCCGGCAAGGGCACGCTCGCCGCCGAGGTGGCGTCCAGGCTCGGCTACCACCTGCTCGATTCCGGGGCGCTGTACCGCGCCACGGCGCTGGCTGCCCAGGACGCCGGCATCTCGCTGGAGGACGAAGCCGCCCTCGCCACCCTGGCGGGCCGGCTGGAGCTGCGGTTCACCGGCCACCATGTGTTTCTCAATGGGCGCGACATCACGGACCCGCTCCGGCTCGAATCCACCGGCGGCATGGCCTCGCGGGTGTCCGTCCATCCGGGCGTGCGCCAAGCCCTGCACGGGCTGCAGCTGAGCTTTCGCCGGGTCCCGGGGCTGGTCGCCGACGGGCGGGACATGGGCACCGTCGTCTTCCCGGATGCCGACCTCAAGGTCTTCCTCACCGCCAGCGTCGAAGCGCGCGCCCAGCGACGCCATAAGCAGTTGATTTCCAAGGGAAATCCGGCTAATATCGAAGACCTTCGCGCAGACATCCAGATGCGCGACGAGCGCGACAGAAGCCGCGCCGTCGCGCCCTTGAAGCCGGCAGAAGACGCGATGCTGCTGGACAACTCCAGTCTGTCGGTCGAAGACTCGATCGATCAGGTCTTGGGCTGGTGGCAGCAACGCAAGCCGTTCTGACCTGCCGGTCGGGACGGCAAGGCCGATCCGGTTGCAAGCCGGAAAGGCGTCAGGGCCCATCGCCCTTCCCTCCAGGCTCGCCTCCTTTCCAAATGGGCCGATCGAGGGCGGTGAACTCGTCAACCTAACCCCTGCGGTGTCACGCACCGCATGCAGCCGGCGCCTTGCAAGCCGGCCCCAAGGAAACCTCAATGTCCCAAACCCAAGTCGCCGACAGCAGCGGTGGTGAATCGTTCGCCGCCATGTTCGAGGAGAGCCTGCAGCGCTCCGAAATGCGCTCCGGCGAAGTCATCACCGCCGAGGTGGTGCGCATCGAGCACAGCTTCGTGGTCGTCAATGCCGGCCTGAAGAGCGAAGCCTATGTGCCGATCGATGAGTTCAAGACGGACACGGGCGAGATCGAAGTCCAGGTCGGCGACTTCGTCTCCGTGGCCATCGACGCCGTCGAGAACGGCTACGGCGACACCATCCTCTCGCGCGACAAGGCCAAGCGCCTGGCCTCGTGGCTGGCCCTGGAAACCGCGCTGGAATCCGGCGACTTCGTCACCGGCACCGTCTCCGGCAAGGTCAAGGGCGGCCTGACCGTCCTGGTCAACGGCATCCGCGCCTTCCTGCCCGGCTCGCTGCTCGACACGCGTCCTGTCAAGGACATGTCGCCGTTCGAGGGCAAGACCATGGAGTTCAAGGTCATCAAGCTCGACCGCAAGCGCAACAACGTCGTGTTGTCGCGTCGCGCCGTGGTCGAAGCCTCGATGGGCGAAGAACGCGCCAAGCTCCTCGAGACCCTGTCCGAAGGCGCCATCGTCCACGGCGTGGTCAAGAACATCACCGAATACGGTGCGTTCGTCGACCTGGGTGGCATCGACGGCCTGCTGCACATCACCGACATGGCCTGGCGCCGCGTGCGCCACCCGAGCGAGGTGGTGCAGGTCGGCCAGGAACTGACCGCGAAGGTCCTGAAGTTCGACGCCGAGAAGAACCGCGTCTCGCTGGGCCTGAAGCAGCTGGGCGACGATCCCTGGATGGGCGTGGCCCGCCGCTACCCGACGGGCACCCGCCTGTTCGGCAAGGTCACCAACATCGCCGACTACGGTGCCTTCGTCGAGATCGAGCCGGGCATCGAAGGCCTGGTGCACGTCTCCGAGATGGACTGGACCAACAAGAACGTCGCTCCGTCCAAGGTCGTGACCCTGGGCGAAGAAGTCGAAGTCATGGTCCTGGAGATCGACGAAGACAAGCGCCGCATCAGCCTCGGCATGAAGCAGTGCAAGGCCAACCCCTGGGAAGAGTTCTCGGCCACCGTCAAGCGCGGCGACAAGGTCAAGGGCCCGATCAAGTCGATCACCGACTTCGGCGTCTTCGTGGGCCTGGCCGCCGGCATCGACGGCCTGGTGCACCTGTCGGACCTCTCCTGGCACGAGCCGGGCGAGACCGCCGTGCGCAACTACAAGAAGGGCCAGGAAGTCGAGGCCGTGGTGCTGGGCATCGATGTCGAGCGCGAGCGCATCTCGCTGGGCATCAAGCAGCTGGATGGCGACCCGTTCGCGACCTTCACCTCGGTCAATGACCGCGGCATGCTGGTCACGGGCGTCGTCAAGACGGTCGATCCGCGCGGCGCCGAAGTGCAGCTCGCCGACGACGTCCTGGGCTACCTGCGGGCCTCCGAAATCAGCCGCGACCGCGTCGAAGATGCGCGCAACGTGCTGAAGGAAGGCGACGAGGTCTCGGTGATGATCGTCAACGTCGACCGCAAGACCCGCAACATCCAGCTGTCGATCAAGGCCAAGGACCAGGCGGACCAGCAGGAAGCCATGCAGCGCCTGTCGCAGGCCAACGAGCGCGAGACGGCCGGCACGACCAGCCTGGGCGCCCTGCTGCGCGCCAAGCTGGACAACCAGAAGGACAACGGCTGATCCACCGATGCGCCGCCACCATCCGTTGATGGCGCAGCGGGCCGGCCGCGGGGTCTCCCCCAGGCCGGCCCGCGTTCGCTCGGCGGAGCGTCCGGCGTCCTGGCCGGACGGGGGGCTCCCATGACCCGCTCGGATCTCGTGGCCAAGCTGGCCGATCGCTTCGCCCAGCTGACGCAACGCGACACCGAGTTCGCGGTCAAGACGATCCTCGATGCGATGTCCGACGCGCTGGCGCGCGGGCACCGCATCGAGATCCGTGGATTCGGCAGCTTCTCGATCAACCGCCGCCCGCCACGCGTGGGACGCAACCCGCGCAGCGGCGAGCAGGTGACGATCCCCGAGAAGCTGGTGCCTCACTTCAAGCCCGGCAAGGCACTGCGCGAAGGCGTGGATGCCAGCCTGCCGGTCGCCGAGGCCCCTGCAACGAAGGAAGAGGCGCCGAGCCCCTGATCCCAGACGCTGTCCAGGCAAAGAGGGCCCCACGGGGCCCTTTTTTCATGGGCGGACGGGCCAGCGCGGACACCTCGCCTCCTTAGAATCGGTCGTGATGCGATTTCTCGTCTGGCTGTTCCGGGCCTTCATCTTTTTCTCGTTGTTCGCCTTCTCGCTGCACAACCAGCAGCCGGCCTCGGTGAACTGGGCCTTCGGCTACGCCTGGAGCGCGCCGATGGTGATCATCGTGCTGGCCGCCTTCGCGGCGGGCACCGTCTTCGGGGTCCTGGCGATGACGCCCAGCTGGTGGCGCCACCGCCGCCTGGCCCGCAGGCACGCCCCCGAGGCGGCGAACACCCAGCCCATGCCCTTGCCGCCCAAGGCCGAGGAGTCCCGGCAGCCGGCGATTCCCGATGGAGTTTGACCTTCCCTACTGGTGGCTGCTGGCCGTGCCGGTGGCGTTCGCCTTCGGCTGGCTGGCCTCGCGGCTGGACCTGCGGCAGCTCAGGCGCGAGAACCGCGAATCGCCCAAGGCGTATTTCAAGGGCCTGAACCTGCTGCTCAACGAGCAGCAGGACAAGGCGATCGATGCCTTCATCGAGGCCGTGCAGCACGATCCCGAGACCTCCGAGCTGCACTTCGCCCTGGGCAATCTCTTCCGACGACGCGGCGAGTTCGAGCGGGCCGTCCGCGTCCACCAGCACCTGCTCGGTCGGGCCGATCTGGCCAGCAGCGAGCGTGATCGCGCCCAGCATGCGTTGGCGCAAGATTTCATGAAGGCGGGCCTGTTCGACCGCGCCGAGCAGGCCTATCGGGCGCTGCAGGGCACCGCCTTCGAGACCGAAGCCCGACTGGCCTTGCTGAACCTCTACGAGCGTTCGCGCGACTGGTCTGCCGCCGCCGAGACAGCCGCCGCGCTGGAGCGCAGCGGCACCGGATCCTTCGGCACCCGCATCGGCCACCACTGGTGCGAACTGGCCCAGGAGGCCGACGCCAAGGGCCAGACACAAGCCGCCGATGCCGCGCTCGCCAAGGCCCGTGCCGTTGCACCGCATGCACCGAGGCCCTTGCTGCTGATGGGCCAGCGGCTGGCCAAGGCCGGCCGCCACACCGAGGCGTTAGGCGCCTGGGACGACCTGAGGTTGAGAGACCTGCCCGCCTTCGCCCTGATCGCCAGCGACTACGCGGCCAGTGCCCGGGCTGCGGGTCACGCCGAAGTGGCTGGTCAGCACCTGCGCGCGGCCTACGAGCACGCGCCGGGTCTCGACCTGCTTCGCGCGCTGGCCCGCCTGGACGGCCACGAGCTGGCGGCCGAGCCCGGCTTGCTGCCCCACCTTCGCCAGCAGCCCACCCTGAGCGCGGCCCAGGCCGTGCTCTCGCGGCCCGTCGAGCAATGGAATTCCGAGGCGGCAGAGGCGGTGGGCGAGGCGATTGCCCGTGCCGCCAAGCCTCAGCAACGGTATCGATGCGCGGCCTGCGGTTTCGAGGCGCAGCGCTATTTCTGGCAATGCCCCGGCTGCCTGAGCTGGGACAGCTTCCCGCCGCGCCGCGTGGAGGAACTGTGAACACCACCGCCCCACCCAGTCTCTTTTCCGCCAACCTCGCCGAGCACCTTCAGCTCTTCCAGCAGCTCGGCTGCATAGAGGCGGACGTGTTGCGGGCCGGCACCCTCATCGCCGACACCCTGCGGGCCCACGGCAAGCTTCTCGCCTGCGGCAACGGCGGCTCGGCCGCGGATGCCCAGCACATCGCCTCCGAGCTCACCGGCCGCTTCATCCACGAGCGAAAACCGCTGGCCGGCATCGCCCTGACCACGGACACTTCGGCCCTGACCTGCATCGGCAACGACTACAGCTTCGAAGACATCTTCTCGCGCCAGCTGCTGGCCTTGGGTCGACCCGGTGATGCCCTGCTCGCCATCTCGACCTCGGGCCACTCGGCCAACGTCGTGAAGGCCGCCGAGGTCGCTCGCGATGCAGGCATCCGCGTCGTGGGGCTGCTCGGCCGCGACGGGGGCCGCCTGAAGGGTCTGTCGGATGTGGCGATCGTCGTGCCCAGCCGGGTCACTGCCCGCATCCAGGAAACCCACCTGCTGGTGATCCACACGCTTTGCGGGCTGATCGAGCAGCAGCTCGGACTGGCATGAACGCCCGCGTGGCCCTGCCCTCGCGCGAGCGGCTGGCGGCGTGTCGCGTGCTGGTCGTCGGCGACGTGATGCTGGACCGCTACTGGTTCGGCGCCGTCGACCGCATCTCGCCCGAGGCCCCGGTGCCCGTGGTGCGCGTCACTCGCGAGGAAGACCGCCTGGGGGGCGCCGCCAACGTGGCGGTCAACGCGCAGTCGCTCGGCTCTGCGGCCACCTTGCTGACGGTGGTCGGCGACGACGAACCCGCACGGAAGCTGGAACAACTGCTCGCCGAGCACCGCATCCGCAGCGCCATCGGCCAAGACCCACAGCTCAAGACCATCGTCAAGCTGCGCGTGATCGGCCGGTCGCAGCAGCTCATCCGGGTCGATTTCGAGAACTCGCCCGATCACGAGGTGCTGGCGCAGATGCTGAGCTCGTTCGAGGCCGAGCTGCCACGGCACGATGCCATCGTCTTCTCCGACTATGGCAAGGGCGGCCTGGCCCACATCCCGCGGATGATCGAACTCGCCCGGGCGGCCGGCAAGCCGGTCCTGGTCGATCCCAAGGGCCACGATTACCAGCGATACGCCGGCTCGACCCTGCTGACGCCCAATCGCGGCGAACTCGCCCAGATCACCGGGCCCTGGCGCGACGAGACGCAGCTGGCCGCGAAGGCGCAATCGATGCGCAGCGATCTCCATCTCGAAGCTCTGCTCCTGACGCGCTCCGAGGAGGGCATGACGCTGTTCGACGATGCCGGCGCCGCCCACGTGCCGGCCGAAGCCCGCGAGGTGTTCGACGTGACCGGCGCTGGAGACACGGTCATCGCGACGCTGGCGGCGTTGGTCGGCAGCGGTGTCAGCTTGCGCGATGCGGTGCCCTGGGCCAACCACGCCGCCAGCCTGGTGGTCGGCAAGTTCGGCACCGCCAGCATCAGCTACGACGAGCTGACCGCCTGACCGAGATGCCACGTCGCGCTGCCTTTCTCGACCGCGATGGCGTCATCAATCGCGACATCGGCTATCTGCACCGGTGGGAGGATTTCGAGTTCCTGCCTGGGGCGCTGGACGCCATGCGGCGGTTGCACGAAGCGGGCTATGCCTTGGTCATCGTGACCAACCAGTCGGGCATTGCAAGGGGGTACTACACCGAGGATGACTACCAGGCGTTGACGCGGGAGATGCGGAGGGCGATGGAGCGAGCCGGCTGTCCTCCTGCGGGCATCTTCCACTGCCCCCACCATCCCGGCGGCAGCGTGGGCGCCTATGCCATCGCATGCGAATGCCGCAAGCCGCAGCCCGGCATGCTGCTGCGAGCTGCGCGGGACCTGAACCTCGACCTGGCCGCTTCGCTGATCGTCGGCGACAAGCTCGCCGACGCGCAAGCCGGCCGCAGCGCCGGCGTCGGGCGCGTCTACCTCGTCCGCTCCGGGCACGAACTCGAGGACGGCGCGGAAGTCGCGTCCGACGGCACCTTCGATGACCTGGCCGGCTGCGTCCACCAGGTGCTGAGTCGCCCTTAGTCGAGCAGGTCCCAGGACAAAGGCGTGCCTCTCTTGACGGCGTGCCGCACGTGCCGGCCGATCACCGCCTCCTGATGCTTCGGCGGCAGGCCAAAGCCGGGCCGGATTGCGCGCACCGCGTCCGCGGTCAGGACCTCGCCGGCGGCGAGATCGCGCACGACGTAGAGCGAACGGCGGAAGGCAAGCGACTTCTTCTCCTGCGCGGACTGGACTCCATAGCTCACCTGACCCAGCCCTTGCCACGCGCGCTCCGTCTCGACGACGAGCGCGGCCATCTCGGCCGGCTCGAGCGAGAAGCTCGAATCGACGCCGCCGTCGGCGCGTGCCAGCGTGAAATGCTTCTCCACCACCGTCGCCCCGAGCGCCACCGCCGCCACGGCCACGCCCACGCCCATCGTGTGGTCCGACAGGCCGACCTGGCAGCCGAACAGTTCCCGCATGTGGGGGATCGTGGCGACGTTGGTGCACTCGGGCGACGCGGGGTAGGTGCTGGTGCACTTGAGCAGCACGAAATCCTCGCAGCCGGCCCCGCGGATCGCCTCCACCGTCTCGGCCAGCTCGCCCACCGAAGCCATGCCGGTGGACACGATCATCGGCTTGCCTGTCTTGGCCACGCGGCGGATCAGCGGGAGGTCGGTGTTCTCGAACGACGCGATCTTGTAGCAGGGCACGCCCAGCGTCTCCAGGAAATCGACGGCGCTCTCGTCGAAGGGCGTGCTGAAGGCGAGCATGCCGCGCTGCCGGGCGCGCTCGAAGATCGGCTGGTGCCATTCCCACGGGGTGTGCGCCTCGTCGTAGAGCTTGTGCAGCGACTTGCCCTTCCAGAGGCTGCCCTGATCGGTGATGCGGAAGGCGTCGTCATCCACGTCCAGCGTCATCGTGTCGGCGGTGTAGGTCTGGATCTTCAGCGCATGCGCGCCCGCATTGGCGGCGGCGTCCACGATCGACAGTGCGCGCTCCAGCGACTGGTTGTGGTTGCCGGACATCTCGGCAATGACGAACGGGCGGTGCCCGGGGCCGACGACACGGTCGCCGATCCGGAGGGTGGCTTGGCTGCGGTTCATGGGTTCAGGCCCTTCTCGAAATGCTGCGAGCAGGCGGCATAGCCGTCCTGCTCGAAAAGATGGATGGACGCGCGGTTGCCGGAAAGAACCTCGGCCACCAGCGTTCGCACCTCGGGCCGCTCGCGGCGCAACCACGCCTCGGCGGCGCAGAGCAATTCGGGCCCCAGGCCGTGGCCCTCGCGGCCCGGTGCGAGATAGAGAGAGACCTCGGCACGCCGGCCGTCGGCGTCCAGGTCGTAACGCAATACCCCGACCGGCTCCTCGCCCAGGCAGCCGACGAGCAGCTCCCGGCGCCGATCCGCGAGCACCGAGTCGTACCAGCGCTGATGATCGACCCAGGCGATGGGCGTTGTGGAGCGCGATACGCGGCGCACGCTTTCCGCGTTGCGGCCCGAATGTACGAAGGCACTGTCGGCTGCCGTGGCCCGTCGCACGGTGAGTGCCGGGCGACACAAGTGCTGTGCGACGCGCCGCGCGCCAAGGCCGTCGACGAGCGCAACGCCGGCAGAGCCCACCCGCGCACGGCGCACAGGATCGAACCACAGGGCCTCGATCGGGATGCGCCAGGCGGCCACGCTGGCTTCGTCACGCAGCTGGGGGGCGCACAACAGGCCGGCGCGCGCGGCCGTGGCCACCTGCTCGACCTGGTTGTCGGCCTGAGCCACCGCGAGTGTCGGCAAGCCGAGCGCACACCGTTCCCAAGTGGCGCCACCGCCCGCGCCGACCGCCACATCGGCCCGCGCCATCAGCTCGGCCATGCGGTCGGTCTGCACATGGCAGGTCCATCCCTCGCGCCCGCGACAAAAGGCACTCAAGGCTTCGCGAGCCGGATGCAACGCGCCGATCACTGCATCGACGGCGAACGGCGCGATGCCGGATCGACGCAATTCGTCGAGCGCTTCGAGCACGCGGCCCGTCGCGTTGCGGGCGTCGAAACCGCCGAAGAAGACCAGCACCCGCTTCACCTCGTCGCCCCGCGGTGCCATGGCCTGGCGTGCTGCTGCGAACTCCGGTCGAAGCAACGCGAAGCGCGGGCCCAGCAACTGACGGGTGCCGGGGGGCACCAGGCCGACGTAGCGGTGCGCCATGTCGTCGTAGAGGTTCGGATCGAGCAGCAGGTCGACGTCGTGGGTCCGGTCCGCGAGGTCGTCGATCGCCAGCAGTCGCAGTGCGTTCGCGCGCAATCGGCGCTCCCAGCGTGCATCGAGCGCGTAGTGGTCCACCACCAATGCATCCCATCGCTCGTCCCCGAGCACTCGCGCCGTCTCCGCCGCGTCGGTCTGCCAGTCGGTGCCGAGCCAATGCGCATGACCGGGGTCGCCCGCCTCGGCCGAGCACGTCTTCGAGGCCGGCCCCAGATCCGCCCATGGCCACCCTTGGCTGGCCAGCCACTCGCCCCAAGCGGGCGGGAGGGCGCGGCACAGGAACAGGACCTCTGCACCCCGCTGCCGCAGCGCATCCGCCAGCGTCGCGCATCGCACCAGGTGGCCCGAGCCGATGCGCTCGCTCGCGTCGACGCGAAACGCGACCTTCATCCTTCGGCCTGCAGCACCTGGAACATCAACTCGGCCCGGCGCCAGTCCTCTTCGGTGTCGATGTCCTGCACGCGGTGGCGCGGCAACGGCACGGCGACGGCTGCGTTCGAATACAGCGGCACACCTGCGAGGAACGCTTCGGCCCGGCCCCAGTAGAACTGGCCGGCGTCATGCCAGGCATGCTCCAGATCCTGCGAGCGGGTCGCCATGTGCTCAGGCCACATCATGCCGACGCGGCCGTCGGCACCGAGCCGCAGCGCCCGCTGGATGGGGAAGGCGAAGCTCGTCACGCTGAAGGCGAAGTCGGCGCCGCTCGTGTCCAGCGATGCCAGTCCGGCAGCGAGGTCCGCCGCGCGCACGAATGGTGCGGTGGCATAAAGGCAGCACACCTGTTCGGGACTGGAGCGCCAGGCGGCCACCGCTTCGATCGCCTGCTTGACGACCGCCTGGGTGCCGGTGTGGTCGTCGGCGAGTGCTTTCGGACGCAGGAAGGGAACGTCCGCACCCTGGGCTCGCGCGACAGAGGCGATCTCCTCGTCGTCGGTCGAGACCAGCACCACGTCGAACAAGCCGCTGTCGCGCGCCGCCTGGATCGAGTGGGCGATGATCGGCCGGCCCGCGAACTCGCGCAGGTTCTTGCGCGGGATGCGCTTGCTGCCGCCTCGGGCGGGTATCACGGCCAACCGCTTCATCGCGCAAGGACCTCAGGCAGCCAGCGCCGCACGCACCGCGGCGACCACCTCGTCCTGGGCGGCTTCGCTCAGCAGCGGGAACATAGGCAGGCTGATGGCATCCGCGTAGTGCGCCTCGGCCTGCGGGAAGTCCCCGCGCCGGAAACCCAGCGCGCGGTAGTAAGGCTGCCAATGCACCGGGATGTAGTGCACGTTGACGCCGATGCCGGCCGCGCGGAGCCGGTCGAAGACCACGCGTCGGGGGGGCGCACCGGCGGCCTCGTCGACGCGGATCACGTACAGGTGCCAGGCCGAGCGCGTGTCCTGCCGCCGGCCCGGCCGCTTCAACGGCAGGCCGGCCAGCAGCTCGTCGTAGCGCTGCACGAGCTCGATCCGCCGCTCGACATACTCCTGCAGCCGGTCGAGCTGGCTGCGGCCCAGCGCCGCATGAAGGTCGGTCAGCCGGTAGTTGTAGCCGAGCTCGACTTGCTCGTACCACCAAGGCCCTTCGGATTCGCCATGCATCTGCGCCGCATCGCGCGTGATGCCGTGGGTGCGCAGTCGCTGCAGCGACTGGGCGAGGGAATCGTCCTGAGTCAATGCGGCACCGCCCTCGGCGGTGGTCACGATCTTGACGGGGTGGAAGCTCAGCACGGTGATGTCGCTGTAGCGGCAGTTGCCCACCGGCTCACCACGATAGCGACCGCCCACCGCGTGCGAAGCATCCTCGATGATGCGAAAGCCGTAGCGCTGCCCCAAGGCGTGGATGGCCGCCATGTCGCAGCTGTGGCCGGCGAAGTGCACAGGAACGACGACCTTGGGCAGGCGCCCGGCAGCGGCAGCTTGTTGGAGCTTCTCCTGCAGGGCCTCGGCGCTCATGTTGCCGGTCTCAGGCTCCACGTCGACGAAATCGACCTCGGCACCGCAATAGCGGCCACAGTTGGCGGAGGCGACAAAGGTGTTGGGCGACGTCCACAGCAGGTCTGCCGGCCCCAGGCCCAAGGCCATGCAGGCTATGTGCAGCGCCGAGGTGGCGCTGTTCACCGCGACGGCGTGTTTCGCACCACAGGCTTCGGCCAGCGCGGCCTCGAAGCGCGGAACCTCCGGGCCTTGCGTCAGGAAGTCGGAACGCAGCACTACGCTGACCGCGGCGATGTCGGCCTCGGTCACATCCTGCCGGCCATACGGGATCATGCACCCGCCTCCACGTTCATGGCCCGGATGCCCTCGACATCAAGGAAGTGCGCGTTGTTGCCCGAGTTGTATTCGAAGCCCATGGGCACCGGCGTGCCGGTCTCGCCGAGCCTGTTCGTGCTGTAGTCGATCTCGGCATCGTGAAAGCGGATGCTCGGACCGATGACGTAGTGGTCGGCGAACGCCAGCGTGAGGTGCGAGTCGTCGGCCGGGCACATGATCTCGTGCAGCTTCTCTCCGGGGCGGATCCCGATGACCCGGGTCGGGAGCTCGGGCGCGATCGCATGAGCCAGGTCGGTGATGCGGATCGAAGGGATGCGTGGGACGTAGATCTCGCCGCCGTGCATCCGGTGGAAGCATTTCAGCACCAGGTCCACCCCGCCCTGGAGCGTGATCCAGAAGCGGGTCATGTCAGGGTGCGTGATGGGCAGCTCCTTTGCGCCATCGGCCACCAGCTTGCGGAAGAACGGCACGACCGAGCCGCGCGAGCCGACCACGTTGCCATAGCGCACGACGGAAAAGCGCGTGCGCCTGTCCCCCACCATGTTGTTGGCGGCGACGAAGAGCTTGTCCGACGCGAGCTTGGTCGCGCCATACAGGTTGATCGGATTGGCTGCCTTGTCGGTCGACAGCGCGATGACCTTGTCGACGTTGTTCTCCAGTGCCGCGAGGATCACGTTCTCGGCGCCGTGCACGTTCGTCTTGATGCATTCCATCGGGTTGTACTCGGCTGCAGGCACCTGCTTCAGCGCGGCGGCGTGGATCACGACGTCTATGCCTCGCATCGCCTGCTTCATGCGCTCGGCGTCGCGCACATCGCCGAGGAACCACCTCATCTCCGGGGCGGTGAACTCCTGCTGCATCTCGAACTGCTTGAGCTCGTCGCGCGAATAGACGACGACGCGCTTGGGCCGATGGTGAGCGAGGATGGTGCGTACGTACTGCTTGCCGAACGAGCCGGTGCCGCCGGTGATGAGGATGGACTTGCCGTTCAGGCTGAACTGGTCGGTCATGGCTTCAATGGAGTTCGATGTCGAGCTGGCGCATCAGCGAAAGCGCATTGTCGCGCGCGTCAAGGGTCTTGAAGCGAACCTGCTCCACGCCGAAGGCGGCGATACGCGTGCCGGCGCCGCAGATCTGGCGCGCGGTGTACAGCGCCGTGGAGCAGCAGCCCACGACGACTGAGTAGGGCTCGCGGGCAAGATAGGCCTCGAGCGGCTCGTCGATGGACAGCGACTGATAGCGCGGACGCCTCAGCCCCCCCATCCCCGATTCACGCGGATGGGCCTTGTAATGCACCTCTGACAAGCCCATCCCGGCCAGCCACTCGTCGACACGCTCGGCCACGATGGCCCGCTCCGCCTCGCTCAGCAGCCCCACCGCCACCAGCGGCTGCCCCACCACGAGCGCGCGCCGCGGCGCGGCGCGGCCGGGGGCGCCCTGCACCAACGGAGCCAGCCGTATGGCCTTGGCCGGGTCGTAGGGATGCGGAAACGCGTCGAGCACGTAGACGCGGTCGACAAAGGGCGCATCGGCGCCGATGCGATCGCCGCCGAATGGCGTGTAGCGCAGCAGCGGGCTGGCCAGGCGGCGCAGGCCACGCACATGTTGAGCGAGTCGCTTGACGAAGCTCAGCGGATGGCGTTGCAGGTTCAGCAAGCCGTCGGGGAGGATACGCGCGCGCCAGCGCGCCGCGCCGGTCAACCGCGGCAAGGCATGGAGAAAGTAGTTGATCGCCTCGGTGTCGTAGACCGGGCTGTGCAGGTGCAGCGAGTCCGCAGGACCAACGGCCCGTGCCACCTCGGACAGGTTGGCCAAGGTCCGCCGAAGGCGGCCGAACGCGCCGGGCAGCGGATCGAAGCGTGGCCACGGCATGAGAACCACCGCGTCCCAGTCTTCCCGCCGGATCATGTTCACCAGGCTCGGGCGATAGCACACCAATACCTGCCGCGCACCTGCCTCATGGTCCAGTGCGACTCGCCTCGCGGCCAGGTAGTGCAATGGCGACGCAACGAAGTAGACGGCCGCGTGGATCATCGCCGTCGCTCCAGCAACTCACGGTAGACGGCCAGGTTGCCCTCGACCATCGCGTCGATCGAGAAATGCCGCTCCACCCACTCGCGCCCGGCTGCACCCATGCGCGCACGCAGCACAGGGGAGTCGAGAAGCCTGTTCAGTGCCGTGGCCAGCCCGACCGCATCCCCCGGTTCGACCAGCTCTCCGTTGAGGCCCGGCTGAACGATCTCCGGTATGCCACCGGCCCGCCCGCCGACGATGGGCACGCCGCAGGCCGCGGCCTGCAGCAGCGCCACGCCCAGGCCCTCCATGAACGCCGGGTGGGCCAGGAGATCGAGCCCGGGCAGCAGGCGGTCGAGGTCGTCCCGGAAGCCCGTCAGCTGGACCCGCTCCCGCAGCGCAGGCTCGGCATCGATTCGAGCCCGCACCGACTCCACCAGCGGCCCCTGGCCGAACAGCAGCACGCGTGCCGACGGGTGCCTGGCGAACACCTCCGGCAGCGCATCCAGCAGGGTCGCGTGCCCCTTGCGTTCGATGAACTGGGCGGCCATGCCGATCACCAGGGCATCGGGCCGCAGGCCGAAGGCCTGAGCCAGCGCGGAGCGCGCCTCCTCGCGAGCCGGCCGGTACTGGGTCGTGTCGACCGCGCTCGGCACGCAACTGAGGCGGGCGGGCGGCACGCCTTCGGCGAGCAGCACGTCCCTGATGCCCTGCGAGATGGTGACGACGTGGCCGGGCAGCCGGTACTTCAGCGCCGCCCACCAGCGGGGCTCGGGGTTGTCCACGCGGCGGCTCAGCACGACCGGCACGCCATGCAGGCGGCCTGCGATCGCGCCCCAGGTGTCGCAGCCGCGCCGGCTGTGAAGATGCAACAGGTCCGGCTGAACGGTGCGGAGCAAGCGCTTGAGCCTCGGCACAAGGCCGACATCGGCGTCGCCCCGCATGGCAATCTCGTGCACCGGCAGTCGCAACTCGCGCACGGCCGAGGCGATGGCACTGTCGCGTGGGCAGGCCAGCGCCACGTCGACCCCTCGGGCGGCCAGTCCTCGCATCAGGAAGACGACCTGCAGGGCGCCGCCGTACAGGTGCATCCCGGCTTCGACGTGCAGGACTTTCATCTGCCGCCGGCGGCCGGGATCAGCCGACGCGCGGCCGCCATGACCAGATCCACCGTCCAATGACGCATGCAGTGATAGGCGCCACCGCAGGTCGGATGGCGCCTGCACGGCGAGCAATCCAGCGCCTGGTACAGGACGGCGGTGCGCGGGGACAAGGCGTCCAGGTAGGGGCGCGTGGAGCCGAAGAGAGCGACGGTCGGGACGTTCAGCGCCGTGCCCATGTGGGTCAAGCCGGTATCCACGCCCACGAGCAGGCAGGCATCCGCGATCGCCGCCACCGTCTCGTCCAGCTTGAGCCGGCCCGCCAGATTGACGATCGAAGGGTTCCCCGCCGCGATGCGCTCCGAGGCCTCGCGGTCGCCCGGCCCGCCCAGAAGCACGGGGATCAAGCCCTCCGCCCGAACGGCGCCCGCCAGGCCGGACCACCGGTCCTCGAACCAATGCTTCTGGGGCCGGGTGGTGAAAGGGGCCAGGACGACGTACCGGCCTGCCGGCGCGGCGGGAATGCCCGCCTCGGCCAGGGCGGCGCGGGCGACCTGGCGCGGCGCGTCCCCCACCGCAAGGGCCAGCCTGAAGCTGCCGGCGGGTGCGCCGAGGTAGTCCGCCAGGTCGCGGTACTCGTGACTCATCCGCGGGTCATCGCCCGGCGGCGCGCCGACACGCTCGGTCATCAGCCATTGGCTGCCTTCGCGCGACAGCAGGCCCACCCTTCGCGGTGCGCCCGTCATCCACGCCAGCAGTCCGCTCTTCAGCAGCCCCTGGGCGTCGAGCACGAGGTCGAAGCGGCGTCCCCGCAAGTCGGCACGAAAGCGCCGGATGGCACTCCACAACGAGGCCAGTCGCCTTTCACGCCAAAGACGCTGCCACTCGGCACGCGGCCAGGTGATGACCTCGTTCAGGTCCGGATGGTGGCGCAGCAAGGGCACCGTGGCCGGCTCGGTCAGCCAGTCGATCCGTGCCTGCGGCCACGCCGCGCGCAACGCCGGGATGAGCCCGGAGGCCATCACCACGTCGCCGATGGCGCTCAGGCGCACGACGAGGATGCGCTGCGGGCTCACGCGACCGCAGACCTCTGCACTTCGCAGGGCGAAACATGGTCAGCGGTCGTCTTGGACGGGCGGCGAGACATCGGCATGAGGTGGGGCAAACGGCGCATTATCTGCGCCCGATTCGTGGCCTTCGAGGGAAGGTGACACCTGGCCCAGCTCGGACTTGCCCGATCGGCGATAATGTCGCGTTGGCGGAGCCAACGCATCCCCCTCGGCGAATTCAAGACGATTCGAGGGAATGCGACACCCGCTCGTCGTTTTGATTCTGTCAGTCAAAGGAGCTTACCCTGGCCAAGGATGACCCCAAGACCTCCATCGACGCAGGAGGTTTGCGTTACCGCTCGAAAGTGGCGGGTTCGCCCTTTTCCGCGACAGGCGCCTTCGGCGCCGCCACCATGTCGTGTTTTCTCTGTGGCAAGCACCGCCCGCGCGCTCAGCTGAAGTCCCGCAAGCTGCTGGGCAAGGCACAGGCAGTGTGTTCGCCATCCTGCAAGGAATTGGACGCCACCCAGTCCTGATCCAAGGCCCGCGGCCGCCACCCCTGGCGGCCGCGGTCGTTTCGGGCCCTATGATCGTGCCAGGGGCTCCGCCATCGCGCCCTGCACTGGCCACCGATGCCTGACCAAGATCCCTCATCGAACGCACCCGAGGTTCCGGATGCCAACGAAATCTGGGCCGATTCGTCTGCCAGGCCTGCCGCATTGAGCAAGCGCGAGCGTGCGGCCGTATTGGCCCGAATCGAGGCCCTGATGGAATTCTGGGGCATCACGGTAGATGACCTCACGGCCCCGACGCCCGAGCCTGAGATACCTTCTCCACCGCTCGGTCCCTTGCCGGTCAAATACCGTCACCCCGTGTCGGGCGAAACCTGGGACGGACAGGGCGCGCACCCCGATTGGCTGCGCCACGCGCTGCTGAAGGAAGGGCTTCGTGTCGATGAACTCCGGCCCGCGGCCGGGCCCCCGGCCGGCACCGACGCCGCCTGACCGATCGCCTGGCGGCACATCACCTGACGCAAAGATTGCACGCCACGGGCCGCGACCCCCACAATCGACTTCCCTACCCCATGGCACGGAGGCTCCGATGGCGATCGACAAGGTCGTGCTCGCGATGCAGGCGGCTTTGCTGTCCAAGTATGGCGACGAGGGAATGGCACGGATCGCAAGAGCATTGCGCGCCCTCGTGTCTGCCGACAAGCGCCGGGGCCTCGCCACCGAGGTGATCCATCTGGACGCCGCGGCCGCCATGGCGCCCTATGGAGGCCCGGCGCCGGCGATACCCGATGCACGTGCCGTCAAGGCGGCCATCGATCGAATCGCCGCCGTGCTGCAGCCGCACTACATCGTCCTGCTGGGGGGGCCCGACGTGATGCCCATGGTTCCGATCGTCAATCCGGCCTACAGCGGAGCGGACGGCGATGGAGACCGCCACGTGCCCAGCGACCTGCCCTACGCCTGCGAGGCGCCCTACGGAACCGATGCCAATCGCTTCCTCGGCCCGACGCGCGTGGTCGGACGGCTGCCGGACCTGATAGGCGCCCGCCAGCCCATGCTGCTCACACGACTGATCAACGCGGCGGCCCGCGCCAAGCCTCGTCCCCGGGCCGACTACCAGGGCAGCTTCGGCCTGAGCGCCCAGGCGTGGGAGAAATCGACCGCCCTGAGCCTGACCAACACCTTCGGCCACGCGGACGACCTGCTGACCTCGCCGCCGCGCGGTCCGCGTTGGGGTGCTCGCCAGCTGGCGCCGCGAATCCACTTCATCAACTGCCACGGCGGCGACAGCGCGCCCGAGTACTACGGCCAGCCGCCCGATGTCGAGGAATTCCCGGTCGCCCATCGCGCCAGGCTGCTGGCCGGCAAGGTGAGCGCTGGCACCGTCGTCGCCGCCGAATGCTGTTATGGCGCGCAGTTGTACGACCCGGCCGATGCCGGCGGCGAAAAGGGCATCGCGCTGGCCTACCTGGAAGACGGTGCCGCCGGCGTGTTCGGCAGCACGACGATCGCGTATGGCCCCTGCGAAGGCAACGGGGCCGCCGACCTGATCTGCCAGTACTTCATCCAGCAGGTGCTGGGCGGCTCCTCGCTGGGCCGTGCCACGCTCGAGGCAAGGCAGAAGTTCGCCGGCGCCCGCACCCATCTCGACCCCTACGACCTCAAGACGCTGATGCAGTTCTACCTCCTGGGCGATCCGTCGGCCCAGCCGGTGGCCATGAGCGCCCATTCGCTGACCCAGACCAAGGCCTTCCGCAAGGCCTTCGCCGGCAGCCAGGATCGCACCGTGCGCAACCTGCGCCGTGAACGGCTGGAGCGCGAAGGGCGCAACCTCGGCAAGTCGCTGCCGGCGCTGAAGGCAAGCGATCGCGCTCCGGCCGACAAGGTCGCCTCCGTGCTCGAGGCGTTGAGACGCGAGTCGGGGCTGCGCGAAGATCTGGTCCACCTGAGTTTCGAGATCCGCCCGCGAGGACGCGATGCGTCATCGGGGCACGCACGCCGCGTGCACGTGATCAAGGGGCGCCGCCCGGTCATCGAGGCCGAGCAGCGCGTGGTTCGACTGGTGGCCATCGTGGCCACCGAGGAAGAAGGTCAATTGCTGCATGTGCGCCGCCTCCATTCCCGCTGATGACGACCGCGTGGTGCTCGAAGGCCGCGTCGAGAAACGCCCGCTCGGGCAAGGCAGCAAGAGCGCCCACGAAGGCATGGTGCTCGTGCTGGCCGACGGCAGCTATCGCGTCCTGCGGCGCCCAGGGGGCAATGCCATGCGGGATCCCGTGCTCGAGGCGCTCGAAGGTCAGCAGGTGCGCCTGCGCGGCCGCATCCGGCCGAACTTCTTCCTGCTGGACCCGATGGACGACGAGCCGAGCGACTGAGCCCGACTCAGTCGATGCCGACCACCTTGTGCGTCTGGATGCCCAGGCGCCACTGCGGGTGACTCATGCAGTAGTCGATCGCCAGCTGCGTGTTCTGCGCTCGCTGCGGCCCATCCATCGGTTGCAGGAAGAAGTGCCTGAACGCCATCTTCGAGAACCGCTCGGGCAAGGCCTGCGTCTGGGGATAGACCAGCTTCAGTTCATCGCCGGCCGTCAACACGAGTGGCGCGTCGGCCTTGGGACTGACGCAGATCCAGTCCAGGCCTTTCGGCGCCGGCTGGGTACCGTTGGTCTCGACGGCCACCTCGAAACCGTGCGCGTGGAAGGCGGCCACCAGCTCTTCATCCAGCTGCAGCAAGGGCTCGCCCCCGGTGCAGACCACCATCGGTCGGCCACCGGCATCCGGGGGCGCCCGCCAGGTCGACGCCACCGCGGCGGCCAGGGCTTCGGCGCTTTCGAATTTGCCACCGCCGATGCCATTGGTGCCGACGAAATCGGTGTCGCAGAAGCGGCAGGTCGCGCTGGCCCGATCGGCCTCGCGGCCGCTCCACAGGTTGCAGCCGGCAAAGCGGCAGAAGACGGCCGCGCGCCCGGTCTGGGCGCCCTCGCCTTGCAGCGTGTAGAAGATTTCCTTCACCGAGTAGGTCATCGCCGAATGCTCAAAGCCCGGGACGGGGAAGGACTTCACCGGCACACGCGATGGCGCCGACGCCGTTGCTGTCGAACAGGTCGACCCGATCGACGGCCGGCAGCACGGTGCGAGCCTGCGCCAGGACCCAGGACGAGACGGTGGCCGGATCGCAATCGGGCAGGTCGGGCAGGTGTTCGTGCAAGGCGTGGTGATCCAGCGCCTTGAACACCGGCCGGAACTTCTCCTTCACTTCGCCGAAGTCGAGCGCCCAGCCGCGCAACGCATCCAGCGGCGCACACACATGCAGGCGCAGCGTCCAGGTGTGGCCATGCAGACGCGCCAGCGGATGGCCCTCTGGGGCGTGGCGCAGCCGCAGGGCGCTGTCGATGTGGAAATCCTTCCAGATGCGATGGACCTGTCCATCGTAGTGCGCGCCGCATGAGGCAGTCTCGTAGACCTTGACCGAGGCCAGGCCTTGCACTGGTGTGCACAGGCGATCCCAGATCCAGCGCGAGAGGATCTCGCTCGTCGGGTTCTCCAACCCGGGCAGCTCATTCAGGCACGCATAGTTCAAGGCGTGATGCAGCGGCGCCCAGTGCTCGTCGAGCCGATCAGCGGCCAGGTGGGAAGACTCTCCATCACCCATGCGGGCCATCACCACCGCCTCGAAACCATGGCCGTGCATGCGGCCGCATTTGTGTCCCAGCGCGACGTATGGCAGGCGATGCGCAGACTGGAAGGCATAGCGGCGCCAGACCCAGGCCTCGCCCCCGGCCCCCAGCTCCACGCCGCTCGCGGAGCTGCTGCGAACACCCAGTTGTACAAGCGGTGGCAGTTCGGCTCTCGCGAGGATCCAGCGCCCCAGCGACACGTCGCCAGGATCGGCCACGCGGTCGTTCAGCAGCACCTTGTCCAGGGGAGCGACGGCCGCCCGGAGGTGTTCGGCCAACTCGTGGGACTCGGCCCCGGGAAATGAAGCCCACCCGGCCGGCAGAAGGGCTCGCACGTGCGCTCGAAAGCCATGGCCATGCAGGCCCCGACTGGGGTGGGCGAGCGGCAAGCCAGGGACGTGGCGCGCCGAATCGAAGCCTGACTCGGCGGTGATGAACTGGCGGCTCGTGAACATGCGCGGGAAAGACAAACGGGCTAGCAGCGCTTGGCTGCTAACCCGTTGTTGTTGGTTGGTCGGGGTGGCGGGATTCGAACTCGCGACCCCTTGCACCCCATGCAAGTGCGCTACCAGGCTGCGCTACACCCCGACGAAGCTCGCAGTATAGCCGCTGCCGGCGTCAGATCTCGAGCAGGTCGCGAATCGCCAACAATTCGTCGCGCATCTGCTCGACGCTAGGGTTGACGGGCAGCACCGGCAGGCGCAGCTCGGCCGTGGCGCCGTGATGGTTCAGTGCGGCCATCGCCACGGCCGCGTGAGGCGCTGGCGATGTGACAGGCTGGTCTTCGACGTGGATCTCCGGCGTCGGAGCTTCCGACAAGCGATTGCGAGCGCCACTGATGGTGAAACCCTGGTCGTACAGCAGATCGCGGATACGCCGGATCAGCAGGACCTCGTGGTGCTGGTAATAGCGCCGGTTGCCCCGGCGCTTCATGGGCTTGAGCTGGGTGAACTCCTGTTCCCAGTACCGCAGCACGTACGGCTTGACGCCGCACAGCTCGCTCACCTCACCGATCGTGAAGTAGCGCTTGGCGGGAATGGCGGGCAAACGGGAGGCCCCGGAGTCCATGGAATTCAGCCTGTGAAATCAAAGCGCTTCGGCGAAGTGCTCAGACTCTACTCGAACTCCTCCGCCGGGGGCACGTCGCCCTGAACAATTGCTTTCAACTTGTGACTTGCGTGGAAAGTCACGACGTTTCGTGCCTTGATCGGAATGGGTTCACCGGTGCGCGGATTGCGGCCGGGGCGCGGAGCCTTGCGGCGGATGGCGAAATTGCCGAAGCCCGAGAGCTTGACGTCGGTGCCTTGCACGAG
The DNA here is from genome assembly GCF_051857595.1 of Ideonella flava. Taxonomy (NCBI): domain Bacteria; kingdom Pseudomonadati; phylum Pseudomonadota; class Betaproteobacteria; order Burkholderiales; family Sphaerotilaceae; genus Ideonella; species Ideonella flava. The sequence continues at coordinate 283,646 of NZ_JBPZHD010000009.1, forward strand.
CGCTGCGTTCACGATCTCGAAGAAGGCCTCGACCATGTCCTTGGACTCTCGCTTGTTGAGTCCCAGGCGCTCGAAGAGGAGTTCGGCCAGCTCGGCCTTCGTCAGCGTGGGCGTCTCGAGGGACGGCAGGATCACGCGGTCCAAGGCGGCCGAAGGCTCGGTCGACTCAACCGGCTCCGTCGGTTCGGCGGGAAGTTCGTGGGCCATGTTGGGTCCGGCGTTCATGCGCGCAGCCGCGCACCATGAGCGGACTGCGCACGCGCCACGGCCTGCGAGACCACGGATTCGATCCGTTCCTCGGTGAGCGTCGCCGCGTCGTCCAGCAGTTCCAGCCGTACCGCCATGCTGCGGTGGCCGGCTGGAATGTCGACCGTTTCAGCGGCGGGCCTGTAGATGTCGAACAGCGTCGCGCGACGCACGAGGCCGGCCTCATCGGCACTCAACGTGGCCATCAACTCTTCGTGCGTGACCCGCTCGGAGACCACCAGGGCGAGGTCACGATGAACTGCCTGCTGACGCGCCACGGGTTGCGCCAAAGGCACATCCCTGCGCTGCACCGCGGCCAGGTCGAGTTCGAACAGCATCGGAGCCTGCGGCAGTTCATAGGCCTGCCGCCACTTCGGGTGCAGTTCGCCCACATGCCCTATCACCTGCCCGTCCAGCTCGATTGCCGCGCAACGGCCCGGGTGCATCGCAGGGTGCTCGGCAGCCAGGTACCGCGCCCGACGCGGCGCCAGAAGCGCTTCGACGTCGCCCTTGATGTCGAAGAAGTCCGCCGGCTTGTCGCTCTGCCCCCATTGCAGGGTGGCGACCGGCCCGTATGCCAGGCCACCGACCCGCTGCGGCTGGGCAATGCCCTGGACCGTGCCGTCGTCCGCCGCCACGCTCGCATCGCGGCGGAACACCCGGCCGAGCTCGAAGACACGCACCCGTGCGGCCTTGCGCGAGAGGTTGTAGCGCAGCACGTTGATCAGGCTGCCGACGAGGCTGGAACGCATGACCGAAAGGGGCGCCGCGATCGGGTTCAGCACGCGAATCGGATCCGCGTTGCCCGCCAGTTCCTCCTCCCAGCGAGCCTCCACGAAACTGAAGTTGATCGTCTCCTGGTAGCCCAGGGCGGCGAGGGCGTGCCGCACTTGGTGAGGGCTGCGCTGGGCTTCCGACCGCACGCGCGCCCTCACGGGCGCCAGCGGCGGCGTCGAAGGCAGGCGTTCGTAGCCCAGCACCCGCGCCACCTCCTCGATCAGGTCTTCCTCGATCGCGATGTCGAAGCGCCAGCTCGGGGGCGTCACCGTCAGCACGCCCTCGCCTTCGGTGAACGCCAGACCCAGTCGGCGCAGCACGCCGGCGCATTCCTCCTGCGTGACCGGCATGCCGATCACCTTGGCGGCCCGCGCGACCCTCAAGGTGACCGGCCTGGCCTGCGGCAATGCGCCTTGCCAGTCGGTCATGGGGCCGGCTTCGCCGCCGCAGATGTCCTGCACCAGGCGGGTGATGTGCTCGATGTGTTCGACCGTCAGCGCCGGATCGACGCCACGCTCGAAGCGGTGGCCGGCATCGGTCGAGAACGTGTAGCGGCGCGAACGGCCGGCCACGGCGTCAGGCCACCAGAAGGCGGCTTCGATGTAGATGTTGCGGGTGTCGTCCGACACGGCCGTCGAATCGCCGCCCATGATGCCGGCCAGGGACTCGACCTGGACGTCGTCGGCGATCACGCCGACCTTTTCGTCCAGCTCGATCGTGCTGCCATTGAGCAGCTTCAGGCTCTCGCCGGCCCGGCCCCAACGCACCGTCAGTCCGCCGTGGATCTTGTCCAGGTCGAAGATGTGCGAGGGCCGCCCGAACTCGAACATCACGTAGTTGGAAATGTCCACGAGCGGCGAGACGCTGCGCTGACCGCAACGGGCCAGGCGATCCACCATCCACGCCGGCGTCACGGCCTTCGGATTCACGCCCCGCACGACACGGCCGGAAAAGCGGCCGCAAAGGTCGCCCGCCTCGACCTTCACCGCCAGGCGCTGGTCATGCTCGGGCGATACGGCGGCGAAATGCGGCACCTTCAGCGGCGTACCCGTCAGGGCCGAGACTTCTCGCGCGATGCCGTACACGGACAGCCCGTGCGCGAGGTTGGGCGTCAGCTTCAGCGTGAACAGCGTGTCGTCGAGCTTCAGGTGCTCGCGGATGTCCTGCCCCACGGGAGCATCTGCCGCCAGTTCCAGCAGGCCGCCGTGATCGGTTGACAGCTTGAGCTCGCGGGCCGAGCACAGCATGCCGAAGCTTTCCACCCCGCGAAGCTTGCCGACCTTGATCTCGAAGGGCTGCCCGTCCTCGCCGGGGGGCAGCTTGGCCCCCACCAGCGCCAACGGCACGCGGATCCCCGCGCGCGCGTTCGGCGCACCGCAGACGATCTGCAGCAGGCCATCCTTGCTGTGCGGCCCGGCGTCCACGCGACAAACGCGCAGCCGGTCGGCATTGGGATGCTGGTCGGCCTCGACGATCTCGGCCACCACGATGCCGCTGAACGGGGGCGCCACCGGCTCCAGCGCCTCGACCTCCATGCCGGACATGGTCAGCAGGTCAGCCAGCTCGGCGGTGCTCAAGGCAGGGTTGCAGAACTCGCGCAACCAGGATTCAGGGAATTGCATGGGAAACGATTTCGGGCGTTGGTGCTCGGGGCGGCAGCGCAGTGATGCGCTCTTACTGGAACTGCGACAGGAAGCGCAAATCGCCGTCGAAGAACAGGCGCAGGTCGTTCACGCCGTAGCGCAGCATCGTGAGCCGGTCCGGCCCCATGCCGAAGGCGAAGCCGATGTAGCGCTCGGGATCGAGTCCGAAGTTGCGCACCACGTTCGGATGGACCTGCCCGGAGCCGGCGACTTCCAGCCAGCGACCCTTCAGCGGCCCGTGGGCAAACGCGATGTCGACCTCGGCCGAAGGCTCGGTGAAGGGGAAGAACGAGGGCCGGAAGCGGATCGACAGGTCGTCGGTCTCGAAGAAGTTCCGGAAAAAGTCGGAGAAGACCGCCTTCAGGTCCTTGAAGCTGACGTTCTCGCCGATCCACAGGCCCTCGCACTGGTGGAACATGGGCGAGTGGGTCGCGTCGCTGTCCACGCGGTAGGTGCGACCCGGCGCGATGACGCGGATCTCCGGCATGGCCTCGCCGCGCGCCAGGGCCTCGGCGTGGCGCGCCGCGTGGGCGCGCGCGTAGCGCACCTGCATCGGGCTGGTGTGCGGGCGCAGGTTGAGCCAGCGTCCGCCATCGTCCTTCATGTCGACGTAGAAGGTGTCCTGCATCGACCGCGCCGGGTGGTTCTCGGGGTTGTTCAACGCCGTGAAGCTCATCCAGTCCGTCTCGATTTCCGGCCCGTCCGCGACATCGAAACCCATCGAACCGAAGATCGATTCGATGCGCTCCATCGTGCGGGACACCGGATGCAGCCCGCCGGCACCGCGCTGGCGACCCGGCAAGGTGACATCCAGCGACTCGGCCTTCAGCTGGGCTTCGAGTTCGGCAGCGGCGAGCTTGTCCCGGCTGGCGGTGAGGGCGGCCTCGATGACTTGCTTGGCTTGATTGATCTCGGCGCCGCGCGACTTCTTCTCTTCAGCCGTCAAGGCGGCCAGGCCCTTGAGCATCTCGGTCACGCGGCCGGACTTGCCCAGGTAGCGAGCCTTGGCGTTCTCCAGCTCGGCGGGTGTGGCGGCACCATCGAAATCGGCGCGGGCGGCAGCCACCAGTTGATCGAGGTCGTTCATGCGCGAAACCGGATGGGGAATGAGAAGCGAAATAAAAAAGGCCGCACCAGCAGGTGACGGCCTTGGAGTGCCAGTGCAGCCCCTGGAAGCCTCTGACGAGGCCCCGCGGGGCATGCGACGGTATCAGCTCAGCTGGGCCTTCACCTTGTCGACGATGCTCGCAAAAGCGGCCGGGTCGTTGATCGCCATGTCCGACAGGACCTTGCGGTCCAGGTCGATGTTGGCCTTCTTCAGGCCGGCGATGAACTTGCTGTAGGTCAGGCCCAGACCACGCGTGGCGGCGTTGATACGGGCGATCCACAGCTGGCGGAAGACGCGCTTCTTGGTGCGGCGATCACGGTAGGCGTACTGGCCCGCCTTCATCACCGCCTGCTTGGCGATGCGGAAGACGTTCTTGCGGCGACCACGGAAGCCCTTGGCCAGGGCCAGGATCTTCTTGTGGCGGGCGCGGGCGGTGACACCACGTTTGACGCGAGGCATTTGTGCTTTCCTTTCAGTCCGTCGTCAGAAGATCAGAGACCGGCGAAGGGCAGCATCGCAGCGACGTGGCCCATGTTGGTCTCGTGCACATTGGCGGCGCCGCGAAGCTGGCGCTTGGTCTTCGTGCTCTTCTTGGTGAGGATGTGGCGCTTGTACGCCTGACCGCGCTTGACGGTGCCACCCGGACGGACGCGGAAGCGCTTCTTGGCCCCGCTCTTGGTCTTCATCTTGGGCATGACTGCTCCTTATCAATTGCCTAGGCTGGGCGGCCACCGAGGGTTCGGCGACGCTTGACGGGCCTGCCAGGCTTCTCTCTTCATCCCGGCGGCGACCAACCGCCGGGCGAATCCTTCAATTCTCGGGTCGCAACGACCGCTACTTCTTCTTCGGCGCCAGGACCATGATCATCTGGCGGCCTTCCAGCTTGGGCATGTGCTCGACCAGTGCCACGTCGGACAGTTCGTCTCGGATGCGCTCCAGCAGGCGCATGCCGATGTCCTGGTGGGTGATCTCACGGCCGCGGAACCGCAGCGTCACCTTGCCCTTGTCCCCGTCCTCCGCGATGAAGCGGCGCAGGTTGCGCATCTTGATCGCGTAGTCGCCCTCATCGGTGCCGGGCCGGAACTTGACTTCCTTGACTTCGATGACCTTCTGCTTGGACTTCGCTTCGGCGGCGCGCTTTTGCTCCTGGTACTTGAACTTGCCGTAGTCCATCAACCGGCAGACCGGCGGATCGGCTTGGGCGGCAATCTCGACCAGGTCCACGTCGGCTTCACCAGCCATCCTCAGCGCATCCTGAATGCTCACGATGCCGAGCGGCTCGTTGTTGACGTCATTCAGGCGCACATTCGGGGCCATGATTTCGCGGTTGAGTCGATGCTTGCGCTCGACGTTGGGCATCCGACGGTCGGCAAAGGTAGCGATGGTTCAAACCCCTTAAACAGGTCCTGAGGCAAGGGCAGGACCCGACAAAAACGTTCGGCGAACGAAAACCGAGGCAAAACCTCAGAGCTTGGCCGCAATGTCGCCTGCGAGCTTCGACTGGAAGTCTGCGAGGGACATCACGCCCAGATCCTGGTTGCCTCGGGCGCGCACCGCGACGGCCCCGCTTGCCTTTTCCTTGTCGCCTACGACGAGGATGTACGGGACCTTTTGCAACGAATGCTCGCGTATTTTAAACGTGATCTTCTGGTTGCGCAAATCACCCTCGGCCCTAACTCCTTGTTTTCTCAGCGTTTTGACCACGGATTCGACGTAATCGGCCTGTGCTTCGGTGATGGACGAGACCACCACCTGGACCGGCGCCAGCCACGCCGGCAGGGCCCCCGCGTGCTGTTCGATCAGGATGCCGATGAAGCGCTCCAGGCTGCCGACGATGGCCCGGTGCAGCATCACCGGCGTCTTGCGCTCGCCCGATTCGGCCACGTACTCGGCGCCCAGGCGCTCGGCCATGAAGAAGTCGACCTGCATCGTGCCGCACTGCCATTCGCGGCCGAGGGCGTCCTTGAGCGTGTACTCGATCTTGGGGCCGTAGAAGGCGCCGTCGCCGGGCGAGACGACGAACTCGCAGCCCGAGCGGCGCAGCGACTCCATCAGCGCGTGCTCGGCCTTGTCCCAGCTCTCGTCCGAGCCAATGCGCTGCTCTGGCCGCGTGGCGATCTTGTAGAGGATGTCCTGGAACCCGAAGTCGGCGTAGACCTTCTGCAGCAGCGCCGTGTAGGCCACGCACTCGTCCAGGATCATGTCTTCCGTGCAGAAGATATGGCCGTCGTCCTGCGTGAAGCCGCGCACCCGCATGATGCCGTGCAGCCCGCCCGTCGGTTCGTTTCGGTGGCACTGGCCGAACTCACCGTAGCGCAGCGGCAGGTCGCGGTAGCTCTTGATGCCCTGCTTGAAGATCAGGATGTGACCCGGGCAGTTCATCGGCTTGATGGCGTAGTCGCGCTTCTCCGACTCCGTCGTGAACATGTTCTCGCGGTACTTCTGCCAGTGGCCCGTCTTCTCCCACAGCGACTTGTCGAGGATCTGCGGACCCTTGACCTCTAGGTAGTCGTTGTCGCGGTAGACCTGCCGCATGTACTGCTCGACGCACTGCCAGACCGCCCATCCCTTGGGATGCCAGAAGACCGTGCCGGGCGAGTGCTCGTCGATGTGGAACAGGTCGAGCTCGCGGCCCAGGCGCCGGTGGTCACGCTTCTCGGCCTCCTCCAGCATCGTCAGGTACTTCTGCAGATCCTCCTTGCTGGCCCAGGCCGTGCCGTAGATGCGCTGGAGCATCTCGTTGCGATGATCGCCCCGCCAGTAGGCGCCGGCCACCTTCATCAGCTTGAAGTGCTTGAGCTTGCCCGTGGACGGCACGTGCGGGCCGCGGCAGAGATCCTCGAACGTCCCCTCGCGGTAGAGCGACACGTCCTCGCCCGGCGGGATGGAGCCGATGATCTCGGCCTTGTAGTGCTCGCCCATGCCGGCGAAATAGGCCACCGCCTCGTCGCGCGGCAACACCCGGCGCTCGACCTTCTCGTCCTTCTTCGCCAGCTCGACCATCTTGGCCTCGATGGCCGCCAGATCCTCGGGCGTGAACGGGCGCTTGTAGGAGAAATCGTAGAAGAAGCCGTTGTCGATGACCGGGCCGATCGTCACCTGGGCCTCGGGAAAGAGCTCCTTCACCGCATAGGCCAGCAGGTGCGCCGTGGAGTGGCGGATCAGGTCCAGACCTTCGGCATCCTTGTCCGTCACGATGGCCAGGGCCGCGTCGGCTTCGATGCGATGGCTCGTGTCCACCAGCCTGGCTTCGGCGCCGTGGCCGATGCGGCCGCCCAGCGCCGCCTTGGCCAGGCCGGGGCCGATCGAGGCGGCGACGTCGGCCACCGTGAGCGGGCCCGGGTACTCGCGTTGGGAACCGTCGGGCAAAGAGATCTTGATCATGGGAAGTCCAAAACAAAAAGCGCGGCAAGGTGGCCGCGCTTCGTGTGAGGGAAAGTAAGAACGTGTTCGAACGAGCCGCGGCCGACTAGGAATCAACTCCAGAGGTCGTAGTTCGCGGTGTCATAACCCGTGCTGCCTTTCCTGCTCTTGGTGCTGGTGTGGAAGCTTCGATTCTAAGTCCAGGGGCCTGCTCGTGGACAACTACAGGGCTTCGGCCTCGATCGACGAGCTCGATTCCACGAGGTCCGCGAACTCGTCTGCCAGCCGTTGCCCTTGCGAGACGGCGCCCCGCCAGGCCGCCTGGCGGGCTTTCACATCCGTCCCGTAGCGCTTGAAATCACCCCGATCGGGCAGCTTGCCGCCCGGCAAGGTCTCCACCCAGGCCGGGTTCGGCGCCAGCACGACGAGGCGGTCCAGCGCGGGCGTGGCCCGGTGCCGGTGGCGAAGCGACTTGTCCAGCCAGCCCGGCACCACGGCCGCCTGGAAGTGCGGATACAGGGCGAGGCCGTCCCCCAGGCCGTCGTAGCGCCAATGGAGGTGATAGTCGGTGATGCCGCCATCCCAGTAGGCCCCCGGCGGGGCCCCGGGGATGTCGTGCACGGCCTGCATCCAGAAGGGGATGGAGCAACTGGCCATCACGGCCGGCACCAGGTTGCCGGCATCGAGGCGGACGGTGCGCGTGCGGAAATCGGTCAGGGGCAGCGGCAGGGCATCACGCCCGTCGGAGAACACGACCCGCTCCATCCAGCCGCCGAGCGCTCGCCGGGACACCGCGTTGGCGGCGAAGGCGGTCATGAAGCCCAACGGGGTGCTGAAGCGGCCCTCGCGTCGAAGCAGGTGCCGCCCCCGGCTGGTCACCACGTGCAGGCGCCAGTGCGGATGGGCCAGCAGATCGGCCTGGCGGCCATCGAAATGGCGGTGCAGGGTGTCCGCGAAATCCTGGCTCACCGAACGAGCCGTGGGGGTCTGCCCGTCGGCGCGCGAATAGTCGCTCTGGATGTAGTCCTCGGCCAGACGTTGAAGGGCGTGATCGGCATCGCCCAGGCACGCCGCCGCCATGCGCCACGCGCCGATCGAGGCGCCGACGAGATGCACGGTGTGGCTCGATCGCGGCAGCCAGTGGCCGAACAGGTAGCGGTCCAGCGGATTCAGTGCAAGTCCCTTCGGGCCGCCGGCCGCTGCAGGGATCACTCGCACATCCTGCGGACGCAACCCTCGCTCGCGCAGCTGCGCCCTCGCCGACGGGCCCGCCAGGATGCGCAGCGCCCTGATCCCTTCACCCATGAGCCCACTGCCCTTCCATGCGTTAGGGGGAGTATCCCCTCCTCGAACCCCACACCGGGCCGGCGATAATCCACGGATGAGCACGACGCCCCCCTCGCAGGACGGATTGCGGCCGCACGGCACGCTGACCCGCTATTACGAAAGCAAGGAACAGCACCGCGCCTTCGTGCAGGCGATCTTCGACGGCACGGCGGTCGATTACGACCGCATCGAACGCATCCTCGCCTTCGGCACCGGGCCGTGGTATCGGCGCCAGGCCCTGCAGCGTGCAGGTCTGAAAGAGGGCGCCCGGGTGCTCGACGTGGGGACCGGCACCGGCCTCGTCGCCCGCGAGGCGCTCACCATCGTCGGCCCGAGCGGATCGCTGGTGGGCGTCGACCCCAGTCCCGGCATGCTCAGCCAGGCCCATCTGCCCGGCATCGAACTGCTGCAGGGCTTTGCCGAAAAGCTGCCGAGGCCCGACGCCAGCGCCGACTTCCTCAGCATGGGCTACGCATTGCGGCACCTGAGCGATGTGCGTCCGGCCTTCGCCGAATTCCACCGCGCACTCAAGCCTGGCGGCCGCTTGCTGATCCTCGAGATCACCAAGCCGGCGTCGCGCTGGGGCGCCTGGCTGCTCAAGGCCTACATGAGGTTGCTGGTGCCCGCGGCGGCCTGGTTCGTCAGCCGCGGCGCCGAGACGCCGAAGCTGTGGCGCTACTACTGGGACACGATCGAGGCCTGCATCCCGCCCGACGCGGTGATGGAGGCCCTGGCCAACGCAGGGTTCACCGACGTGAAGCGCCATGTCGAACTCGGCGTCTTTTCAGAGTACACCGCGACCAAGCCCATCGCCGCCGCATGACGCCGCCGGACAGCTCGAAACCACCGCACGCCCTCCCCCCTGACCACGCCGACTGCGACGTCTTCGTCATCGGCGGCGGCCCGGGCGGCTCCACGGCCGCGATGCTGCTGGCCCGACAGGGGCGACGCGTCGTGATGGCCGAGAAGGCGCATCACCCCCGCTTTCACATCGGCGAGTCGCTGCTGCCCGCCAACGTGGCCTTGTTCGACAAGCTGGGCCTGCGCGAAGAGGTGGCAAAGATCGGCATGCCCAAGTGGGGCATCGAGTTCGTCTCGCCCGATCACGAGCACCGCAGCTTCCTGGAATTCGCGGACGCCTGGGACAAGTCCATGCCCTACTCATGGCAGGTGCGCCGGTCCGATCTCGACGAGCTGATGTTCCGCCACGCCGGAGCGTGCGGAGCCGAGACGATCGAGGGTTGCCGCGTGCGCGAGGTGAGCTTCGACGATGAAGGTGCTTGGGTGCAGACGCGGCTGGACGACGGTAGCGAGCGCCGCTGGCGCGCGCGCTACGTGATCGACGCCACCGGCCGCGATGCCCTCCTGGCCGGCCTGCGCAGGACCAAACGCAAGATGCCGGAGCACAACAGCGCCGCGCTCTACGGCCACTTCACCGGTGCGGAGCGGCTGCCCGGCAAGCAGGAAGGCAACATCAGCATCTTCTGGTTCCAGCACGGCTGGTTCTGGTTCATCCCGCTGGCCGATGGCACCACGAGCATCGGCGCGGTGTGCTGGCCGCACTACCTGAAGTCGCGCGACAAGCCGCTGAAGGAGTTCTTCGCCGACACGATCGCCCTGTGTCCGCAGTTGCAGGCAAGGCTGGCGAACGCCACCCTGGTCGGTGACGCCGTGCATGCCACGGGCAACTACTCCTACACGGGCACCGAATGCTGTGGCGATCGCTTTGCCCTCGTCGGCGACGCGTTCGCCTTCGTCGATCCGGTGTTCTCCTCCGGCGTGTACCTGGCGATGAACAGCGCCTTCGCCGTGACGGAGCTCGTCGCCGCCACGCTGGACCGCCCGGCCGAAGCCGCCGCCGCCCGGCAGCGCTACACGAAGCTGCTGCTCGACGGGCCGAGGATCTTCGGGTGGTTCATCTTCCGCATCACCAACCCGACCATCCGCGACCTGTTCATGTACCCCGCCAACCCCATGAGGGTGAAGGACGCGGTGCTCTCGCTGCTGGCCGGCGACATCTTCGGCCGCACGCCGATCTGGCGTTCCATCCTGGCGTTCAAGTTCATCTACTACGTCTCGCAGCTCATGCATCCGTTGCGCAGCTTCAGCGTCTGGCGCCGGCGCCGCGCCAACATCCGCGACGTGGGCCCGACCCAGGGCGAGAACGTGATGGAGGGCACGGCATGAGTGGCTCTCCTCCTCACCCGGCGCTGAGGGCGCTGCGCATCACGAATCCGGCACAGGTCGCCGCGCTGCTTCGAGAGGGCCGCTGGCTGGGCGGCGTGGGCTACCAGGCGCCGCAGGCGGATGCAGCACCGATGACCACGGGCGTCGGATTTCGCCGCCTGTCGGCCAATGCAGACGAGCTCGATGGATGGGCGGCCGGGCCAGGCATCCGCCACGACGAGCTCGGCCCGGTTCGCTGGCACACCGATGGCCAATGGCTCTTCGGCGCCTACGACAGCACGCCCGAGCAGGCCGAAGCCGGGCTCGCCGAGCTGGCCCAGCAGGCCTACACCGGCATCTTCGGCGCCCTGGAGGCGGCCGGCACGCCGCACCTGGTGCGCCTGTGGAACTACCTGCCCGCCATCAACCGCGAGCAGTCGGGCCTGGAGCGCTACCGGCAGTTCAACCTCGGGCGCCAACAGGCCTTCCTGGACGCCCGGCGAGACGCCTTCGCGGGCGCGCCCGCCGCATGCGCGCTGGGCACCCATGACGACGGCGTGTTCCGGGTCCGCTTCCTGGCCGGTCGCACGCCACCGCGGCCGCTGGAGAACCCTCGCCAGGTGCCTGCCTGGCGCTATCCGTCCGAGTTCGGCCCGCGCACGCCCACCTTCTCGCGCGCGGTGCTGCTGCCCGTCTGCGCGGGCCAGCTGACCTTGCTGATCTCGGGCACCGCCAGCATCGTCGGCAGCGCGAGCGTCCACCCGGGCGATGTGAAGGCCCAGACGGAAGAGACCTTGCGCAACCTCGAGGCCGTGATCGGCGCAGCACACGAACGAGGCAGCGCCCGCTTCGAGCTGCCGTCCATGACCTGCACCATCTACGTCCGCCATGCCACGGATGTGGAAGAGGTCCGGCGCCGCTTCGAGGCGGCCGTCGGTGCAGATTCGCACGCAGCTCACCAGGCCATCTACCTCCAGGCCGACATCTGCCGCGGCGACCTGCTGGTGGAGATCGAGGCCCACGCCACCGCACCCGGGGAACTGGCGTGACGGCGTCGCGCAGGTCGCGCCAGCCCGGCCGGCTGGCGATCGGGATCGGCATCGCTTGCCTGGCCCTGCAGTCCGCGCACGCCGAGGACAAGCCGCTGTGGGAGCTCGGCATGGGTGCCGGCCTGCTGACCATGCCGCACTACCGCGGGTCCGACCAGTCGACCACCTGGTGGCTGCCGGTCCCCTACGTGATCTACCGGGGCGACCTGTTCAAGGCCGACCGTGACGGCGCCCGCGCCACCTTGTTCGATACCGAGCGCAGCGAGCTGAACCTGAGCTTCGCGGCCAGCGCCCCGACCGACAGCGAGGACAATCGGGCGCGCCAGGGCATGGCCGACCTGTCGCCCACGGTGGAGATCGGCCCGGCCTGGACCTACACCCTGGCCCGCGGCGAAAACCACAAGCTCGACTTCCGCTGGCCGGTGCGCAGCGTCTTCACCGTCGAGTCCTCCCCGCGCCATGTCGGGTGGGTCAGCGCGCCGCACCTCAACCTCGACCAGACCGTGGGCGACTGGAACGTCGGCCTGCTCGCGGGCCCGCTGTTCGGCGACCGGCGCTACCACGACTACTTCTACACCGTGCGCCCGGGCGACGCCACCGTCGGCCGGCCGGCCTTCCGCGCCGGGGCCGGCTACGAGGGCTGGCAGGCCACCGCGGCCCTGTCGCGCCAGTTCGGCAACTGGTGGATGGGCATGTTCGTGCGCCATGACGAGGTCGCTGGTCACGGCGTGATCGACAGTCCCCTGGTACGCGACCGACACCAGTTCTCGGCCGGCATCGCCGTCAGCTGGATCTTCGCCCGTTCGTCCCGGCTCGTGGCACAGGAGCCGTGAGGGCCGGATGGCGATGAACCACTGGCTGCTGCGCCCCTTGATGCTCGTCCTGCTCTGGTTGCAACTGCTGCTGCTCGGCCTGATGTCGCTGGGCTGGAACCTGATCGCGATGGTGCTGTATCCGCTGCTGCCCCGCCAGCGCGGCCTGGAGATCGGCCGTGCCGGCATCTCCCGCGGCTACGGCCTGTTCTGGAAGATCGCCAACGCTTCGGGGCTGCTGCGGATGAACGCAGCCGCGCTGGATCCGCTGCGTGACGAACCGGGGTTGATCGTGGTGGCCAACCACCCCAGCATGCTGGACGCGCTGATGCTCGTCGCGCACCTGCCGCGCAGTGCCTGCGTGATGAAGGCCAGCCTGGCCCGCAACCCCTTCCTCGGCACGGGCGCACGCCTGGCCCGCTACATCCGCAACGATTCGCCGCTGGGCATGGTGCGACAGGCGGTGGCCGACCTCAAGGCGGGCGGCCAGCTGGTGCTCTTCCCCGAGGGCACGCGCACCACCAGGCGGCCGATCAACCCCTTCCGCCCGGGCTTCACCGTCATCGCCAAGATGGCCGGTGCGCCCATCCAGACGGTCATCATCGACACCCGCTCGCCCTACCTCGGCAAGGGCTGGCCGCTGTGGCGGCTGCCACCGCTGCCGATCGAGTTCTCGGTGCGCCTGGGCCGGCGCTTCGAGCCGGCCGAAGATCCCGCCGCCCAGTTGCGCCAGATCGAGGCCTACATCGCCCAGGAGCTGGGCGGCCCTTCGCCCGCCCCATGAGCCCTCCAACGACGCCCTCCGAACGCCAGCTGGTGCTGATCCCCAGCTACAACACCGGCCCCAAGCTGGTCGAGACGGTCCTGGCCGCCCGCGCCCAGTGGAACCCGGTGTGGGTGGTGATCGACGGCAGCACCGACGGCAGCGACCGCCTCCTGGCCCAGGCCGTGGCCGGCGACGCCGGGGTCAGGCTCCTCGTGTTGCCGCAGAACCAGGGCAAGGGTGCAGCCGTCCTGCACGGGCTGCAGCAGGCGCGGGCGGCCGGCTTTCGCCAGGCGCTGACGATGGACTCCGACGGCCAGCACCCGGCGTCGCTCATTCCATCGTTCATGAAGGCCGCGGCGGAGCGCCCCGAGGCGATGATCCTGGGCCGGCCGGTCTTCGATGCCAGCGCCCCCTTGCTGCGGGTGCGCGGCCGCAAGATCTCCAACGGGTGGACCAATCTCGAGACCCTCGGCGCCGGCATCGGCGACTCGCTCTACGGCTTTCGCGTCTACCCCATCGACGAGCTGATCGCGGTGATGCGCCGCCAGCCGTGGATGCGCCGCTTCGACTTCGACACCGAGGCCGTCGTGCGCCTGGCCTGGCGCGGCGTCAAGCCCATCAACGCCGATGCGCCGGTCAAGTACCTCAGCGCGGCCGAGGGCGGCGTCTCGCACTTCCACTACGGCCGCGACAACGTGCTCCTCACCTGGATGCACACGCGGCTGGTGCTCGAATTCGTGCTGCGCCTGCCGCTGCTCGCCTGGCGCCGCCTCACCGGCCGGCCACCCTTCCAGGCCTGAGCCGCCTTCAGACCATCCCGCCGTTGATCGAGATGACCTGGCCGGTGATGTAGCCGGCCTCCGGCCCGGCCAGGAAGGCGGCGAGCGCGGCCACTTCATCCGGCGTGCCGGCACGCCCCGCGGGCACCAGCGCCGCCACGGCCTTGGCATCGAAGACCGCGCCAGTCATGGGCGACTCGATGATGCCCGGGGCGATGGCGTTGACCGTCACGCCGCGGCCGGCGACCTCGAGCGAGAGCGCCTTGGTGGCGCTGTTGAGCGCGCCCTTCGCCGCGGCGTAGTTCACCTGGCCGCGGTTGCCCATGATGGCGGCGACCGACGAGATGTTGATGACGCGTCCCCAGCGCGTGCGCAGCATCGGCAGCAGCAGCGGACGCGTGACGTTGAAGAATCCGTCCAGCGACACGTCGATGACCCGGTGCCACTGCTCGGCGCGCATGCCGGGGAAGACGGCGTCGTCGTGGATGCCGGCGTTGTTGATGATCACCTGCACCGGCCCATCGGCCAGCAAGGCCTCGCAGGCGGCCTGGGCGGCCGGTCCGTCGGTCACGTCGAAGGCCAGCGCCTGCGCTGCGCCGCCTGCCGCGCGAATCTCTTCCGCAAGAGCCTGAGCCGTCTCGATCCGGCTGTTGGCGTGCAGCAGCAGGTGCGCGCCTTCGCGAGCCAGCCGCCTGGCCATCGCCGCCCCCAGCGCGCCGCTGGCGCCCGTGATCAGGCAGCGCCTGCCTTGCAGGTTCATCGTCATGGCATCGTGGCCGCAGGCCGCAGTGGCGTGTTGAGCACGACGGTCGCCCGGCCCTCCGCCAGGCATGCACCTGCAGCGTCGGTCACGCGAAAGCCGTAGAGCAGCTGGCGGGCGTCGCCGGCGATGCGCTCGGCCTCGATGCGCAGGGGGCCGGGCGCGTCGTCCATCCGCCAGCGGCCCAGGCGCACGCCCCGGGCGCTGGCCAGGTAGCCGGGCACCGGGCCGGCGGCCGCGCCAGCAGCCTCCGCGCGCAGCGCGCCATGCAGGGCCATGGCCTGCGCGGCGTACTCGATGGCGTGCGCCGCCAGCAGGCCGCTCTCGCTGCGCAGGGGATGAGCCGGATCACGATGGCCGAGGGCACTGCAGGTGACGCTGTCATCCGTCCAGGCGAGCAGGCGATCCAGCAGGCACATGGTGCCGTGGTGCGGCACCCGCGCGGCGATGCCGGCGTGGTCCAGCGTAGCCGGCGTGGCGGGATGGCGTTCGTCGGGAGTGCCAGCCAGGCTCAACGGTGCGCCCTCGGACATGCGGCCGGGCCTTTCCGAGAGGGACCGGGCGCCCTCAAAGCGGTCGGAGCTTGACGCAGGGTGGTTCATGCGGACACGTCCACGGCGAGCCGGTGCGTCCCCAGCCCCTCGAGCACCACGCGTGCGTCTCGCCGCAGGGCCATGGCCTCGATCAGCGGCAGCACGCCTGCCGCCGGAATACCACGACGCAGGGCCTCCAGGTCGGAAGCCGCGCAGGAGGTGATCGTCTCGCCCGGCGTTGCCGACGCGATATGCAGCGTCGCCGTCGATGCGCCGCCCGCACCGGACGGCCCCAGCAGCAGTGCCACGCCGAACGCATCGGGCATGGGCCGTTGCGGCTGCAAGGACGGCGCATAGGGAATGTCGGACGCGACCAGCAGGACCCCCTGTGACGTGGCAGTGACCTGCGCCGCGGCCTCGAGCAGGCCGGCGGCCAGGCTGGCGTCGAAGCCGCACAGGCTGGTCGATGCCGCCCGCGAAGCGGTGGCGATGTGCCAGTACCCTGCGGTCGCGTTGTGGACCGAATTCGTGAACCGCGTCGGCGACACCGCCCGCTCCGGCGTCGCCAGCGCCTCGCACATCGCGTGGCAGTTCAGGGTGTCGCCGCTGGACGAGGTGAAGACCGTGGCCAGGCCCGCCACGTCGACGACATGACCGCCGGCGGCCGCCATCTCGAGCGCCTGGTCGGCCACGCCGAGCGAGAGCTTCACCAGCGAGCCGGCCCGCCGGCGCTCGGCGGCCGGCAGCCGCCCAGGGACGGGCAGCGTGGTGGTTGCGCTGACCCAGGCCTGCGGTTCGGCGATGCAGGCCGCCGCCTGCACCCAGCCCGTCAGCCCCGGACCCAGGATCCCCACACCCAGCACCCGGACGGAGAGCACGCCGTTCACTGGTGCACCCTCGGGCCTGCGGCCCGGTCCCTCCAAGAGGGAATGAGCCCCTGCGGGCGGCCGGGCGGCGCTCACTGGTGCACCCTCGGGCCTGCGGCCCGGTCCCTCCAAGAGGGAATGAGCCCCTACGGGCGGCCGGGCGGGGCTCATGCCGCTGCTCCAAAGACGAGGCAGGCGTTGGAGCCGCCAAAGCCGAATGAATTGCTGGCGACCGTGCGCAGTGTCGCGGCGCGTCCCTGGGCGAGATAGTTCGCGGTCAACTGCGGATCGCGTGTCTGCAAGGTGATCCCGCCCGGCATCCAGCCCTGCCGCAGTGCCAGCATCGACAGCCCCGCCTCCAGCGCACCGGCGGCGCCGAGCGTGTGGCCGGTCGCCCCTTTAGTGGAGCTGCAAGGCGTGTCGGCGCCCATCACCGCGCGCACCGCCTGGTCCTCGGCCGAATCGTTGTTGGGCGTGGCCGTGCCGTGCAGGTTGAGGTAGTCGACCGAGTCGAGGCCGGCCTGGTCGAGCGCCTGCCGCATGGCAGCCGCCGCGCCCGCGCCATCCGGCAAGGGCGTGCTCATGTGGTAGCCGTCGCTGCTTTCGCCGACGCCCAGCAGCCAGGCGGCCGGCGCCGCGGAATCCCGCTCCAGCAGCGCAAAAGCCGCCGCCTCGCCCAGCGACAGCCCCTTGCGCGACCCGTCCCAGGGCCGGCAGACATCGGGCGACAGCAGCTCGAGCGAGTTGAAGCCGTACAGCGTCGTCAGGCACAAGCTGTCCACGCCGCCGACGACTGCCGCATCGATCACGCCCAGGGCGAGCAGGCGTGCGGCGGCGCCGAAAACCTTGGCGCCCGAAGAGCAGGCGGTCGATACGGCCCAGGCCGGGCCGGCGAGGCCCAGGGCCTGCTGGGTGAAGCGAGCCACCGACGCCGTGTTGTGGGTGTGCGCGTAGTCGTGCCAGGAAGGCAGGGCCCCAGTGGCCGGATCCCGCTCGCGATACGCCAGTTCGGTCTGCAGGATGCCCGAGGTGCTGGTGCCAACGAACACCCCGATGCGGTGAGCGCCGTGCCTCGCCGCGGCCGCCTGGACCACTTCGGCGAATCCGTCGGTCTGCAGGCCCATCCACGCCAGCCGGTTGTTGCGGCAATCGAAGGCGCTCAGCGGCCCGGGCAGAGCCTCGTCGTCGACCCCGTCCACCAGCCCCAGCCAGGCGTCGAACTGCGCCATCTCGAAGCGCTGCAGCCGAAGGCCGCTGTGGCCGGCGCGCAGGGCATCGGCATGCGCCCCGTTCCCGCGCCCCAGGGCGCTGGTCATCGTGTAGGTGGCCACCGGCCAACGGTTCATGTCGTCTCTCCGGGCCGCGCGCCGAGGTCGGCCACCAGCAGCACGTTGGCGAAGGGCGTGCCCCGGCTCATCGGCAGGCTCTGCACGCGGAAGTTCAACCCCTCCAGCAGCTGGCGCCACTCTTCCAGCGGGCGGCAGAAGGTCGGCGTGACGCGGTGCCCGCGCACCCGGGTGACCGTGCGGTCCACCCATTGGCTGACGCGAAACCGCCGGCGATCCGACGAGTCGCCGATGCGAAGCAGCAGGCGGCCCGCGGGACCCAGGGCATGACGCACGCGTTGCAGCAGCTCGGCCTGGGCCGCATGGGGGAAGTAGTGCAGCACGTCGAGGATCACCACCACGTCACTGGCCGGCAGCGGCACCTGGCGGATATCCGCGCAGAGCACCGCCGCATCGAAGCCCGACGACGCGAAGGCGGCGCGCGCGCGCTCCACGTCGCGCGGCATCAGCTCGACGCCCGTGTAGCGAGCCTGGACCGGCGGCTGCGCCCAATCGGCGGGCCAGCCGTGATCCCGATGGTGCTGGTCGACCGCCGCGAGCAGGCTGGCGAGCAGGCCCTGACCACAGCCCAGGTCGAGCACGCGCGCGTGGGCGGGCACGAGCCCCCGGCTGAGCATGGCCCGAAAGACCGGATCGCGGGCCAGCTTGCCGCGGGCAAAGTGCCACGCGAAGCGGCCAGCCCCGCGATAGGGCCAGCAGGCCCGTTCATGAAGGGTCTGCCAGGCCTTATCCATGGGCTCTCGCCTCGGTCAGCGCGTCGGTCAAGCGCACCGGCCGCAGGCCGGCGGCCCGGCAGCGCTCGAGCAAGCCCGGCAGCACCTGCAGGATGACCGGCTCGCCCTCGGCCGTGCGGGCCGCGTGCCCGTCGTGCAGCAGCAGGATGTCGCCGGCGTTCAGTGATCGCGTCAGCCGCTGCAGCACGCGTTGCGGCTCGGCCTCGCGGGTGTCGAAGCCACGTCGGCTCCAGGTCACGAGCGCCAGGTCCAGGCGGGCGAGCACCGGGGCCAGGAAAGGATTGCGAAAACCCGCCGGAGCGCGGAAGCAGCGGGGCCGCTGCCCGGTGACGGATTCGATCAGGCGCTGCGCGCGCTCCAGCTCCGCCGCATACCCTCGCCGGCCGAGGAAGGAAAAGCTGTGGCGGTGCGAAGCGGTGTGGTTCTGGATGTCGTGGCCCCGGGCGGCGATCTCGCGCGCCAGCGCGGGGTGCGCGGCCACCTGATCGGCAATGCAGAAGAAGCTCGCCCGCACGCCGGCGGCCGCCAGCAGATCCAGCACCTGCGGCGTCACCGCCGGATCGGGGCCATCGTCGATCGTGATGGCGACCTCGCCGCGCAGCCGCGACGCCTCGGGCAGGCGGACCAGGTTGGGGCCGAACCACTGGCTGCGGGGCCAGAGCGTGGCGGCCACGATGAGCCCATGGTTGGCGAGCACCGCCACCAGCGCCCAGAGCGGCTGCCACCACACCACGGCCAGGGCCACCGCGTGGCAGGCGAACGTGGCCTGGATGAACCAGGAGGGGCGCCAGGAGGCAGGCAGGGCGGAGTGGTGATCGAGAGCGAGGGACATCGTCGGCAGGGCCCGGCGGCCGGCGCCTCTGGCGGGCGCGGCGGCATTGTCACACAGGGGTCGTCCGCGCCGGGGTAGCGGCTCTAGGGGCAAACGCCGCGGAAATCGCCAGGGCCAGCAAGGCACCCGGGGCGACGACCTGCCCGATCGCGGCCAGCACCGGAATCTCGGACAGCGCGATCAGGCCGAACGACAGTACCGCGGTGGCATTGGCCAGCAGCAGCGAGGCCAGGGTGTCCTCGTCGTACGCGCCGGAGACCGGAGCATCGAAGAACAGCGCGTAGTTCGACCCCACCGCCACCACGAGCATGAGGCCCACCCAGTGCAGCACGCCCAGCTGCACGCCGGCGGCGTGCAATCCGCCGAGGCACAGGAGCACCGAAAGGGCCAGCGGCAGCGCGACGCGCCAGGCCCGAAGAAGGCTGCGCCGCCAGGCCGCCAGCAGCAGCAGGACGGCCAGGGCGCCCAGGGCGGCCTGCCAGCGCGCCGCGTCGAGATAGCCGGCATAAAGGCGATCCAGCTCCGGCTTGATCTCCAGCACCTGGGCCCCCGGGACATCGGCCAGCAGCCGGCCCACCGCCGCCGTGTCCAGCGGTCGGCCGGCCAGCGGATGCAGGGGCAGCAGCGCCGTCCACGAGCCGTCCGACCGGCCGGCCAGCAGCGTCGACAGCAAGGGGCCCAGCGGCGAGGCCAGCATCGTTTCGCGCGTCAGCAGGGGAGCCTGGCGGGCCTGCTCCGCCTCAGCGAGGAAGCGATCCATCGCGGTGCCCTCCAGAGCCCCCCCGTGGACCGCCTCGCGCAGGCTGGCCTGCAGCACCGGGGGCTGGGGCAGGCTCGCCCTTCGCGCGGCCTGGGTGGCCTGGCTGGGCAGCAGGCGGGCGGGAGAGTCGAAGCTCGCCAGGAGCCCCTCGGCCACGGCCTGGTCGAGCCGGCGACCGGCGGCTTCGGCGCCACGCAGCGCGGTCTCCAGGTCGGCTCCTCGCACGATCAGGAGGCTGCCGCCATCGGCCGTCGAAAGGTCCGCCTGCAGTTGCTCATCCAGCTGCAGCTCGGCCGGCGCGACCGGGCTCAAGGCGGACAGCTCGCCCTGCCACAGCCGGCCGTGCGAGTTCGCCACCATCCCCAGCGCCAGAAGCGCCAGCGCCGGCCACAGCCAGCGGCTGCGCTGCAGCCACGGCAGCGCGCGGGCCAGGCCCCGCCCCAGCGGGCGGCGCCAGCGCGAAGGGGGCGCGCCGTCGGGCATCAGGCGCGGCAGGACCCAGCGGGCGGCCGCTGCGGCGGCGACGAGGCCGCTGATGGAGAACACCCCCAGCTGGGCCAGCCCGGGAAAGCCGGAGAAGGCCAGCACCACGAAGCCGGTCAGCGATGTCAGCAGACCCAGTCGCACCGTCGGCCAGCTTTCTCTCAGCCAGCGTTTCCACCCGTTCCCCGGCGGATCCGACGCCGAGGTGGGTTGCGCCTGGATGAGGTAGTAGATGGCGTAGTCCACCGCCTCGCCCATGAGCGTGCTGCCGAAGCCGAGCGTCATGCCGTGCACATGGCCGAAACCGAGCGCCACCGCCGCAATGCCGGCCAGCACGCCGGTGGCCACCGGCAGCGCGGCCACGGCCAGTGCGCGAAGCGAGCCGAACGCCAGCCACAGCAGGCTGCCCATCACCAAGGCCCCGCTGCCGGCCAGCCAGGCGGCCTCGTGCTGGATGCGCTCGCGGCTGCCCACCGCGATCACCGGAGCGCCACTGAGTTGCAGTCCCAGGCCGGCGCGGGCCGAAGGCGCGAAGGCCTCGCGGATGCGCTGCAGCACCCTCGCCTGGCCATCGAGGTCGGAGCCGGCCGCCTTGGTGCTCGCCAGCAGCAAGGCACGCGGGGCCTGTCGCGAGACCCACACGCCCTGCTCCATCCGCGGCGCCTCGGTCGGGATCATGGATTCGGCTATGCGTTGCGTCTCGCCCGTGGGATCGCGGCCCAGAAGGGGCTTGACCGCGGCACCGGCGGGCGTGCCCAGCAGCGACAGGCTGTCCTCGATGGCGTCGCGCAGGCCCTGCACCGTGAAGCGCTCGGGGGTGACCGCGGGACTCAGCAGGTAGCGGTGCTCGACGATCCACTCCCCCGCTTCGCGCCAGGCGTCGCGCTCGCCGTTCTGCACCTGCTCGAACAGGCCGCTGGCCCGGAGTTCGCCCGCCAGGGCGCGGGAGGCCTCGGCTCGCTGCGCCGCGTCGCCGCCGGTGATGCCGACCAGCAGCGTTCGCGAGGGTGCGCCCTGCTGGATCTGCTCGATCAGCAGTTGCTGCGCCGGGTCCGGACTGGCCGGCAGGAAGGCCGACATGTCGGCCACGAACGGCGCTCTCGAGATGACCAGGCCGCAAGCCAGCAGGAAGGCGAGCCAGGCGGCCAGGACGCCGCTCCGGCGCGCTGGCATCACGACCGACACGCGCGTCACGGAGACGAAGCCGGGGCGGCCGAAGAGCCGCCGCCGGCCGGCAGCGGCTCGATCGTCATCACCGAGCGGTCGCCGTCGGCCAGCTGCATCTCCATGCCACGCACCTCGCCGCGGCGGCCGCTGACGACGATGTAGCTGATCTGCGTGGCCAGGCGCGCATCCTGCGGCTCCATCTGCAGCGTCCACTGGGCGGCGGTGCCGAGCAGCGTGAGCTTGAAGGACTGGCGCAAGGTCGCGCCGTCGCCGGTCAGGGTGCCGCGGATGGCCTTGACCATCAGGGCCATCTCAGGCACCGCATCGAGCGCCATCTGGCGGGTGCGGCCGTTGCGGGTGAGGCTGACCTGGTCGCCGTCGACCACCATCGCCTCGGGGCGCGGCTCCAGCGTCTGGCGGGCGAAGCGACCCGGCGCGACGAAGCTCAGCGTGCCGCTGGACTGCAGCGGCCGCGCCAGGCCCTGGACCTGGCGCTTCTCGACGAAGCGCGCCTCACCGGACCTGGTCTGCGCCAGCAGGCCCATCAGTTCCGGGAGCTCCAGCGCCCAGGCCGGCGCTGCGGTCATCAGCGCGCAGGCCAGGGCCGCCAGCCTCTTCTTCGTGCCAGAAGTCATGGAAGTTGAACCAGTTGTAGGGCGACGTGCGGCAGATCGACTCTAGCCGTGCCGCGTAGGCGCGAGCCGCGTCGTGCAGCGCCCGTTCGCGCCCGGCGGCGTCCGCCGGGGCCTCGCTGAAGTCGGCCAGCGGTTCCAGGCGCAGCTCGTAGCGCCGCCCGCCATTGTAGAGACCGGCCATGAACACGACCGGCCGCCTCAGCAGCTGGGCCAGCCGCCATGGACCCAGCGAAAACGGCGCTTCGCGGCCGAGGAACGGGATCCACAGCGTGTCGGTGCGATCCTCGGCGCCCGGCAGGCGGCGATCGGCCAGCAGGCCCACCACGCCGCCCGCATCCAGCCAGTCGCGGATCGACAGCATCGCCGAGCGCTGGCCCAGCGCGATGATGCGCATCGAGAAGCCCGGCGCGATGGCCTCCAGCGTCTCGTTGATCAGGCGCGCGTTGTCGGGGTACATCGCCATGGCGACGTTCTCCCGGGCGAGCTGGCGGCCCTGCGCCGACAAGGCCTCGAAGCTGCCGACGTGGCCGCCGACGAGGATGGCGCCCCGGCCCTGGGCCAGCACCGCGCTCAGGTGCTCGCCGCCGGTGATCCGCACGTCGAAACACCCGCGCATGTCGCGCAGGAAGTAGACGCGGTCGAGCACCGTCGCGGCAAACGTGAAGACATGGCGCCAGCCGTCGCGAATGCTGGGCGGCCGGCCCAACGCTCGCCCGAGATAGCGGCGCGAATGCCTCCCCGCTGCGCCTGGAAACAGCAGGAAGTAGGCGGTGATGGGCCACAGCAGCAGCCGGGCGACTGGACGCCCGGCGTGAACCGCTATCCAGGCCATCAGCCGCAGCGTGCCGCGGTTGCTGCGCTCCCGGGTGCGGGTCCAGTCGGCGGGCGCAGCGGGCGGCGCCTCGGGCGTTCGGGCCATCGCGGGTCAGTCCTGGGCGGGAGCCATCTGGCCGCGCGCGGCCACCACGGCACCGCAAGCCAGTTCGAAATCAAGCACGCCGCCGCGCCGGGTGAAGGTGATGGAAACGGGCAGGTCCCCCGCACCATCGGCCGGCATGACCGGGCTGAGGAACTTGACACTTTCGATCCGCGGCGAGACGCCAAGCCAGGCCGCCAGGGACTCGATCGACAGCGCCGCCTCCAGCACCTGCGCCAGAAGCACCACGCCCGGGTAGACCGGCAGCCCCGGGAAATGACCGGCCAGGCTCGGATGCGCTGCCGACAGCCGGCGCTCCAGCTGCCAGCGCTGGCCGATCGAAGCCGCTTCAGTCATGCCCTGGACGGCCTGGAAAGCGCGAGTTGCGACAAGGCGAACTCGCGCAGCGTTCGGGCCGTGAGCTTGCCGGTGGCTTCGCGCGGCAGCTCGTCCACGTGCACCACCTTGCGCGGCACAAAGGCCGGCTCCAGCACGGCGCGAAGGCCGGCGATCACCTCGGCCGTGCTCAGCTCCGGCGCGACGACGAAGGCCACGGGGCGGACCACGCCCTCGACCACTTCGTCCGGCATCCAGAAGCAGCCGTCCTGCACGCCCGGCACGCGGTTGAGCTGGAAGTTCAGGAAGGCCAGCGAGCTGCGCTTGCCGGCGACGTGGATCAGGTCGTTGGCGCGGCCCAGCAGGCGGAAGTGGCGATCATCCTGGAGCTCCAGCACGTCCGCCAGGGGCGTCGGCTCGATCACGTGGCCGCCCTGGACGAGGAAGCGCTCGCCTTCCGCGCCCTCTTCGCGCCACACACGCAGCTCGCCGAAGGTGCGCCATTGGTCGCCTTGCGACGTCCGCCGGGTGGCGACCTGGCCCGCCTCGGTGCAGCCGTAGATCTCGATCAGCGCGCCGCCGAACGCCGCCTCGGCCTGAGCGGCGAGTTGCGGCGACAGCGGAGCGGTGGCGCTCAGCACCAGGTCCGTCGCCGGCAGGGGGACGCCGGACTGCAGCAAGGTCTTGAGGTGGAACGGCGTGGTCACGAGCGCGCGCGGGCGCGGCACGCGGGCCAGCGCATCGGCGATGTCGGCGGGGTAGAAGGGTCGCCCGCTGTCGAAGGCCGCGCCGCCCAGCAGCGGCAGCAGCACGCTCGATTCGAGCCCATAGCTGTGCTGGGGGGGTACCGAAGCCACCACCGTGAGGCCCGAGAGATCGGCCTGCCCCAGGCATTGCGCCAGGCGCTCGACGCCCGCCGCGATGTTGGCTCGCAACGGGCCCCAGGCCTTGGTGTGCGGCTGGGGCACGCCGGTCGAGCCCGAGGTCATGAGGCAGACCGCGTCGGCCTGCTCTTCGAGCAGCGGCATGTCGGCCGGCGCGGCTTCGGCCCAGGGCGCATCGACGAGTTCCACCGCCAGCCCGGAAGCGGGCACGAAATCGGGATCGTCGACCAGGGCGACCAGCGATTCACCTGGCCGCGCCACCTGCGCCAGCGTCTGCGGCATGGCATTGGGCGGCAGCAGGCAGACATCCCCGCGCGACCAGGCCGCGGCCAGTGCCACTGAAAAGGCGTAGCGGTCCCCGCACAGATTGACCACGCGGGCCGATGGCGGCAGGCGGCCGGCCAGGCGCTGCGCATCGGCCAGGAACTGCGCCCCGCTGATCGGCACGCCGTGACGCCAGGCCACTGGAGCCTGCAGGTCTCTCCCCTGCCACAGCGGCTGCAGGCGGCTCATGGCGTCCCGGCCGCCGGCGACTGGCGGAAGGCGCGCATCGCGGTGGTGATCGGCACCCGTTCGAAATCCGGATGCAACCAGTAGCGCAGGCGCCATTCGGCGATGAACATCAGCACCAACGCCACCGGCGTGGCCAGGTTGGCAAAGGCCGACCACCACGACCATGGCGCCCAGGCATACAACGCCAGCGAGGTGGACACCATCACGCCGAAGTAGGCCACCCAGGCCACGGTCACCTGCCGCGTGTAGGTGTGCATGGCGGGCAGCATGCGGTCACCATGCACCCGCAGGGCCACCTTGGTGATCATCGGCACGTGGCCCGGGCGAAGCGTGGCGCCGAAGACCAGCCCGAGTACGGCGTGGATGCCGGCGTGCTGCAGCAGGTACATCCGCTGCAGGTCGGACAGGCTGCCGGCCACCGCCACCAAGGCGAGGCCAGCCACGGTGGCCGACAGCATGACCCAGCGCCGCCTCGCCGCCGCGTAGCCGGCCAGGGACAGCAGCAGCGGGCCCCACACGATCAGCAGCGCCCACGCCGACCCGGCCGCGTGCACCGTCAGCCAATGGGTCAGCAAGGCATAGCCGACGACGGCGAGCGCCACGACTGCGAGGCGCCCCATGTTCTCGTGCTCCACCTCAGCGCGTGCGATGAGCCGCCACATGGGCGGCCAGCGTGCGCAGCGACTGGAAGATCTCGTGGTTGCGCTCGTCGTCCGAGCGCAGCTCGAAGCCGTACTTGCGCGAGACCTCCAGCGCGAGTTCGAGGATGTCGATCGAATCGAGCCCCAGGCCGTCACCGTAGAGCTGCGCCGTGGGGTCGATCGAGTCGGCGGCCTGCTCCAGGTTGAGCGCGCTCACGCACAGTTCGGCGAGTTCGCGCTCCAGCGCGGACAGGTCCGCGCCTTCGACCTGGTTCGCTGTGTTGGCTGCTGTCATCTTGTCTTCCCTCTCTCGCCTGGGTTCGGCGCTCGATCCGCTGAAATCCGAACCGCCGATTTTACGTCTCGCCCCACCAGCGCCCCGCCGGTCAGCGCCGCTGCAGCTTGGCAAATGCCGCAGCCATCGCATTTTCCGGCGCCGCCGGGGAGCTGCCGCGCCCGCCGGCGGTGCGCTCGCCGCGTGCGGGCGGGCGGAAGCTGTTGTCGCCCCGGGCGCCCTGGCCCTTCTGCGACGGGGCCGCATCGAGCTTCATGGTCAGCGAGATCCGCTTGCGGGCCAGGTCCACCTCGAGCACCTTGACCTTGACGATGTCGCCGGTCTTGACCACCTCGCGGGCGTCGTTGACGAACTTGTTCGACAGCTGGCTCACGTGGACCAGGCCGTCCTGGTGCACGCCCAGGTCGACGAAGGCGCCGAACTGCGCCACGTTGCTGACCGTGCCCTCCAGCACCATGCCGGCCTGCAGGTCCTTGATGTCCTCGACGCCGTCGTTGAAGCGGGCGACCTTGAAGTCCGGGCGCGGGTCGCGGCCGGGCTTTTCCAGCTCGGCCAGGATGTCCTTGACGGTGATGGCGCCGAACTTGTCGTCGGCGAAGGCCTCGGGCTTGAGGGTGCGGATGACGTCGCTCTTGCCCATCACCTCGCCGGCCGGGCGCTGCAGCTTGTCGAGCATGCGCTGCACCACCGGGTAGGTCTCGGGGTGCACGCCGGACAGGTCCAGCGGGTTGTCGCCGTCGCGGATGCGCAGGAAGCCGGCCGCCTGCTCGAAGGTCTTGGCGCCCAGGCCCGCCACCTCCAGCAGCTGCTGGCGGTTGCGGAAGGCGCCGTGGCTGTCGCGCCAGCGCACGATGCTGTTGGCCACGGCATTCGACAGGCCCGAGACACGTGCCAGCAGCGGCGCCGAGGCGGTGTTCAGGTCGACGCCCACCGAGTTCACGCAATCCTCGACGACCGCGTCCAGCGTGCGCGCCAGCTCGCTCTGGTTGACGTCGTGCTGGTACTGGCCGACGCCTATGCTCTTGGGATCGATCTTCACCAGCTCGGCCAATGGATCCTGCAGGCGGCGGGCGATGGAGACGGCACCGCGCAGCGACACGTCCAGGTCCGGCAGTTCCTTGGACGCGAATTCGGAGGCCGAGTAGACGGAGGCGCCCGCCTCGCTCACCACGACCTTCTCGATGTGGGTGCCGGGAGCCAGCTGCTGGATGCGCTTGATCAGGTCGCCGGCGAGCTTGTCCGTCTCGCGGCTGGCCGTGCCGTTGCCGATGGCGATCAGGTTCACGCCGTGGGTGGCGCACAGCCGGCCCAGCGTATGGATGGAGCCTTCCCAATCCTTGCGCGGCTCGTGCGGGTAGACGGTGTGGGTATCCAGCACCTTGCCGGTGTCGCTGACCACGGCCACCTTGACCCCCGTGCGGATGCCGGGATCCAGGCCCATGACCACACGCTTGCCGGCGGGCGCGGCCAGCAGCAGGTCGCGCAGGTTCTCGCTGAAGACCTTGATCGCCACCTTCTCGGCCTCTTCGCGCAGGCGTCCGAAGAGGTCTCGCTCCAGGCTCATCGAGAGCTTGACCTTCCAGGTCCAGGCGATGGTCTTGCGGATCAGCTCGTCACCTGCACGCTTGCCGTGACGCCAGCCCAGGTGGCTGGCGATGCGACCCTCGGCCAGCGTCGGCTGGCCCGGCACGATGTCTTCGTCGAGCACCAGCTTGGCGTCGAGGATCTCCTGCGTGCGACCGCGGAACACGGCCAGCGCGCGGTGCGAAGGCACGGTGCGGATCGGCTCGTCGTACTCGAAGTAGTCGCGGAACTTGGCGATGTCGGCGTTGTCCGGGTCCTTGCCGTCCATCAGCTTGGACTGGAACAGGCCCTCCTCCCACAGCCATTCGCGCAGCTTGCCCACCAGCCCGGCATCCTCGGCCCAGCGCTCGGACAGGAGGTCGCGGACACCGTCGAGCACCGCGAAGGCGTCGGCGAAACCGGCATCGGCATTGACGAACCCGGCCGCTTCGGCCTGAGGATCGAGAGAGGGGTCGGCGAAGAGCCTGTCGGCCAGCGGCTCCAGGCCGGCCTCGCGGGCGATCATGCCCTTGGTGCGGCGCTTGGGCTTGTAGGGCAGGTAGAGGTCTTCCAGCTCCTGCTTGGTCGGCACGGCCTCGAGGGCGGCTCGCAGCTCGGGCGTCAGCTTGCCCTGCTCCTCGATGCTCTTGAGGACCGCGGCGCGGCGCTCCTCCAGCTCGCGCAGGTAGCCCAGGCGCGCTTCCAGCTCGCGCAGCTGGATGTCGTCCAGGCCATCGGTGGCCTCCTTGCGGTAGCGGGCGATGAAGGGCACGGTGGCCCCACCATCCAGCAGCGCCACGGCTGCGTTCACTTGCGCGGGCCGAACCTTCAGTTCGGCGGCGATTTGCAAAAGGATCTTTTCCAAAACCGAAAGGGGCAAAGGCTGAAAAGCGGGCGAGTGTGCCAGAACCGACGCCGCGGGAAATGTGCTAGCCGAGGTAGCGCAGGGCCGCGAGCGCCAACGCAAAGCCGCCCCCGACCAGGATGAGGATCAGCGCGGCCTCCAGCGAGAGCAACCCCTTGCACGCAAAGGCCACGAAGAAGCACGCGCACCCCGCCACGACACCCGAGAACATCAGCGTCGTGCCCTGCACCGCACTCAGGTCGAGAAACGCCGTGGCGACGGCGCATCCCATGATCGCCACGTTGCCGGCGATGGTGAAGGAGCTGCCCCAGCGCTCGCGCTCGGCGCTCACCGGCGCCGGCTCGCGAGCCCGCTCCAGTCTCGCCCGCCGCTGGCGCGAGCCGCTGGCCAGCAGCACGCTGCCGCCCAGGACGCCGAAGCCGCCGAAGGCGCCGAACACACCGACCATCGCGTACGGCTGCCTTGGATCCTCCAGCGCCGCCACGGCCTCCGGATGGCCGTGGATGAACCAGGCCACCCAGCCCGCGGCGCCCAGGCCCGTCAGGCCGAACAGCAGCAGCGCCGTGCCCGCGCCGGACTCGAAACCGCCCTGGCCGCGGGAGGCCAGCCAGCCGACCAGCGCCCACAAGGGCAAGCCGCCGAACAGCGCAGCGAGGCCCCAGCCGACCTGCTGTTCGAAGCCCACCTACTCGACGAGATCGCGATAGGCATGCCAGCTGGCGTGCCCGAGCAGCGGGAAGGCCACGATGAGCCCCAGCATGCCGGAGGCGAAGCCCAAGGCGGTGATGCCGGCGATCAGCGCCGCCCAGACGAACATGGGGCCGGGATTCCTCGCGCAGCAGCGCAGGCTGGTGACGGCCGCGGTGATCACGTCCACCGGCTTGTCCAGCATCATCGGCACCGTGACCACGCCCAGGGCGAACACGACGGCGGCCAGCACCGCGCCGGCGCCGAAGAAGGCGAGCGCAAGCACCAGGTTGCGCGGATCCAGCAGCAGGCCGGCGAGCACGCTGCCCACGTCGGCCGCGTTGCCGGTGTAGAGCAGTGCGAACAGCACCGCCGTCGTCCGCTCCCAGAAGATCAGCGCCACCGCGAGCATCAGGCCGAACAGCGCCACCGAGCCCGCGTTGTCGCTCCAGGCGTGCAGGGCCGCGTGTCCATCCACGGCTTGATCCTGGTCAAGCTGGCGGGACAAGGCATACAGGCCGATGGCCGCGAAGGGCGCGACGAGCAGGAAGCCGCCGAGATAGGCCGGCACCATGTACGGCGCCTTCCAGGCGAGCAGCAGCAGGCAGA
The DNA here is from genome assembly GCF_051857595.1 of Ideonella flava. Classification (NCBI taxonomy): domain Bacteria; kingdom Pseudomonadati; phylum Pseudomonadota; class Betaproteobacteria; order Burkholderiales; family Sphaerotilaceae; genus Ideonella; species Ideonella flava. The sequence goes on from NZ_JBPZHD010000009.1 coordinate 313,106, forward strand.
TGCCCAGCACCGAAACGAAGCCGCCGTGCGCGAGGCTGGCCCAGCCGGCATGGGCCAGGTCGTTCCAGCCCTGGCGCAGCCACACCAGGGGGCGGGCTGGGTCGATGCGGCGCACGCTTGGGGTTTCGACAACAGCACGCGGCTGCTCGATCGCATGGTCCATGGCAAGCTCCTGCTCCGAGCCGATGGCCTGGCCCGCGCCGGCAGCGGCTCGAACCGCCGGCGAAGGCCGGACCATCGTACGCCCGGCCTCGCCGCCTCGCCAGAGGTGAGCTCTCGAGCGAGGTGGCTGCGCCACTCCACTCGATGGGCTCGGACGCAGGCTGGGCGCCGGGAGCCCTCAGGACTGGCGCAAGGCGGCGCGCAACTGCTCGCCGAGCTCCGGCCGGTGCTCGAAAGGATCGGTGGGGTTGCGCATCCTGACGATGTCTTCGGCGCGCACGGCCACCGGTCCGAGGGCACGCTCGTTGGGATGGCTGAAGACGTAGAAGCGGTTCGCCTGCATGGCATCGAAGACGAAGCGCGCCACCTCGGCCGCGCTGACCTTGCCGCTGGCCACCGCCTTCACGCCCAGGGCCTGCGCGACCTTCTGGCTCGCCGTCATCGCCGCGGCGTCACGCATCTCGCCGGGCCGGGATCGCTCGCTGTGGGCGATGCCGGTCGGCACGAAGTAGGGGCACAGAACATGGGCATGCACCTGGTCGCTGACCAGCGCGAGATCCTGGTACAGCGTCTCGCTGAGCGAGACGACGGCATGCTTGGTCACGTTGTACGCGCCCTGGTTGGGCATGTTGACCAGGCCCGCCATCGAAGCGGTGTTGACGATGTGGCCGCGGTACGCCGGATCCTTCTTCGCGGCTTCGAGCATCAGCGGCGTGAACACGCGCACGCCATGGGCCACGCCCATCAGGTTCACGCCGATGATCCAGTCCCAATCCTTGACGGTGTGCTCCCAGACCAGCCCGCCGACGGAGACGCCGGCGTTGTTGAACACGAAATGCGGCGCGCCGAAGCGTTCAACCGTGGCGTCGGACAGCGCCTGCACCCGCTCGGCGCTGGAGACATCCACCGGGACGGGAAGCACTTCCGCGCCGAGGCCCTGGACCTCGGCCGCCGCGTTCGCCAGCGGCTCGGGCATGACGTCCGCCATGACCACGTTCATGCCCTCGCGCGCGGCGATGCGCGAGGCCTCCAGGCCGAAGCCTGACGCGGCACCGGTGATGACCGCGGTGCGGCCGGTGAAGTAGCCCATGTCGATACCTCTACTGGATCGGGTTGGCGCGCGCGATGAGCGCATCGAAAGCGGCGTGGCGTGCCAGGCTGCCGAAGGCGCCCAGCGAGTCGCCGGTGCCCAGGCGCGAATCGCAGAAAGCCTCGAAGACGAAGTCCGGCGCATGCTGGCGAAGCAGCGCGGCCTGCACAGCCAGCGCGATGTCGCGAGCCAGCACACGGGCCTCGACCTCCTCGGTCAGGCCGTCGAGCCTGGCCGGCAGTGCACCGGCCAGGCGATCGAATGCCGCATGCGCTCCGCGCGCGGGCGCCAGCTCGGCGGCCAGCGCCTCGGCCACCGGGCCGCCGCGGAGCGAGCGCAGCAGGTCGATCGCCATGATGTTGCCCGCGCCCTCCCAGATGGAGTTGAGCGGCATTTCGCGGTAGATGCGGGCCATCACGCCTTCGCCGTGCTCTTCCACGTAGCCATTGCCGCCGAGGCACTCCATCGCCTCCTGGGCGAAGTGGCTGCCGCGCTTGCAGACCCAGAACTTGGCCACCGGCGTCAGCACGCGGCGCATGACGGCCTCGTGGCCGCTCGGGTCCTGGCCGTGCTCGGTGCGATCGACCGTACGCGCGACGCGCATCGCCAGCGCGGTGGCGGCCTCGCTTTCCAGCGCCAGGTCGGCCAGCACGTTCTTCATCAGGGGATGCGCGGCCAGGGGCTTGCCGAAGGCCTCGCGCTGCACGGTGTGATGGAGCGCGACGCCCAGCGCCTGCCGCATCAGCCCGGCGGTGCCGAGCGCGCAATCGAGCCGGGTCAAGGCCCCCATGGCGAGGATCTGCGGGATGCCTCGACCCTCGTCGCCGACACGCCAGCCGAAGGCCTCGCGGAACTCCACTTCGGAACTCGCGTTGGCCTGGTTGCCGAGCTTGTCCTTGAGGCGCTGGACCTCGATGCGGTTGCGGGCGCCGTCGGGCAGCCAGCGCGGCACGAGAAAGCACGACAGCCCGCCCGCGGTCTGCGCCAGCACCAGGTGGGCATCGCTTTGCGGCGCGGAGAAGAACCACTTGTGGCCGGTGATGCGGTAGCGCTCGCCCCACCGGTCCTCGCCATCGCGCTCGGCGTGCGTCGTGTTGGCGCGCACGTCCGAACCACCCTGCTTCTCGGTCATGCCCATGCCCAGCGTGACGCCACCCTTGGCGCCGACCGGCAGCGGCCGATCGTCGTAGGCCGGTGCCGTGACCTTGCCGCCCCAATCGGCGTGCAGCGCCGCATTCGCCCGCAGTGCAGGCGTGACGGCATAGCTCATCGATACCGGGCACATGACGGAAGCCTCGAGCTCGGTGAAGAGGATGAAGCCGGCCGCGCGGCGCAGGTGGCCGCCAGGTCCTTCGGCCCAAGGCGTGCCGTGCAGGCCATGGCCGATGACGCTGCCGATGAGCGCGTGGTAGCTGGGATGGAACTCGACCTCGTCGACGCGGCGGCCCTGCCTGTCGTGGGTGTGCAGCACCGGCTTGTGCAGATTGGCCAGGCGCGCATGGGACTGCATCGCGGCGCTGCCGACTTCCGCCCCCAGTGCGCGCAGGCTGGCGACCTCCAGCCCCGGCGCATGAAAGGCGAGCGCATCACGCAAGGCCCGGTCGCCGTCGAACAGGTTCACGTCGGCCAAGGGCGTGCTCTGGTTGGTCACCTCGTGGGTCGGCGATGCGCTCGCGGCGTTCATGGCTGCCTCAGCATTTCCTGGTGGGGAATGGTGTCCTCGAGGTAGGGCTCGCCCACCGGCGCGAAGCCGAACTCGCCGTAGAACCGGGCCAGGTGCGCCTGGGCGCTGATGCGGTTGGCGCGGCCGGGCCACGCCTGGTCGCAACGCTTCAGCGCCTCGGCCATCATCACGCGGCCCAGCCCCGTGCCCCGCAGGGTCTTGTCGATCACCACGCGGCCAATGGAGGGTTCGTCGTACTTCAGGCCGGGGTCGACGACGCGCAGGTACAGCAGGAGTTCGCCTGAAGCATCTCTTCCGAGCAGGTGCCAGCTGTGCTGGTCCAGCCCGTCGGCATCCAGGTAGGGCCCCTGCTCCAGCACGAAGACCTTCTGGCGCAACGCGAGCAACTCGTAGAGGGCCTGCAGCGACAGGCCCTCGAAGCGCGTCCATTCCCAGGTGATCTTCGCGGCCATCAGATCAGATTGACGAGCTGCTTGCCGAAGTTCCTGCCCTTGAGCAGGCCGAGGAAAGCCTCTGGGGCGCTGGCAAGGCCTTGAGCCACCGTCTCGCGGTACTTGAACTTGCCGGTGGCCACGAGGGTGCCGAGTTCCTTCAGCGCTTCCGGCCAGACCTCCATGTGCTCGCTGACGATGAAGCCCTCGAGCTTCATGCGGTTGGTCAGCAGCAGCTGCGGCATGGTCATCGGGATGGGCTCGCCGTTGTAGCCGGCGATCATTCCGCACAGCGCGACACGGGCGAAGGCATTGCTGCGCAGCATCACCGCGTCCAGGATCATGCCGCCCACGTTCTCGAAGTAGCCGTCGATGCCGTTCGGGCAGGCCTCCTTCAGCGCCTTGGACAGCGACTTCAGGTCGGGATGGGCCTTGTAGTCGATGCACGCGTCGAAGCCCAGCTCGTTCACCACCGCGGCGCACTTCTCGGGCCCACCGGCCAGGCCCACGGCGCGGCAGCCGCGCGCCTTGGCCAGCTGGCCCACGGCACCACCGACCGCCCCGCTCGCGGCGCTGACCACCACCGTCTCGCCCGGCTTCGGGTCGATGATCTTGACCAGGCCATACCAGGCCGTGACGCCGGGCATGCCGACCGCCCCGAGGTAGGCCGACAGCGGGATGTGCGTCGTGTCGACCTTGCGCAGCGCGCCGCGCTCTTCCGCGTTGACGACGACGTACTCCTGCCAGCCGCCCATGCCGACCACCTTGTCGCCGGCCTTGAACGCGGCGTTCCTCGACTCGACGACCTCGCCGGCCGTGCCGCCGATCATCACCTCGTTCAGCGGCTGCGGCGCGGCATAGCTCTTGGAGTCGTTCATGCGGCCGCGCATGTACGGATCGAGGCTCAGGAAGTGGTTGCGCACCAGCACCTGGCCGTCCTGCAGGCTGGGCAGCGGCACCTCGACGAGCTTGAAGTTGGCGGCAGTGGGTTCGCCTTCGGGTCGCGAGGCGAGCAGGATCTGGTGGTTCGTGGTCATGGTCTTGTCCTTTGGGTCAGGGGTTGTCGTTGTCGCGGCGTTGCAGGGGCTTGATCTCGCGCCCCTTGGCGGGCAGGGCCCGCACGTACTTGAAGGTGCCGGTGGCGTGGGCGCAAAGATGGCCCTCGGCATCCACCACCGAGGCCTCGCAGAAGGCCAGCGTGGTGGTCCGCTGCAGCAGCTTGCCCAGGGCGCGCAGTTCGCCCTCGGCCGGGCGCATGAAGCTGGTCTTCATCTCGATGGTCGCGACGCCGGGCCCATCCAGGTTCTGGCTGCGCGCGGCCATGGCCATGGCCACGTCGAGCATGGTCATCACCACGCCGCCATGGGCGACCTCCCAGGAGTTCATGTGCGACTCGGTGAGGTCGACGCGGACCTCGCTGGCACCGTTCGAGCAGGCGTGCAGCTCCAGGCCCAGGCGCTCGACGAAGGGCACCTTGACCGGGAAGGGGATCTTCTGGCGGGACAAGGCGATCAGCCTCCAGTGAGTGCGGAGACGCCGCCATCGACCGCCAGCGTCTGGCCGGTGATGTGCTTGCCGGCGGCCGAGGCGAACAGCAGCGCGACGCCCTTGAGGTCGTCGTCGTCGCCCAGGCGGTTCAACGGCGCGTGGGCGGCCATCTTCTCGGCGCCCAGCTTGTCCAGCAGGCCCTTGGTCATCTTGCTCGGGAAGAAGCCGGGCGCGATGGCATTCACGTTGATGCCGTGGCGGCCCCATTCGCCAGCCAGGGTGCGGGTGAAGTTGATCACCGCCGCCTTGCTTGTGTTGTAGGCCACCGTCTGCATGCCCGGCGGGTTGCCGCCCAGGCCAGCGATGGAGGCGACGTTGATGATGCGGCCGTGGCGGCGCGGGATCATGCTGGCCTTGGCCGCCGCCTGGCTGAAGACGAAGAGGCTGCGGATGTTCAGGTTCATCACCTTGTCCCAGGCCTCCAGCGGGTGGTCCTCGGCCGGCGCGCCCCAGGTGGCGCCGGCGTTGTTGACCAGGATGTCGATGCGGCCCATGCGCTCCATGGCCTCGGCCACCACGCGGCGCGCCTCGTCGGGCTGGCTGGCATCGGCCGCGATCCAGCGCGTGTCTATGCCCTTGGCCTGCAGGTGGGCGGCCGCCTCCTCCAGGTCGGCGGCCTTGCGGGAGCTGAGCAGGATCTTGGCGCCGGCCTCGCCCAGCGATTCGGCGATCTGCAGGCCCAGGCCGCGCGAGCCGCCGGTCACCACGGCCGTCTGGCCCTCGAGGTTGAAGAGTTGCTGGATGGGGGTGCTCATGGCGTCTCCTGGTTCAGAAAAACTCGTCGCGCATCTCGCGGCAGACGGCTTCGCGGCTGCTCACGACCTTCAGCCAGCTTTCGACCAGCGGCAGTTCGTAGGCATAGAAGTAGCGGCAGGCCGCCCGCGTGCCTTCGCGGCGGGCGGTGTCGGACGAGCGGGCGGCCAGGGCCACGTCGAGCCACATCCACGCGATCACCACGTGGCCGAAGGCCTGCAGGTACGGCGTGGCGTTGGCCAGCGCCTCCTCCGGCACGCCGGTGGCCCAGGCGGACTTGGTGGCGGCGCCCAGGCGCTGGACGGCGGCGCCGAGTTGCGTCGCGAACTCGGCCAGGCCGTCCGCATGGCCGGCGCGCTCGATGGTGTCGTTGATGCGTGTGGCCAGCAGCTTCAGGCCCGCGCCGCCCTGCATCACCACCTTGCGCCCGAGCAGGTCCAGCGCCTGGATGCCGTGGGTGCCCTCGTGGATCATGTTCAGGCGGTTGTCGCGCCAGTACTGCTCGACCGGGAAGTCGCGCGTGTAGCCGTAGCCGCCGTGGACCTGGATCGCCAGGCTGTTGGCCTCCAGGCACCACTGGCTCGGAAAGCTCTTGGCGATGGGCGTCAGAACCTCCAGCAGCAGCGCCGCTTCAGCCGAGGACTCCGGCGTGCCGGTGTGCTGCTCATCCACCAGGCGGGCGCAGTACAGCGCCAAGGCCAGCGCGCCTTCGGAATACGCCTTCTGCGCCAGCAGCATGCGCTTGACGTCGGCGTGCTCGATGATGGGTACTTGCGGCGCCGAGGCCTGCTTGCCCTCGGCGGTGATGGGGCGCCCCTGCGGCCGCTGCCGAGCGTAGGCCAGCGAGGCCTCGTAGCCCGCATAGCCGAGCATGGTGGCCGCCATGCCGACGCCGATGCGCGCCTCGTTCATCATGTGGAACATGCAGCGCAGGCCCTCGCCCGGCCGGCCGACGAGGTAGCCCACGGCGCCCGCCTTGCCGCCCGGGGTGAAGCGCCCTTCGCCAAAGTTCAGCAGCGTGTTGGTCGTGCCGCGCCAGCCGCACTTGTGGTTCAGGCCGGCCAGCACCACGTCGTTGCGCTCACCGGTGAGGCGGCCATGCGTGTCGACCAGCTTCTTGGGCACGATGAAAAGCGAGATGCCCTTGGTGCCGGGCACCGGCTTGCCGTCCGGGCCCGGAACCTTGGCGAGCACCAGGTGGACGATGTTCTCGGTGAGCTCGTGCTCGCCCGCCGAGATCCACATCTTGTTGCCCTGGAGCCGGTAGCGCGGGCCCATCGGATCCGACTCGAAATCGTCTCCGTCGGCCGCGGCCCGCGTGGCGACGTCCGACAGGCTGGAGCCCGCCTGCGGCTCCGACAGGCACATGGTGCCGGACCAGCGGCCGCTGAACTCGTTGAGGGCGAAGACGCGCTTTTGCGCCTCGGTGCCGTGGGCCATCAGGAGGTTGGCGTTGCCCACTGTGAGCAGGCCGCTGCCGATGCTGACCGAGGCCCGGGCGAAGAAGGCGTTGGCCGCCGCCTCCACCGTGTAGGGCAGCTGCATGCCGCCGATGTCGTAGTCCTGCGCCGCGCTCAGCATGCCGGATTCGCCGTAGGCCTTCCAGGCGTCGTAGGTGGCCTGCGGCAGGATCACCTTCTCGCCGTCGAAGCGCGGCTCCTCGGTGTCGACCAGGCGATTGAAGGGTGCGTACTTCTCCCGGGCGATGCGCTCGCAGGTGTCCAGCACCGAGGCGAAGGTTTCGCGGGAGTGGTCGGCGAAGCGCGGGCGCCCCGTCAGCGACTCGGCACGCAGCCAGTCGTGGAGCAGGAAATCGATCGTCTCGCGGAGCATGGAAGGGTCCTAAGGTTGCGACAGCGGTTCCGCCATGGGGGCCGGGGGCTTCATGACCCTCGTTCGCTGGCGGCCCTCGATGCCCTGCACCGCGGCGTCGGACCAGCTCGGCATGTGCCCCGCCACTCAGTGAGGCGGGGCGTCGCCCACGCGGGCGATCGTCCCCTGCGCGATCGCGCACAGCGTCTCTTCGTGGCCGAGTACCGAGTAGACCTCGCACCGGCACACGCTCTGCGTCTTGCCTGCGCTCACCGCCTCGGCCCTGGCCACGAGCCGTTCGCCCGTGGCCGGCCGCAGGTAATTGATCTTGAACTCCGAGGTGACGACCGGCACGCGCATCGCGGTGCCGCCGGCATAGGTCAGCGCGTTGTCGGCCAGGTAGCTGAGGACTCCGCCATGGGCGAAGCCGTGCTGCTGCTTCAGCTCGTCCTTCAGCATCAGTTGCAGCTCCGCCTTGCCTGGCGCGAGCCGAGTCAGCTCGGCGCCCAGCAGTCGGCTGAAGGCCTGCTCGGCGAGCACCTCGCGGCCCAGTTGGAGAAACAGTTCGGGATCGAAACCGGAAGACGTCATGGCAGCACCTCGGTGGGTCGGTGAAGCGGTGGAGCAGGAAACCAGCCCGCGCGAGTCCGGCTGGCCACCTTCGTCACAGCACTTCGAAGATGCCGGCGGCGCCCATGCCGCCGCCGATGCACATCGTCACGCACACCTTCTTCGCGCCGCGCCTCTTGCCTTCGATCAGCGCATGGCCGGTCAGGCGCTGGCCGGACATGCCGTAGGGATGGCCCACCGCGATGGCGCCGCCGTTGACGTTCAGGCGATCCATCGGGATGCCTATCCTGTCGGCGCAGTACAGGACCTGCACGGCGAAGGCCTCGTTCAGCTCCCACAGGTCGATGTCGGCGGCCGTCAGGCCCAGGCGCTGAAGCAGCTTGGGCACGGCGAAGACCGGGCCTATGCCCATCTCGTCCGGCTCGCAGCCGGCCACGGCGAAGCCGAGGAAGCGGCCCAGGGGCTTCAGGCCCTTGCGTTCGGCGTAGGCCTCGCTCACCACCGCGCAGGCACCCGCGCCGTCGCTGTACTGGCTCGCGTTGCCGGCCGTCACCACGCCCCCAGGCACCGCCGTGCGAATGTCCTTGATCGATTCGTAGGTCGTGCCTTCGCGCAGGCCCTCGTCCACGCTGACCGTGACCTCCTTGCTGCGCAGGCCCATGACCTTGTCGGCCACGCCGGCCGTCACCGTGATCGGCACGATCTCTTCGGCGAACTTGCCTGCGGCCTGCGCGGCGCAGGCCTTCTGCTGGCTCTCGGCGCCGAAGCGGTCCATGCGCTCCTTGGGGATCTCATAGCGCTTGGCGACCTGCTCGGCGGTCTGCAGCATGGGCCAGTAGATCTCGGGCTTGTGCTGCATCAGCCAGGGGTCCTGGAACATGTGGGTGTTCATCTCCTGCTGCACGCAGGAGATGCTCTCCACCCCGCCGGCCACGTAGACATCGCCTTCGCCGGACATGATCCGCTGCGCCGCCATCGCGATGGTCTGCAGGCCGCTGGAGCAGAAGCGGTTGACGGTCAGGCCGGCCACCGAGATCGGCAGGCCCGCACGCAGGGCGATCTGGCGCGCGATGTTCCAGCCGGTCGCGCCTTCGGGGTTGGCGCAGCCCATGAGCACGTCCTCGACCGCGCCCGGGTCGATGCCGGCGCGCTCGACGGCGGCCTTCACCACGTGGCCGCCCAGCGTGGCGCCGTGGGTCATGTTGAAGGCGCCCTTCCAGCTCTTGGCCAGCGGCGTGCGCGCAGTGGAAACGATGACGGCTCGGCTCATGGCGGGCTCCTGTGAAAGGTGAATGAAGTTCAAGCGCCCGCGCCAGCGGCCTGGCTGACGAGGCGGTGGTAGAAGCGGATCAGCTCGGCCAGGTTGGCGGCCGAGATGCGTTCGTTGGTGCCGTGGAAGCGGGGCAGGTCCTCGGGCCGCGCGCGCACGGGCGAGAAACGGTAGACGTGGTCGCTGATGCCGGTGAAGTGGCGCGAGTCGGTGGCCCCGATCATCAGCCCGGGCGCCACCAGGGTGCCTGGGAAGACCTCGCGCACCGTCCGGTTGATGAGCTGGTAGGAGGCCGACCGCACGGGCGACACCGGCGAGGCCTCGCTCGCACCGGGCAGCGCCAGGAGCTCGAAGCGGCCTTTCGGCGCCGCGGCCTGTGCCACGTCGTGCACATGGCCCATCACTGCCGAGGCGCTGTCGCCGGGCAGAAGGCGGAAGTTCACCGTCGCCTCGGCGCGGCCGGGCAGCACGTTGTCCTTGTTGCCGGCGTTGACGATGGTCAGCGCGGTGGTGGTGCGCAGCATCGCGTTGGTGCTGGCCTTGGCCTCCAGCTGCCGCTTCACCACCGGCCCGAACAGCCACAGGTTGGCCAATGCGACGCGGCCGAAGCCGCTCATCTCCGGCGCGATGGTCTCGAACATCTCGCGCGCGACGCCGCGGATGCCGCCGGGCAGCTGCCCGTCCTCCAGGCCCTTGAGCGCCGCGCTCATCATCGCGATCGCGCTCTCGCCCTGGGGCGGCGGCATCGACGAGTGCCCGGGCGTGGCCGGCACCTTCAGCACCACCGAGAGAAAGCCCTTCTCGGCAATGCCGATCAGCGCGGCCGGCTTCGACAGGCCCGGCATGATGCCCTCGGTGATCAGCAGGCCCTCGTCGATCACGAACTCCAGCCGCTCGCCGCGCGACTTCAGCAGCGCCGCGATCTGCTTCGCTCCGCGCTCGCCGCTGACCTCCTCGTCGGCGCCGAAGGCCAGGTGGATGGTGCGCCGGGGCTGGAAGCCCGCCGCCGCCAGCATCTCCATCGCCTCCAGCTGCGCGATCAGGTTGCCCTTGTCGTCCCAGGCGCCGCGGCCCCAGACGAAGCCGTCCTTCACCGTGCCCGCGAACGGCGACTCGGTCCAGTCGCCTTCGGTGCCGGGAGCGATGGGCACCACGTCCTGGTGGGCCATCAGCAGGATGGGTGGCAGCGACGGGTCGGAGCCCTTCCAGGTGTAGAGCAGGCTCAGCTCGCCGACCACCTCGCGCTGCATCGCCGCGTGCAGCTTCGGATAGCGCTCTTGCAGCAGCACGTGCAGCTGGCGGAACTGGTCGGCGTTGGCCTGCGGGTCGTCCAGGCTGGACACCGTGCGCGTGCGGATCGCCTCCGACAAACGCGAGGCGGCGCCCGCCTCGTCGACCGCCAGCGCCGGCGCCGGCGGAACGTCCAGTTGGCGCGAGCCCTGGCGCAGCGTGTTCGCCGCCACGATGGCCGCGAGCAGCGCCAGCAAGGCCAGCAGTGCCAGCAGCAGGCGTTTGACCATCACCGGCCGATCAGCTGAAGCTCTTGCCCTCGGCCACCAGCTTCCGGATGAGCGGCGCCGGCTCCCAGAACGAGGCATCGTCGTTCGGGTTCTGGGCGAAGCGCTTCATGGCCTGCATCACGTTGTACAGGCCGTAGGTGTCGGCGTAGCACATCGGCCCGCCGCGGTGCAGCGGGAAGCCGTAGCCGGTCAGGTAGACCATGTCGATGTCGGAGGCCCGCAGCGCGATGCCCTCCTCCAGCAGCCGCGCGCCCTCGTTGACCAACGCGAAGACCAGGCGGTGGACGATCTCCTCGTCGCTGATCTTGCGCGGCGTGATGCCCATCGCGGCGCGGTGGTCGACGATCATCTTCTCGACCACTGGCGAGGGGATCGCGTCGCGCTTGCCGGCCTGGTAGTCGTACCAGCCGGCGCCGGTCTTCTGGCCGAAGCGGCCCAGCTCGCACAGCAGGTCCGCCGTCTTCGAATAGCGCAGGTTCGGCTTCTCGACATAACGGCGCTTGCGGATGTACCAGCCCACGTCGTTGCCGGCCAGGTCGCCCATGCGGAACGGCCCCATCGCGAAGCCGAACTTCTCCACCGCCTTGTCGACCTGCTGCGGCGTGCAGCCCTCTTCCAGCAGGAAGCCGGCCTGGCGGCTGTACTGCTCGATCATGCGGTTGCCGATGAAGCCGTCGCACACGCCGGAGACGACGCAGGTCTTGCGGATCTTCTTGCCCAGCGCCATCACCGTGGCCAGCACGTCCTTGGCCGTCTTCCCGCCGCGCACCACCTCCAGCAGCTTCATCACGTTGGCCGGGCTGAAGAAGTGGGTGCCGATCACGTCCTGCGGGCGCTTCGTGAAGGCCGCGATCCTGTCGACATCCAGCGTCGAGGTGTTGGTGGCCAGGATGGCGCCGGGCTTCATCACCTCGTCCAGCTTCTGGAACACCTCCTTCTTGACCTCCATGTCCTCGAAGACCGCCTCGATCACCATGTCGGCATCGCCGATCGCGGCGTAGTCGAGGGTGGTGCCGAGCAGGGCCATCTGGCCTTCGTACTTCTCCGCCTTGAGCTTGCCCTTCTTGACCTGCGCCTCGTAGTTCTTGCGGATGGTGGCCACGCCGCGCTCCAGCGCCTCGGGCTTCATCTCCAGCATCACCACCGGCACGCCGGCCGAGAGGAAGTTCATCGCGATGCCACCGCCCATGGTGCCGGCGCCGATGATGGCGACCTTCTTCACCTCGCGCAGGGGCGTGTCCTCGGGCACGTCGGGGATCTTGCTGGCGGCACGCTCGGCGAAGAAGGCGTGGCGCAGCGCCTTGCATTCCGGCGTCATCATCAGGCCCACGAAGAGCTCGCGCTCGTAGGCCATGCCGTCGTCGAACTTGCGCTTGAGCGAGGCCTCCACCGCGTCCACGCACTTGGCGGGCGCCGGGAAGTTCTTCGCCATCGCCTTCACGGTGTTGCGCGCGAACTGGAAGTAGGCATCCGGGTTCGGGTGCGTGACCTTCATGTCGCGCACCAGCGACAGTGGTCGTTTGTCAGCCACTTCAGTGGCGAAGGCGATGGCCCCGGCCAGCAGCTCGCCCTCGGTGATCAGCTTGTCGAACAGCTTCTGGCCCGGCTGCATGGCCAGCAGCTCGCTCTTCACCGGATCGCCCGAGACGATCATGTTCAGCGCCGTCTCCACGCCCAGCACCCGCGAGAGCCGCTGCGTGCCGCCCGCCCCGGGGATCAGGCCGATCTTGACCTCCGGCAAGGCGACGTTCGCGCCCGGCGTCGCCACGCGGTAGTGGCAGCCCAGCGCCAGCTCCAGGCCGCCGCCCATGCACACGCCGTGCACCGCGGCCACCACCGGCTTGCTGCACAGCTCGACCAGGCGGATCAGCGACAGCAGGTTGGGCTCGGCCAGGGCCTTCGGCGTGCCGAACTCCTTGATGTCGGCCCCGCCCGAGAAGGCCTTGCCGGCACCGGTGATGACGATGGCCTTGACGTTCTCGTCGGCCTGGGCCCGCTCCAGGCCCTCGGCCACGCCCAGGCGGGTGTCGTGACCCAGCCCGTTGACCGGCGGGTTGTTCAGCGTGATGACGGCCACCGGGCCGTGAATCTCATAGCTGGCGCTCATGTGGGTGATCCCTTCGGCAGGACGTGGGAAAGAGGAGGTCGGGAGAAATAGAACGATCGTTCGATTCTAGGGACGATTCCGTCACGATCAGTGTCTCTGCCGTGACAAGCGCCGGGCTAGGTGAAACCCTAGGAGCGCGCGGCGGCCCGGGTAACGGGCCGGTAACGGGCCTGTTCCTAGAGTCGGTGGCGCCAGCTGCCAAGGAGCCGACCATGCGCGTCATCAGTGAAGACATCCTGTCCAGCCTCTTTGCCGACATCCCCCGCGACGACCCCTTCCAGGCGCCAGGCTGGCACTCGCAGAACCCCTTCGGCCCGGCGCTGCCTTTCGGCGGGCGCTGGGGGCACGTGCCGTCGGCTCGCGCGGAGGTCGACGATGCGGCCGCCCTGTTGGCCGTCCCCCTGATCACCGTGTCCGACGCGATCGCCGGCGAGTCGGACGGCAACCTCGCCTTCGTCGTCACGCTGAGTGCATCTTCGGCCCAGACGGTGAGCGTCGACTTCAACAACAGCAATGCCACCGCCCTGAACGGCTCCGACTACGTGGCGCAGACAGGCACTGTCACCTTCACGCCGGGGCAGACGACGCAGACCATCCTGATCCCGCTGGTCGACAACGCCACGCCGGAGAGCACCGAGTACCTCAAGCTGAACCTGTTCAACGCGGTCAACGGCACGGTCGTGCGCACGCCCGCCTGGGGCACCATCGTGGACAACGACGCCGCCACCGGCACGCCGCTGGTCAGTGTCAGCGACCGGGTGGTCGACGAGAGTGCCGGCACCGTCACCTTCTACCTCACGCTCGACCGGCCGGCGGCCGGCAACGTCAAGGTCGACGTGGCCACCGCCGACGGCACGGCCATCGCCGGCGCGGACTACGTCGCCAAGTCGCTGCAGACCCTCACCTTCGCGCCCGGCCAGGTCACCAAGACGGTGACGGTGAACCTCATCGACGACGGCTCCGCCGAGGGCGCCCAGTACTTCGACCTCCTGCTGTCGAATCCCGTGGGCGTCACCCTGAGGGCAGAGCCCCATGGCCGCGCGACCATAGGCGCGAATGACGCACCGGCCGTGGCCGCACCGCTGATCACCGTCTCCGACGCCGTGGTGGGCGAATCCGACGGGACGCTGCTGTTCGTGGTCTCCTTGAGCGCGCCTTCGACGCAGACCGTCACCGTCAACTACAACAACAGCAACCTGACGGCCGCCAACGGCAGCGACTACCAGGCCCAGACCGGCACCCTCACTTTCGCGCCGGGCCAGACGACGCAGACCGTGCTGATCCCGGTGCTCGACAACGCCACCCTGGAGAGCACCGAGTTCCTGACGCTGAACCTGTTCGGCGCCGTGAACGGCACGGTGGCGCGCGAATTCGGCTACGGCACCATCGTCGACAACGACGCCACCAGCGGCACGCCGGTGGCCCGCGTGGGCGACGTGGTGGTCGACGAGTCGGCCGGCACGGTCACCTTCAACGTCACGCTGGACAGGCCCAGCGCCGGCACGGTGAAGGTGGACTACGCCAGCGCCGATGGCACCGCCGCCGCCGGAGCCGACTACGTGGCGACCGGCAACCACACCCTCACCTTCGCGACCGGCGAGGTCAGCAAGACGGTCACGGTCGACTTGATCGACGACGCGAGCGCCGAAGGCCGCCAGTACTTCGACCTGCTGCTGTCCAACGCCGTGGGCGCCACCTTGCTGCCCGAGGCGCACGGGCGCGCCAGCATAGGCGCCAACGACGGCGCCCCGGTCGCGGCCCCCCTGATCACCGTCTCCGACGCCTCCGCGAGCGAGACCGACGGCACCCTCGAGTTCATCGTCACCCTCAGCGCGCCGTCCACGCAGGTCGTCACCGTCGGCTACAACAACAGCAACATGACGGCTGCCAACGGCAGCGACTACCTGGCGCTGACAGGCACGCTGACCTTCGCCCCCGGCCAGACCACCCAGGTGGTGCGCATCCCGGTGCTGGACAACGTCGTCGACGAGGCCAACGAATACCTCACGCTGAACCTGTTCGGCGCGGTGAACGGCACCGTCGCGCGGCAGTCCGGCTGGGGCACCATCGTCGACAACGACTCGACCTCGGGCACGCCGGTGCTTCGCGTGGGAGACCAGGTCGTCGACGAGACGGCCGGCACGGTCACCTTCACCGTCACCCTGGACCGACCGAGCACCGGCACGGTCAACGTCGACTACGCCACGGCCAACGGCACGGCGAAGTCCGGCTCCGACTATGTCGCCACCGGCACGCACACGCTGAGCTTCCTGGCCGGCGAGGTCAGCAAGACGGTGACGGTCGACCTGATCAACGACGGCGGCGCGGAGGTCGACCAGTACTTCGACCTGGTGCTGTCGAACGCCGTCAACGGCAGCCTGCTGCCCGAGACCCATGGCCGCGCCACGATTGGCGCCAACGATGCGCCCGCCGTGGCGGCGCCGCTGATCACCGTGTCCGACGCGGTGGCGGGCGAATCCGACGGCACCATCACCTTCACCGTGAGCCTGAACGCGCCGTCGACCCAGACGGTGAGCGTGAACTACAACGACAGCAACCTCACCGCCGCCAACGGCAGCGACTACCTCGCCCGCACCGGCACGCTCGTCTTCGCGCCGGGGCAGACCACCCAGACGGTCACGATCTCGGTGCTCGACAACAGCACGCAGGAGGCGACCGAATTCATGACGCTGAACCTCTTCGGCGCGGTGAACGGGACGGTCGTGCGCGAGTTCGGCATCGGCACCCTCGTCGACAACGATTCGACTTCCGGGACGCCGGCCCTGCGCGTGGGCGACCAGGTCGTCGACGAAGCCGCCGGCACGGTCACCGTCACCCTCACGCTGGACAAGCCCAGTGTCGGCAACGTGAGCGTCGACTACGCCACGGCGAATGGCACAGCCCTGGCCGGATCCGACTACACGGCAGTGCCCACGCACAGCCTGAGCTTCCTTCCGGGCGAAGTCGCCAAGACCATCGTCATCGACCTCACGAACGACGGCAGCCCGGAACCCGGGGAGTTCTTCGACCTGCTGCTTTCGTCGCCTGTCGGCGCCACCGTGCCGGACACGAACGCCCGCATCTTCATCTCCCCCAGCGACGCTGCGGCGGTCGCGGCGCCCTTGATCACCGTCTCCGACGCCACCGCCGGCGAGGCGGACGGCTACCTCGAGTTCGTCGTGTCGCTCAGCGCGCCGTCGAACAACATGGTCACCGTCAACTACAACAACAGCAACCTGACGGCGGCCAACGGCAGCGACTACCTGGCCCTGACGGGCACCCTGAGCTTCGCACCCGGCCAGACCACCCAGGTGGTGCGCATCCCCGTGCTCGACAACACGACGCAGGAGAACGCCGAGTTCATGACGCTCAACCTGTTCGGGGCCACCAACGGGACCATCGTTCGCCAGTCGGGCTGGGGTTCGATCACCGACAACGACGCGACCACCGGCACGCCCGTCGTCAGCGTCAGCGACGCGATCGTGGACGAATCCGGCGCGCGGATGACCTTCACCGTGACGCTGGACAAGCCCAGCACCTCGCAGGTCTCGGTCAAGTACGCCACCGCCGACGGCACGGCCTCATCGGGCAGCGACTACGAGGCCCAGGCCTCGCAGAAGCTGGTATTCGGCCCCGGCGAGGTGAGCAAGACGTTGACCATCGACCTGCGCGGCGACACCAAGGCCGAGGAGGCCGAGTACTTCGACCTGGTGCTCAGCGGCGCGGTGAATGCCACGATCGGCGATGCGCGCGGCCATGCCTTCATCCCGAAGAGCGACGCCACCGCGATCAACCTGCCGACCATCGCCGGCGCGGCCATCTCGGCCAGCGAAGGCGGCGGCTACATCGACTTCGTCGTCACCCTGGACGGCCCGTCGACCCAGACGGTGAGCGTCAACTACAACAACAGCAACGGCACGGCGGCCAATGGCAGCGACTACGTGGCCCGTACGGGCACGCTGTACTTCGCTCCCGGCGAAACGATTCAGGTCATCCGCATGCCGGTGCTCGACGACGTGAACGCAGAGTCGACCGAGACCTTCAACCTCAACCTCTTCGGCGCGGTCAATGCGCAGGTCGGCACCAGCCAGGTCGTGGCGTCCATCGCCGACAACGACGGCGGCCCGCCTTCGCAGATCATCGACCTGGGCACCGGCAACCCGGACATCCTCGTCGGCCGACCCGGTGCCAACGAAGTCGAGGGCGGACAGGGCAACGACGTGCTCGACGGCGCGAATGGCGTGGTGATGCGCGGCAACGCCGGCAACGATCTCTACATCGTCGAGGCCGCGTCGGACAAGGTCAGCGAGCTTTCCGGAGAAGGCACCGATCGGGTGGCGAGCTACGTCAACTACACGCTGACCGGCAATGTGGAGAACCTGCTGCTGCGCGGCGGGGCACTCAACGGCACCGGCAACAGCAAGGCCAACAGCATCGTCGGCAATGACAACGCCAACACCTTGAGCGGGCTGGGAGGCAACGACTCCCTGGACGGCGCCACGGGTGCGGACACCATGATCGGCGGCCTGGGCAACGACACCTCCGTGGTCGACAACGCGGGCGACGTCGTCACCGAAGCGGCTGGCGAAGGCACCGACGTGATCCAGAGCTCGGTCACGCGGGTGCTCGACGCCAACGTCGAGAACCTCACGCTGACCGGCTCGGCCGCGATCGACGGCACCGGCAATTCGCTGAACAACATCCTCCTGGGCAACGCCGGCAACAACATCCTCGATGGCGACCTGGGCTCGGACCAGCTCACCGGCGGAGCGGGCGGCGACACCTTCGGCTTCGGCAGCCTCGTCGGCCTGGATTCGGTGGCCGACTTCGACGCAGCGGCCGACACCGTGCGCATCAGCATGGCAGGCATCCCCATCGGTGACGGCGACACGGTGGTCGAGAACGGCACCACCCGCGGCGCACCTGGCGGCTTCACGACTTCGGCGGAGCTGGTCATCTTCACCGCCGCCATCAACGGCGCCATCACCACGGCCAGCGCCGCCGCGGCCATTGGATCGGCCACCAGTGCCTACGCCACCGGGGCGACGGTCCTGTTCGTCGTCAACAACGGCACGCAAAGCGGCATCTTCCAGTTCGAGTCGGCCGGCACCGACGCGCTGGTCAGCGCCGCCGAACTGACCGAGATCGCGACCCTCAGCGGAGACCTGACGACCCTCAACGACTACATCTTCGGGCCCTGAGGCGATGAACGCATTCGTGCGGCGCCATGCGCGCCTGTTCGTGGCGGCGGGCGTCTTCAGCCTGGTGCTCAACCTCGCCCTGCTGATGCCCTCGCTGTACATGCTGCAGGTCTACGACCGGGTGCTGCCCACGCGCAGCGGCGAGACGCTGGTGATGCTGTCGCTGGTGGCCGCCACGGCGCTGCTGCTGGGGGTGGTGATGGACGCGGTGCGTGGGCGCTTGCTGGTCCTTGCCGGCAGCCTGTTCGACCGCGACGTGGGCCTGCGCGGCGTGCGCCGTCTGCTCGAGGGCGGCACGGCCGTCGCAGCGGACGATGCCCCCGCGGCCATGCGAGACGTGGCGATCGTGCGCAACTTCTTCGCCGGCCCGGGCCTCGCGGCCTTGTTCGACGCACCGTGGATGCCGATCTACGTCGCCGCCATCTTCGCCTTCGACTCGACGCTGGGCCTGCTGGCCCTGGCCTGCGCGGCCGTGCTGGTGCTGCTGGCCTGGGCGAACGAGCGCGGCACACGTGCCGGAACCGAGAGGGCGCAGTTGCAGGCCCGCGAGGCGGCACGCTTCGCCGACGGCGCGCTGCGCCACGGCGAGGTCGTCAAGGCGATGGGCATGGCGCCGGCCGTGGGCGCACAGTGGCTGGAGCTGAGCGACCGTGCGCGCCGACAACAGCTTCGAACCCAGGCGGTGGGTGGGCTGCTGACGTCGGCGACCAAGGGCTTCCGCCAGTCGGTGCAGGTGGCCATGCTCGCCGCGGCCGCCTGGCTGGTGATAGGTCAGAAGGCCACGCCGGGCGTGATGATCGCGGTGACCGTGATCCTGGGCCGGGCCCTGGCGCCGGTGGAGATGCTGGTGGGGCAGTGGAAGGCCATCGCGGAGTCCCGCGCCGCGTGGCGCCGGCTGGACAGCCTGCTCGGCCGCCCGGGGGCGGCGC
Source organism: Ideonella flava (assembly GCF_051857595.1). NCBI lineage: Bacteria > Pseudomonadati > Pseudomonadota > Betaproteobacteria > Burkholderiales > Sphaerotilaceae > Ideonella > Ideonella flava. Next base: position 332,183 of record NZ_JBPZHD010000009.1, read on the forward strand.
TTCCGACGCCCCTGCCGCGCCCCACCGGAGCGCTCGCGCTGGAGGGCGTGGTGTACCTGCCGTCCGGCGCGTCGCGACCCACGATCCGGCAGCTCAGCCTGGAGGTCGCTGCGGGCGAGGTGCTGGCGGTCGTCGGGCCGAGCGGCTGCGGCAAGTCGACGCTGGCGCGGCTCATGCTGGGCCTCCTCGCGCCGCAGGCCGGATCGGTTCGACTGGATGGCGCGGCGCTTTCGCAGTGGGGCGGCGACGAGCTCGGCCCGCACGTCGGCTACGTGCCGCAGGAGGTGGCGCTGCTGGAAGGCACCGTGGCCGACAACATCTGCCGCCTGGGCGCCGCCGACCGGGCCGGCGTGGTGGAGGCCGCGACGCGGGCCCATGCGCACGAGATGATTCTTCGCCTGCCGCAGGGCTACGACACGCCGGTGGGCGAAGGGGGCCGCCGGCTGTCGGGCGGCCAGCGCCAGCGCGTGGCCCTGGCTCGTGCGCTGTGCGGCGACCCGCGCCTCGTGGTGCTGGACGAGCCCAACGCCCACCTCGACAGCGAGGGCGAGGCCGCGCTCGCGCAAGCCATCGCCGATCTGCGCCAGCGGCGCGTCACCGTCGTGCTGGTCACCCAGCGCTCGCAGGTGCTGTCAGCGGTGGACCGCATCGCGGTGCTGCGCGACGGCGCGATCGAGCGCATCGGCGCGCGGCAGGACAAGTCGGCAGGCCACGGCGAGGCGACGGTCGGCGTGCTGCAACAGGCCTGAGAACTGCCATGACCGAACATGCTCTGCCGTTGCCCGACGACCTGGCGACCACCTGGCAAGCCGGCGCCCACCGGCTCGTCGCCTTCGGCTTCGCCGCCGTCGCCCTGTGCCTGGGCGCGATGCTGGCCTGGGCGGCCTGGGCGCCGCTGAGCGGCTCCATCGTCGCGCCCGGCATCGTCAAGGTCGACAGCAACCGCAAGACCGTCCAGCACCGCGACGGCGGCATCGTCCGCGAGATCCTCGTGCGCGAAGGCGATCACGTGGCGGCAGGGCAGCCGCTGGTGGTGCTGGATGACCGCCGCGTCGATGCCTCGTTCGAGCTCACCCGCAGCCAGCTCGACGGGCTGCGGATCAAGCTGTCCCGCCTCAGCGCCGAACGCGACATGGCAGCCGGGTGGAAGGCGCCGGTGGAACTGCAGGGCCGACTCGACGAGCGCCGTGTCGCCGAAACCCTCGCCCGCGAGACGGCCCTGTTCTCCTCGCGCCGCTCGGCGCTCGAGTCCCAGCGGCGGCTGATCCAGCAGCAGATCGACGAGGTGGCGGTGGAGGTGGCCGCCCGCGATCGCGAGCACGAGTCCGCGCGCCTGGCGCTGGCCGACATGCAGGAGGAGCTCTCCGTCAACGAGGCGCTGCTCGAACAGGCCTATGTGAACCGCACCCGGGTCCTCGGCCTGAAGCGCAACGTGGCCGAGTACCGGATGAAGATCGAAGACAACCGGGCCGAGGTCTCCAAGGCCCGGCAGCGCGGGGCCGACCTGGCCTTGCACCTGGCGGGCCTGCGCGAGGCCTATGCGCAGGAGGCCGCGGTCGAGCTGCGCGACACCACCGCGAAGATCGTCGACCTGGAAGAGCAGCTGCGAGCGGCCAGCGACGCGGCGCAGCGCCAGGTCATCGCCGCGCCGGTGGGCGGGCGGGTGGTCGACCTGCGGGTCAGCACCGCCGGCGGCACCCTCGGCCCGCGCGACCCGGTGCTGGACATCGTGCCCGACGACAGCCCGCTGCTGGTCGAGGCCCGGGTGGGGCTGGACGCCATCGGCGAACTGCAGCCGGGCCAGTCGACCGACGTCCGCCTGACCGCCTACAGGCAGCGCAGCACGCCGCTGATCACCGGGCGCGTGAGTTACGTGTCGGCCGATGCGCTGGCGGACAGGCAGACCGGCGCGGCCTACTACCTCGTCCACGTCACATTGGATCGCGAGGCGCTGGGCCGCGCCGCCGAGGTGGCCCTGCGTCCCGGCATGGCGGCCGAGGTGTTCGTGAGGACGCGCGAACGCACCGCCGTCGATTACCTGCTGGAACCGCTGGTCAACGCGGCCAGGCGCTCCTTCCGGGAGTACTGATTGCGATTCGAGCGCTGTCCCGCGTTCGCGCATTGACGCTGCCCTGGCGTGGGTCCACAGTGCTCCTCACAAGAGCGCTGGAGGGTTCATTCGATGGCCGGTGAGTTGTCGGGCGATGCCGCCCCGTGCGTTCGCCTGCTCGGCCTGCCCCGCCTGCAGTGGCCCGATGGCCGCCGGCACCTGCTGCAACGCCGCGACGCGGCTCTGCTGGCGATGCTCGCCCTCGAAGGTGCGATGCCTCGCTCCAGCGCAGCGATGCGCATCTGGCCCGATGCCGATGCGGAAGGCGCGCGCAACAACCTGCGCCAGCGCCTGTTCCGCCTGCGCCGCACGGCGGAGCGCGACCTGGTCAACCCGGGGGACGTGCTGAGCTTCGCCTCGGGCGTGGAGCACGACCTGCTGCCGCCGGCGGCCTGCCTTGCCGACGACCCTGCGGGCGCCGCCGGGGAGCTGCTGGGCAGCCTCGACTACAGCGATTGCGCCGAACTCGCGGACTGGGTGGGCATTGCGCGCGAGCGTTGGCGTGGGCTGCGCGCGCAAGCGCTGGCCGAGGTGGCGACTCGGCTGGAGGAGGCGCGCGAAGCCGACCGCGCGCTGGTGTACGCCCAGCGGCTGCTGGACGACGACCCGCTCGTGGAGCACTCGCATCGGCGCCTGATGCGCCTGCACTACCTGCGCGGCGACCGGCAGGCGGCCATGGCGGCGTACGAGCGCGTGCGCCAACTGCTCGCCAGCGAGCTGCGCACCCAGCCCGAACGCGAGACGCGCGAGTTGGCCCGGCTGATCGAGCAGGGCGCCTCCCTGGGTCCCGCAATCACGCGGACGTTGCCGCCCGCGGTGCTGCGCCCGCCCAGGCTGATCGGCCGGGAGGTGGAGTTCCGGCTGCTCGACGATGCCTGGCGCGACGGCTCGCTCACCGCCGTCACGGGCGAGGCCGGCATCGGCAAGAGCCGGCTGCTCGCCGACTTTGCCGGCACCCGCGCCGGCGCCGTGGTCACCGGCGCCCGGGCCAGCGATTCGCAGGTGCCCTACGCCCTCCTGGCGCGGCTGCTGCGCGGCATGCCTGCAACGTCTTCCGTGCCGCCCTGGGCTCGCCGCGAACTGGCCCGGCTGCTGCCGGAATGGGGCGCGGCACCCGCGGGCCGGCTGGACGTGTTGCGCCTGCGGGAAGCCTGTGTCGCCCTGCTGGCGGCCGTGGCGCAAGGCCGCTCGTCCGGTGGCCTGCCCAAGGAGGCGCCCTTGTGCATCGTGCTCGACGACCTGCACTTCGCCGATGCCGCGACGCTGGAGCTGCTGCCGGCCCTGGCCACCGAGTGCGAAGGCTGCCGCTGGCTCATCGGCACCCGGCCCCTGGTCGAAGGGCCGGCGTCGCTGTCGCAGGGGCTGGATGCCCTTGCCGCGCTGGAACGCCCGCCCCTCGTCAAGGTCAGGCTGGGGCCGCTCGATGCAGCGGCCGTGCATGCCCTGGTCGCGTCGCTCGAGCTGCCCGGCATCGATGCGCAGGCGTGGTCGCCGGCGCTTTGGCGCCGCAGCGGCGGCAATCCGCTGTTCCTGCTAGAGACCTTGCGTGCGCTGCTGCGTGACGGGCGCGCAGCGTCTCCGGGCGACCTGCCCACCCCGGCCACGTTGTCCAGGCTCGTCGAGCGGCGGCTGGAGCTGCTGTCGCCCGCCGCGCTGCGCCTGGCCCGGCTCACCGCCCTGGCCGGCGGCGATTTCGACATCGAGCTCGCGGCCTCCGTCCTGGGGCAGCATGTGCTGGACCTGTCGGACCCTTGGCGCGAGCTGCAGGACGCCCACATCCTGCGGGACGAGGCGTTCGCCCACGACCTGGTGCTCGAGGCGACCCGAGCGGCGGTGCCACAGACGGTCGCCCGCTCGCTGCAAGCCCAGATCGCCGCCCACCTGGCCGCCCGGGGCGCTCCGGCTGCCCGCGTGGCCGCCCACTGGCAGGCCGCCGAGCAGTGGCCCGAGGCCGCCGCCGCGCACGAGGCCGCCGCGCACGAGGCCGCCGCGCGCGAGGCCCAGGGCGCCTCCCGGCGCGACGACGAGCTGGCGCACCGCCGCCTGGCCGTGGAGGCCTGGCTCGCGGCCGGCCTGCCGGACGAGGCCTTCCGCGTGCGGGTGGATTCGCTGGAGGCTCAGCTGCTCATCGAGAGCGTCGACAAGGCGCAGGCCTTGTCCGACGAGTTGCTCGCCGACGCCCGCAACGACCCGCAGCGCCTGGACGCGCAGCTGGCTCGCGCCCAGACGCTGTTGATGGCGGTGCGCCCCGACGAGGCCCTGGCGGCTGCGCGCGCGGCCCGCGGCCTGGCGGTCGAGCTGGGGGATGCCCGCCGCGAACGGCGGGCGGCACGCTACGTGGCCGTCGCCATGGCACAGGCCCAGCACGCCGACGAGGCCGTCGACCTACTCGACCCCTACCGTGCGGGCTTGCCCGCCGACCCGGCCAACGACGACACCTACGGCTTCTGGTCCGACTACGCCTACGTGCTGCACACCGCGCGCCGGCTCACCCGCAGCGTCGAGGCGCTGGAGCGGGCCATCGCGGGGAGCCAGGCGCGCGGCGACCTGGCCGAGACCTTCAGCACGCTGTCCAACCTGTCGGGCGTCAAGGGCAACCTGGGCCGGCTCGACGAGGCCTTGCGCGATGCCGAACGGGCGCAGCGCCTGGGCGAACGGCTGGGGGACGTCGGTGGCGTGCCGGCCGGCTCGGTGGCCGTGCACCTGGGGCTGCTGAACGGCGCCGGCGGCAGGCTCGGCCGTGCGCTGTCGCATTTCGACGCCGCGCTCGAACTGTTCGAGCGCGCCGGCCACGGCACCTGGGTGACGATCGCGCGCAATCACCAGGCCAACCTGCTGCTGCAGCTGGGGCAGGCGGCCCGTGCGCAGCAGGCCCTGCCGCCCGACGACGCGTCGCTGCACCGCCCGACACGCTCGCGCCGGCTGGTCATCGCGGCGCGCATCGCAAGGGCTATGCAGCACGATCCGAGGCCGCTGCTGGACGAGGCGCTGGCCATCCTCGGCGAGGCGGGCGACCCCTACGGCCGGCTGCTGGCCGACATCGATCTGCTGCCGCTGGAGGACCCTGCCCGCGCGGCAGAGCATGCCGCGGCGCTCGAAGGGCAGGCCCATCGCATCGAGTACCTGGCCGTTGCGGTCAAGGCGCGCTGGTATCGCATCGAGGCGCTGTGCCGCGCCGGAAGGAACGATGAAGCCGCCTCGCTGGCCACGCAGGCGCTGGCCGCGCTGGAGGCCATCAAGCCCTGGGACATGTACCTGCCTGAGGCCTGGTCGATCGCCCGACGGGCGTTGGCGGCCACCGGGCAGACGCAGGCCGCCGGCGACGTGGTGCGCATGGCCCAGGCGTGGATCGCCGCCGCCGCGAACGACCTGCCGCCCGAATACCGCGACAGCTTCATGCACCGCAACGCCGTCAACCGCACGATGCTCGCCATGCCGGTAACGGGCGGGTAACACGCCCTGTCCTATCGTCGGTCACGCCTGCCGCCCGTGTCCCTGGGAGACCGCAATGCGATCGCTCCTGTACTTCGACGCCATGATCACGCCGAGGATCATCACCTTCGTCTACTGGCTGCTGCTGACCGGCGCGCTCCTGGCCGGCTTCGCCACCATGGCCAGCGTCGGAGCGTGGACCTTCGCCGGCGCCGCGTCGGGCCTGGTGGTGGCGGCCGCCGGCGCGCTGGCCGCGCGCGTGGGCTGCGAGCTGCTCATCGTGCTGTTCAAGATCAACGAGAGCATGGAGTCGGTGTCGCATCGCCTGTGAAGGCTCGTCATCCGTGACTGCGACGAAACCCGGTTCCGGTGCGACGAAACCGTCGGGCGGCGGTGCGCGCTGCGCCTATCCTCGCTGCTTTGCCGCCATCAGCCACCGCCCGCCGTGCCCATGCCCAAGCCTTTCGCCCGCCGCCCCGCCTGGCTCGCCGCCGCCGCCCTGGTGGCCGGCCTGCAGGCCGCACCAAGCTCTCGCGCCGCCGAAGCGCCGGCGGCCGCCGAAGCCCCCAAGAAGCCTGCCTGGAACGTCAACCAGCCGCCCGGCGAAGCCCGCACGGTGGACATCGACACGCGCACCGGCACCTGGATGAGCGTCGACGTCAGCCCTGACGGCCAGCACATCGTCTTCGACCTCCTCGGCGACCTCTACCTGCTGCCCATCGCCGGCGGCGAGGCCCGGCCGCTCACCCACTCCATCGCCTGGGACCAGCAGGCCCGTTTCTCGCCCGACGGCCGGCAGATCGCGTACCTCAGCGACGCTGGCGGCGGCGACAACGTCTGGGTCATGAACGTCGACGGCAGCGGCGCCCGGGCGGTCACCAACGAGGACTTCCGCCTGCTCAACAACCCGGTGTGGCACCCGAGCGGCCAGTTCATCGCCGCCCGCAAGCACTACACCGGCACCCGCTCGGCCGGCTCCGGCGAGATCTGGCTCTACCACGTGAGCGGCAACACCAAGGGCGTGCAGCTCAACGAGAAGCCCGACTGGCAGAAGGACCTCGGCGAGCCCGCCCTCTCGCCCGACGGCAAGTACCTCTACTACTCGCACGATGCGACGCCGGGCAAGGTCTTCCAGTACAACAAGGACTCGAACAAGGAGATCTTCAAGATCTTCCGCCAGGACCTCGCGGACGGCTCGACAGAAGCCTTCGTCGAAGGCCCGGGCGGGGCGATCCGTCCGACCCCGTCGCCCGATGGCAAGTGGCTGGCCTTCGTGCGCCGGGTACGCCATCCGTCAGCCCCGAGGGCCGGGCTGACGCCGACCCCGCCCCCCGAGGGGGTCAAGGACCTAGGGAGCGGCCCGTCGGTCCTTGAATCGACCCTGTTCCTGAAGAACCTCGCGACCGGCGAGGAGCGCGCCGCCTGGGGGGGCCTGGAGCGCGACCTGCAGGAGTCGTGGTCGGTCTACGGCGTCTACCCGGCCTTCGCGTGGACGCCCGACTCGAAGCAGATCGTCGCCTGGGCCCGGGGCCGCATCTGGCGCGTCGACCCCTTCCAGGGCAGCGCGGCGGAGATTGCCTTCCACGTCAAGGACACGCGCGAGGTGCGGACCGCCTTGCGGGTGCCGCAGGAGGTGGCGCCCGACAGGTTCGCGGTCCACCAGCTGCGCTCGGTCAACGTCTCGCCCGATGGCCAGCGCGTCGTCTACTCGGCCCTCGGCCACCTGTACCTCAAGGACCTGAAGGCCGATTCCGCGCCGCGCCGCCTGACCACCGCCAGCGACCGCTTCGAGTTCTTCCCCAGCTTCTCGCGTGACGGCAAGGAGCTGGTCTTCGTCGCCTGGAACGACGAGTCGCTCGGCACCGTGCGCAAGCTCGAGCTCGCCAGCGGCCGCGAGACCGTCATCACGCCGACGCCCGGCAAGTACCTCGCGCCGCGCCTGTCGCCCGATGGCAAGCGCGTGGCCTACACCAAGGTCAAGGGCGGCTACCTCACCTCGCCGTGGCAGGCCCTGGATCTCGGCGTCTACCTCGCCCCGGCCGACGGCAAGGGCCAGCCGGTGCGGCTGGCCAAGGAAGGCTCGGACCCGCAGTTCGGCGCCAGCAGCGATGCCGTCTACATCACCCGCGAGGCGAAGACCAGCGAGGTCGATTCGCTGTTCAAGCTGATTCGCATCGACCTGGACGACCGGCAGGAGACCGAGGTCGCGCGCAGCGAATTCGCCAGCGAGTACGCCGTCTCGCCGGATGGCCGGTGGCTGGGCTTCGTGGAGCGCTTCCACGCCTACGTGACGCCCTTGCCGGCCATCGGCAAGAGCGTCACCGTCGGCCCTAAGATGGACGCCCTGCCGGTGCGCCAGCTCGACGTCAACGCCGGCCACGACATGCACTGGAGCGGCGACAGCCAGCGGCTGAACTTCTCGATCGGCGACGAGCTGTTCACCGCCGCGCTGGCCGAGGCCTTCGCGCCCGGCACCGAGAAGTCGCCCGGCTACCAGGCCGCGGAGGCCGGCCGCAAGATCGGCTTCGAGCAGCCGGCCGACAAGCCCAGGGGCCTGGTCGCCCTGGTGCATGGCCGCATCGCGACGATGAAGGGCGACGAGGTCATCGACGACGGCGTGATCGTGGTCGACGGCAACCGCATCGCCGCCGTCGGGCCGGCCGCCCAGGTGCAGGTGCCCGCGGGGGCGAAGCGCATCGACATCCAGGGCCAGACCGTGATCCCGGGCTTGATCGACGTGCACTGGCACGGCCGCATGGGCGACGACGAGATCGTGCCGCAGCAAAGCTGGGTCAACTACGCCTCGCTCGCCTTCGGCGTGACCACGCTGCACGACCCGTCCAACCGCAACAGCGAGGTCTTCACCCAGGCCGAGCTGCAGCGCGCCGGCGAGGTCGTGGGGCCTCGCATCTACTCCACCGGCACCATCCTCTACGGCGCGAAGACGCCCTTCATGTCGGTCATCAACAGCGTCGACGACGCGCTGACCCACCTGAAGCGCCAGAGGGCCGAAGGGGCGATCAGCGTCAAGAGCTACCAGCAACCGCGGCGCGACCAGCGCCAGCAGGTGCTGGAGGCGGCGCGCCGGACGAACATGATGGTGGTGCCCGAGGGCGGATCGTTGTTCGAGCTCAACATGAGCATGATCGCCGACGGCCACACCGGCATCGAGCATGCGCTGCCCATTGCGCAGGTCTACGACGACGTCAAGCAGTTCTGGACGCAGACGGCCGTCGGCTACACGCCCACGCTGAACGTGGCCTACGGCGGACTCGACGGCGAGCACTACTGGTACGCCCGCACCAACGTCTGGGAGCACCCGCTGCTGTCGCGTTACGTGCCGCGCACGGTGCTCGAATCACGTGCCGTGCGGCGCGAGACGGCGCCGGAGGAGGACTTCAACGTCCTGCGCGTGGCACGCACCGCCACCGAGCTGCAACGCGCCGGCGTCAAGGTGAACATCGGCGCCCACGGCCAGCGCGAAGGCCTGGGCGCGCACTGGGAAATGTGGATGTTCGGCCTCGGCGGCATGACCCCGCTGGAGGCCATCCGCACCGCCACCGCCAACCCGGCCCACTACCTGGGCCTGGACCGCGACCTCGGCTCGATCGAACCCGGCAAGCTGGCCGACCTGGTCGTCATCCGCGGCGACGTGCTGAACGACATCCGCCAGAGCGACCGCATCAGCCTGGTGATGCAGAACGGCCGCCTGTTCGACATCCCGACGATGAACGAGATCTGGCCCCGCCAGAAACCTCGCAAGACCTTCTTCTTCGAAGGCCAGGCCGGCGTAGGCATGCCGGTGGACACCTCGACCTCGAGCCATGGCGATGACTGAACGCAGGGCCCTCGCCGCCAAGCCTTGGTGGCAGTGGGCCCTTCGGTTCCCCCTTCCCCGTTCGGGCTGAGCTTGTCGAAGCCTGGGTGCAAGTGGGCCCTTCGACAGGCTCAGGGCGAACGGGGGGTGGGTGCCGGCCCTACCAATCAAGCCGGACTGACCCCCTCCCCGTTCGGGCTGAGCTTGTCGAAGCCTGGTGCCAGTGGCACCTTCGACAGGCTCAGGGCGAACGGGGGGTGGGTGCCGGCCCTACCAATCAAGCCGGACTGCCTCCTCCCCGTTCGGGCTGAGCTTGTCGAAGCCTTCAAGACAGTGGCCCCTTCGACAGGCTCAGGGCGAACGGGGCGTGGGTACCGGCCCTACCAATCAAGCCGGACTGACCCCCTCCCCGTTCGGGCTGAGCTTGTCGAAGCCTTCAAGACAGTGGCCCCTTCGACAGGCTCAGGGCGAACGGGGCGTGGGTACCGGCCCTACCAATCAAGCCGGACTGACCCCATCCCCGTTCGGGCTGAGCTTGTCGAAGCCTTCAAGACGGTGGCCCCTTCGACAGGCTCAGGGCGAACGGGGGGTGGGTGCCGGCCCTACCAATCAAGCCGGACTGACCCCCTCCCCGTTCGGGCTGAGCTTGTCGAAGCCTTCAAGACAGTGGCCCCTTCGACAGGCTCAGGGCGAACGGGGAGTGGGTGCCGGCCCCACCCACTAGGCCGGACTGCCTCCTCCCCGTTCGGGCTGAGCTTGTCGAAGCCTTCGTGACAGTCGGCCCTTCGACAGGCTCAGGGCGAACGGGGGAGTGGGTGCCGGCCCTACCAATCAAGCCGGACTGACCCCCTCCCCGTTCGGGCTGAGCTTGTCGAAGCCTTCAAGACAGTGGCCCCTTCGACAGACTCTGGGCGAACGGGGGGTGGGTGCGGGACCTGATGCGGTGGAACGCTCAGGCTGCGTCCAGCAGATCGGCCGCGCCCAGGATGGTGGAGTTCGAGGCGGTCTCGTCGAAGCTGCCGTGCATCGCGGCCAGCATGGCGTGGTCGGCGGCCATCTCCATGTAGACGTAGCTCGCGCGGATGGCGCGGCGCACCTGCTCGATCATGGCGGTGGACGGGTGGTGGCCCAGCAGGGTGGCGATGCAGTCCAGCGCCTCCCACGGGTGGGTGTCGTCGTACTCGGCATGCAGGCGCAGCCAGCGCGTCGCAGGCCCGCGGATGTCGGCCGGCAGCGATTCGAAGTAGGTGTCCTTCGAGCACACGAAGCAGGACCATTCCCCCGTCAGTCCTTCGATCGCGTAGTTGGTGGCGGCCATCGCCACCGCCAGCGGCGCATGGTCGCTGACGTACCAGCACCAGTGGGCCAGCGCCGACATGCCCTCGACCTCCTCGCCGTGCTGCAGGTCCTGCAGCGTGACGCCGGCGGAGGCGGCCCATTCGATCCAGTGGTCGGCGTGCTTCTGCTCGACGCGGATGTTCTGCACCAGGTAGCGCCGGGCCATGTTTTCGCCGACGCTGTCGCCATGGGTGATCTTCTTGAGGTTCATGGCCATGAACCGGGGGAAGCGCTCTATCGTCGGCCAGGTGCCGATCAGGAAACGCTGCATGGCGGGCAGGGGCAGCCGGGCGTCCCGCATGAGCGAGAACAGCTCGTGGTCGAGGACGCGCTCCTTCTCGCGGCGGGTCTCGCGCACGACGCGCTGGACCCAGGCGGGATAGCTGGCAATGTCCTTCAGGTCGCCGGTACGGCGGAATTCGTTCTGCATGGGCGCTCTCTCCTTCGCTTGGTGTATTGCAGGAACGGGACGGGAAACCGGATTCAGGTCTGCAGGTGCCCGTCGAGCACGCGCAGCAGCTTGCGGAACTCGATGGGCTTGGTCAGGTAGGCCTCGAAGCCGAAGGCCAGGGCATCGTCGATCTGTTCGGGCAGCGCATCGGCGGACAGGGCCACCAGGCGGATGTCGGCCGTCGCCGGATCGCCGCGCAAGGTGCGGGCCAGCTCCAGCCCGGTCATGTCGCCCAGGTGCATGTCCACCAGCATCAGGTCGGGTGGCTGTTCGCGGGCCATCCTCAAGGCCTGCGTGCCGTTGGGCGCCACCCGCAGGGCCACCGAAGGCCTGAACGACGCGACCTGGCGCACCAGCTCCACGTTGACCTCGTTGTCCTCGGCGTACAGCACGTGCAGCGGCGCTTCGTCGAACTCTCCGTGCTGGCTCAGCGGCGGCGAGACGGTCGGCACCGTCGCCAGCTCGTCCGAGCGTTCGAGCACCAGCATGGCCACCGTGCCTTCGCCCACGCGGCTGTCCACCCGCAGTTCGCCCTGCATCAGCTCGACCAGCCGGCGCGACAGCACCAGGCCTATGCCCGTGCCCTCGACGCCGGTCTTCTCGGCGCCCAGCCGGTTGAAGGGCTCGAACAGCCGGGCCAGCTGCTCGGGCGTCATGCCCGGGCCGGTGTCGGTCACGCTCAGGCGGCAGGTGTCGCGGTGCAGCGACCAGCCCACGCTCACCGAGCCGCCCGGGCGGTTGTACTTGACCGCGTTGCTCACCAGGTTGACCAGCACCTGGCGCAGCCGGACACGGTCGGCGACGACGCGGACCTGCGCATCGGCGGGCACCTGCTCGTCCCGCTCCGGGCGCAGCAGGCGAACGTTGGCGTCCGCTGCCAGTGTGGAGACCATCGCCAGCGATTCGTCCACCACCGAGGCCAGGTCGACCGACTCCAGCGACAGCGCCATCTGCCCGGAATCGACGCGCGACAGGTCCAGCACGTCGTTGACCAGCGCCAGCAGGTGCGCCCCGGCGCGCTCGATGTGGCGGATGCGGTCCAGCTGCTGGGCCGAGGGCGGGCCCGCGGCATCCATGCGCAGCAGCTGCGAGAAGCCCAATACCGCGTTCAAGGGCGTGCGCAGCTCGTGGCTCATGCGGGAGAGGAACTCGGTCTTGGCGCGGCCGCTGGCCTCCAGCGCCTCGCGGGCCTGCCGCTCCGCGCGAGCGGCGTGGAGCTCGGTCACGTCGCGCACCACCACCGTGGTCAGTGGCCCCTGGTCGGTGTGCAGGCGAGACAGCGTGGCCTCGAGCGGGAAGGTCGCGCCCCCGGCGCGGTGACCGGTAAGCTCATGCACGCCGAGCGTGGCCTGGACCGGCTCGGACGAGCGGCCGCCTCGGGTCTGGCGGGTGATGTAGCGGCTGACCGGCGTGCCTATCGCTTCGGCCGCCGAGACGCCGAACAGGCGCTCGGCCGCCCGGTTGAACAGCAGCACCTTGTCGTCGGCGCCGGTGGCGATGACACCGTCGGCCACCGCGTCGACCAGCTTGGCCAGGCGCAGCTCGCCCTGGCGCAGCGCGGCCTGCATGCGCAGGCGCTCGCTGATGTCGAAGAAGGTGACGACGGCGCCCTGCACCTCGCCGTCGCGCAGCAGCGGATGCGACCAGTACTCCGCCGAGAACAGCTGGCCGTCGCGGCGCTGGAACTTCTCGTCGCTCACGTGCCGCTCCCGGCCCTTGCCCGAGCGCTCGGGCACGGTGAGGGGCCCGGTGCGGGTGTCGGTGCGCGAGGGGCGGATCAGCCGGTGGATGTCGCGCCCGAGCAGCTCCGCCTCGTCGGCGTAGCCCAGCATGGCCAGCGCCGCACGGTTGATGAAGGTGCAGCGACCGTCGTTGTCTATGCCGTACAGGCCCTCGGCGGTGGACTGCAGCAGCCCCTGCAGCAGTTGCTCGCGGCGGCGCACCTCGTTCTCGACCTCGGCCTGCCGGCGCAGGCTGTGCACGATGAACCACAGCCCCGTCGCCCCGAGCACCGCGGCCAGCACGACGTTCAGGATCAGCAGCACCTGCTGGGTGCGGCGCGAGGCCCGGCCGAGCTGGTCCGCGAACTCGCGCTCCAGCGTGGTCATGCGCTGGTTCAGCAGCGGCGCCTGGCGGCGCATTTCGCGCACGGCCACGGCATTGATGTCGCCCGCGGCTATGCGCTCGTGGGCCCGCTCGACCAGCACCCGCATCTGCTCTATCACCTGGTCCCCTTCGGTCCAGGCGTGGATCGCGTCGGCCATCAGGGGCGTGTCGTGGAACCAGACGAACAGGCGGATCACGCCGGGGATGTCTTCGTCGGGTGTCTGGCCCTGCAGCAGGCCCTCGCGGCCCCGCACCTTGTCAGGCGTGGGTTGCTGCAGCGCCTCGCGGGCCTTGCGGTCGCCGAGCGGGACATCCAGTGCCTGCAGGAAGCGCTGGTAGTCGGCCTCCTCGTTGTTCTCGGCGTAGGCCAGGAGGTGGATCTGCGCGTCCTTCTGGCCTTTGGAATACAGGCTCTCGCCGGTCACATAGGCCCGCACCGCCGACAGGATGTCTATGCTGACCAGCGCCACCGCGACCTGGATCGCCACGATCCCGATGAAGGCGATCGCGATCGCCCAGGAACGTCGGCGCCTGGACGAGGCTGTGCTGGAGGGCGTGCGAAGCGGCACGCTGGGGGCGGAAGGCGGCAGGGGGCTCTCCGGGTCAGCCGATAACTTCGACGCTGGGCAACAGCCGGCCGACCGGCGAATATCTGCTGGATATGCGAACGAGGGGTGCCGATGAGTGGAACCGGTTTCAGGCGGCCTGACAAGCGGTGCGTTCTTGACTCGCGCCGCCTGAAATGTATCAAGGTATGTCAGGCGCGGCACTGAGCACCGCAATGGTGCATCACTGCAGCGCCAGCACCTCGTCGCCCTCGGCCGGCAGGCAGCCGTCGGCGATCGGCGTCCAGCCGCGGTGGATGACGACGCGGCCCTTCGCATGGCAAAGCTCGACCCTCGTGGCCGCCGGCGCGCGCCGGCGCACGAAAGCCTCGATGGCATCCGGCATGGACACCCGGTAGATGCCGGCCAGGCGATCGGAGGGCGGATGGTCGTCGCCGTGCAGCCAGGGCACGAAGGCGCTGGCCCAGGCCAGCGGAGGGAAGACGCTCACCACCATGGGCGCATAGCCCTGTTCCCGCAGCCATTGCTGGGCCTGCCGGCGCGGCGAAACCGGCTCGCCGGCCGGTTCGCCCAGCGGGATGCCGGCCCAGGCGGCGCCCAGCAGCTCCATCACCCACTGGTTGCAGTTCTGGTAGCGCAGGCTCCAGGGATAGGCGTTGGCGCTGTAGTCGGCGGCCAGCAGTTGCAGCGACTGCGGCGCGCTCAGGGCCGTGTGTTCCACCGCCGCGCCTTGTTCGGGCGGCATGAAGACGAGCGACACATAGCCTTCCGCCGGGTTGTCGGTGCCGAGCAGGAAGCCCGAGATGCCCTGGTCGAAGATCCGCGGCTTCTGCTCGTCGCAGGCGTAGTAGAGCTGGCGCACCGACCACGGGCCGTTCGGGCTGTCCTTGAGGCTGAAGCCGGCATGCGAGTAGCGCAGGCCGAACCAGCTCAGGTTCAGGCCCGAGCGGGCCACCAGGGCGAGCGCCTGCTTCGAGGCCTCGAGCTCGGCCTTGACGATGGCGGCGAAGCGGAACAGCTGGTCCTGCTGCTCTATCGAAACCTGGGCCTGGCGGTCGCAGTAGCGCAGGGAGGCGGCCTGCGCGCCGCCCGTGAAGGCCGCTCCGGCCGCCAGCACCGTCCACGCGGCCAGCGCCGCGCGGCGAGGACTCAAAGCGTGACCGGGTTCGAGGCGAGCTCGCGGTACCAGTCGTCCTGCAGCACCAGGAAGAAGGGCTGGCGGGTGCCGGCGTTGGCGAATTCGACGCCGTAGGGCCGGTTCTGCGCGCGCACCACCTCGCCCACCGCCACGCCGCCGGCGTCGACCGCCTTTTGCGGTAGCACCAGCGCGAAGGCCTCGCCCTCGCCTGCCGCGGGCGCGAGCGTCAGCTTGAGCATCCCGGGCTGGACATCGTCGGCGGCAGCGACCTCGGTCACCCGGTAGTCGCCGTCGGCTGTGCGGGCCGGGCGATCCGAGCTCTCGCTGGAGCCGCGGAAGGAGTTGGAGACACTGCCGACCGAGGTGGACAGGCTGTCGGAGGCCGACGAAGCGGCCGAGCTCGCCGCGAGCGCGGGAAGCGAAAACGCCGCGAGCACGAGCATCGCGGCGGTGGAGCGGGAGACCAATCGGGCGGAACGGTTCATGGGCACAGGTCCATCAGGCTGACAACGACGGCAGCGATGATGCCTGATCGCACGGCACGCCCCGCCGGCGCGGTGCAAGCAGGTGTGAGCCACCCGCCGCACCGGCCCCGGGTCACGGTCAGGCCGCCAACGCCGCCTGCTCGAGCCGGAAAACGCCGACCGCATCGACCAGCCGGGCGGCCTGCTGTTGCAGGCTCTCCGACGCCGCGGCGCTTTGCTCCACCAGCGCGGCGTTCTGCTGCGTCACCTGGTCGAGCTGCACCACGGCCTGGTTGACCTGGCCGATGCCGCTCGTCTGCTCCTGCGTGGCGCTGCTGATCTCGCCGATCAGGTCGGTCACCCGCTGCACCTGGGCCACGATGTCGCTCATCGTCGCTCCGGCGTCGTTGACCAGGCGGGCGCCGTTCTCGACGCTCTCCACGCTGGTCCCGATCAGGGTCTTGATCTCCTTGGCGGCGTGGGCCGAGCGCTGGGCCAGGGCCCGCACCTCGGCCGCCACCACCGCGAAGCCGCGGCCCTGCTCGCCGGCCCGGGCGGCCTCGACCGCTGCATTGAGCGCCAGGATGTTGGTCTGGAAGGCGATGCTGTCGATGGTTCCGATGATGTCGGCGATCTTCTTCGAGCCATCGCTGATCGCCTGCATGGTGTCGACGACCTGGGCCACCACCTCGCCGCCCCGGGTGGCGGCCTCGCTGGCCGAGTGGGCCATCTGGGCGGCACTGCGGGCGGTGTCGGCGTTGTTCTTCACCGTGGCGTTGAGCTGCTCCATCGACGCCGCCGTCTGTTGCAGGCTGGAGGCCTGCTCCTCGGTGCGCTGGCTCAGGTCGATGTTGCCGGCCGCGATCTCGACCGAGGCGGTCTTCATGGTGTCGGCCGCGTCTCGCACCTGCTGCATGGTGCGGCTGAGGTCGCGGTTGACCGTCTTGAGTGCCTGCAGCAGAGTGCCGACCTCATCCCGGGAATCCACGCGGATCTCACGTGAGAGGTCGCCCTCGGCCACCGCCTGGGCCACCACCACCGCCTGCGTCAGCGGGCGGGTGATGCTGAGCTGGATCTGCCAGGCGATCACGGCCCCCAGCACCAGCGCCGCGCCGGACAGGCCGATGATCAAGGCCACCGCCTGCCGGTAGGAGGCGTCGGCCTGCTCGTTGCGCACCCGCGAGGCCTGCTGGATGGCGGACACCACCTCATCCAGCGCCGCGACGTGGGCGGCCTGGGCTGGGCGGACTTCCTCGCGCATGACCTGGGCGGCGCCCGGCATGTCGTCGGCCATCGATTTGTCGATCGCCTTTTCCACCGGTGACTTGACGGCCGCCAGGGCGGCAGCGGCCTTGTCCAGCGCGGCCTTGACTTCAGGCTCGACGGACATCGATGCCAGGGTCTGCGCCGTCTGGTCGTAGTCGGCTCGCGCCTTCTTCATCAGGTCGAATTCCTTCTTCTTGAAGGCCACGTCGTCCTGCATCACGGCATCGCGCAGGCCCATGCCCTGCGAGCGGGCCAGGTCGCGCATGTTGTTGGCCAGCCGCTCGGGCGCCTCGCCGGTCACCGCCTCCAGGTCGGCCTTGATGGCCGACAGGCGGCTGAGAGAGATGGCGCTGATGATCGCCATCAGCACCAGGACGGCGGCAAAGCCCACGGCCAGGCGCGCGCCCACCTTCAGGTTCTTGAACATCGTGTGTCGCTCCTGCGATGGCCGGGTCGGACCCGGCCCCCGCGTGGTGTTGCCTTACTTGGCCGTCACGCCGGCGTGCAGCACGCCGATCGCCTTGCCGCCGTCCATCACCGGCGCCGAGACGTGGACGCTGGGGATCTGGGTGGACGTGTCGGGCTTGATCTCCTCGGCATTCCACGGCTGGCCCTTGATCGCGTTGGCGAAGACCGGCCGGTTGGCGTTGTTGAAGATCAGCGGACGCACGCTGGCCGCGACCAGGTTGCCCTTCTGGTCGCGCAGGATGATCTTGTTGACCGTGTCGTCGGCCTGCTCCCACTTGGCGATCTGCTGGCTGATCTTCGTCGTCAGCGCGGCCTTCACGGCCGGATCGGTGTCGGGCAGCTCGATCCACTTGCCGTTGTTCATGCCGCCGCTGTCGTGGGCGTTGGCCTCGCGGACGGCGGCCAGGACGACGGGATCGGAGGCCATCTCGACCAGGTGCTTCCTGGCCTTGTCGACCTTGGCCTGCACGTCGGCGGGCAGGCTGCCGGCGGCAGCGGTGCCGGCGAGGCAGGCCCAGGTCAGGGTCGAAGCGGCCATCAGCGTGGCCAGGCGCGAAAAGGTTCTCATGGTGTCCCTGTGATTGAAGAGTTAGAGGGGAAGCTGCGGGGCAGTGCCACCGTCTGCGCTATCGGCATGTTGGCGGCCGGCTTGAGACGCGATCGCGCGAACAGCGGCTCGAATCCGCCGCCGATTCGGTGAACTGCGGGTCCGGTCAAGAAGTCCCCACAAATAGTTTCAGCAAGTCACTAAAGAACCCGGCGTGGCGGCCGATGCAGGGTTCGCGCGCGCGCCACCCGCGCGCGCGAAGAGCGTTCAAGCAACACCAGAGAGGCCACCCGCAATGAAAGTCTTCATGATCGGCACCCAGCGTTCAGGCTCGAACCTGCTGCGCTTGATGGTCAACCAGGCTCCGACGATCGCCGCTCCGCATCCGCCGCACATCCTCGAGCGCTTCACGCCGCTGCTGCCGGCCTACGGGAACCTGGCCGAAGAAGCGAACTTCACCCGCCTCGTCGACGACGTGGTGCGCCTCGTCGAGGTCAACCCGGTGTCCTGGGGCGTGGACTTCGACCGCGCCCGCATCCGCGCCCGTTGCCGCGACAACAGCCTGGTCGCCGTCTTCGGCTCGATCATGGACCACATGGCCGAGAGCTACGGCAAGCCGGACTGGATGTGCAAGTCGCTGGCCAACGTCCACTTTCTGCCAGAGATAGAGCGCTACTTCGGGGCCGACGCGCGCTACCTGTACCTCTACCGCGACGGCCGCGACGTGTGCCTGTCCTTCCTCAAGGCCGTCGTCGGCGAGAAGACCGCCTACCACGTCGCCCGGCAGTGGGACCTGGAGCAGCAGCTGGCGCTCGAATGCGGCCGCCGCGTGCCGGCCTCGCAATACCTGGCGCTGTCGTACGAAGAACTCACGAGCAACCCCGAGTCCACCCTGAGCCTGCTGTGCCGGTGGCTGGGCATAGAGTTCAGCCCGGCGATGCTGGACTTCCACGCTTCGGAAGAAGCCAGCAAGACCGCCGCCTCCGGCAAGATGTGGGAGAACGTCAGGAAGCCCGTCATGGCGACCAACACCAAGAAGTGGCTGAGCGGCATGACGAAAGACCAGATCGTGGACTTCGAATCCGTGGCCGGCCGCTCTCTCACGGAGCTGGGCTACGACCTCGAGTTCGTCAGCCGCTCCGAGGCGCCGCGCAGCTACGACACCAACGCCCGGGCCGCCCTGGATGCCGAGAACAAGCAGCGCAAGGCGGCGGTGAAGGAAGAGCTGCCGCCGGAAGACATCGCCGCCCGCAAGCCGCAGGACGACCTGCTCGCTTCCATCCGTTCGCGCCTGGTCAACGCCTGAGGTGATCGTGGATGAACGATACGACTGACACTGCCGCGGTGATCCCGCCGCTTTCGCCACCGCTCGTCCCGCCGACGCCGGGCCGCCTTTTCGCCGATTGCGTCCTGCTGGGGCTGACGGCCTGGGGCGGCTTCATGGCCCTGCTGGCCCAGGCGCAGGAGCGCTTCGTCAAGCAGCGCCAATGGCTCGGCGAGAAGGAGTTCCTCGACCTGATCGCACTGGTGACCATGCTGCCGGGCCCTCAGGCGGTGAACGCCATCGCCGTGATGGGCCACCGCGTGGCCGGCTGGGCCGGCTTCGCGGCCGCGCTGGCCGGCATCATGCTGCCCGGCTTCGCCATCATCGTGGCGCTCTGGGCAGGCTACGCGTACCTGTCGGGTTATCCGGACGTGCTGCGTGCGGTCACCGTCGGCGTGCTGCCGCCGCTGGCCATGATCCTCGGCCAGGCGGCCTTCAACCAGGCGAAGAAGGCCACGCCCGGTCGCAAGGAGAAGACCCTGGCCGCCGTGACCTGCGTGCTGCTGCTGGTGATGCCCTCCTGGGGATCACCGGTCTACGTGCTGGCCCTCGGCGCGGTGGCCTCGTGCGTGTTCTGGCCCGCGCCCAAGCGGGTGGACCAGGCGCCGGGCCGGCACCTGAAGCCGCTGGAGATGCTGCTGTGCTTCGCGCCCATCGGGCTGGCCGTCTTCCAGCTCGTGCCGGCCCTGCTGCCCGAGGCGCTGGTGGCGAAGGTCGGGCTGGTCTTCGCCGGCATGGGCACGACGCTCTTCGGTGGCGGGCTGGTGATGGTGCCCCTGCTCGAAGGGCTCATCGTCGGCAAGCTCGGCTGGCTGGACCATGCCGGCTTCAGCGCCGGACTCGCGGCCAGCCAGCTGACGCCCGGCCCCATCCTCAGCATTGCCACCTTCACCGGCATGCAGGCGGCGGGTCTTGCGGGCGCACTGGCCGCCACGCTGGGCATCTACCTGCCCACGGCCCTGATCGCGGTCGGGGCCAACGGCGTGGCCGACCGGCTCAAGGGCTCGCGCCTGTTCCAGCACGCCATGATCGGCGTGCGCTGCGCCGTCGTCGGCCTCATCGCCGGCGCGGCGATCTCACTGCTGCTGAAGATGCCTTTTCACGCGCACGCCTGGCAGTCGGTCGCCCTCGCCTGTGCCGCCTGGGTGCTCGTGTGGCGCTTCAAGCAGCCGCCCTACGTGTCGCTGCCTGTCGGCGCGGCGCTGGCCTGGCTGGTGATCTGAACGCCGCCCGCCGCACCTATGCCTGGTCCAGCGGGGGTTGCTGGACCAGGCCAGCCTGCACTTCGCGAATGCGCTCATCCGTGTAGTAGCCCCCGTACTCCGTGTAGCGGAGGAACGGCCTGCCACAGTCCACGCATTTCCAGACATCGCAGCGGTTGTACGGGAACCAGCCGAGCGCGATCGGCGCTTCTGCGGACCAGCTGTTCGTCCCCGTGGGGTGGTACTCGGCCAGCGTGGGGTCCTCCTCGCCAGCATCGCGCAGCGTGCCGACGCAGGTCAGGCTCGACCGGTCAAATCCGCCCGGCATCGACTCCCAGCCTTTGCAGGCCAGCGCCGAGCACCGGGCACATCCGGCATGGGCGTCGAAGGCCTTTGCCAGGGCGATGAGCTCATCGGTCGTCATGTGCCGCATTCTCGTCCCCCTCACGGCTGTGCCGCCGCTGCCATGCGCATTGCGGGTGCCCGCGCCCGCAACAGCGCCTGCCCCATGCGGATGCGCGCGCCGGCGGCGATCCCATCCGCCAGGTCGAAGCCGGGCGGCGTGAAGACGATGATGGTCGAGCCGTGCTGGAACCAGCCGAGTTCCTCACCCTTGGTGACCGGCACGTCGCAATCGATCTCGTTCGGCCCGTGGTAGCGCAGGTGAAGCAGCAGGTCGGCGAAGTGAAGCCGCAGGCTCGCCACCAGGATCGCGGCCACCGGCACCAGGGCGATCGGCGTGCCGCCCGGCAGCCGCAGGTTCAGCACCGCGCGTTCGTTGCGGCAGAACAGGCGCTCCACCCGCTGCAGGGCGATCGGGTTGACGTTCCAGGTGTCGCCGCTCAGGTAGGTCACGTGCTCGACGGTCGCATCCGCCGGCGCGTGGAAGCGGTGGTACATCGCCGAGGTCAGGCGCAGCGTGACGTACTGGCCGCCATGGAAGGGCCGCGTGTCCTGGCGGGGGCCGAACAGCTCCTCCAGGCGGTAAGGGAAGCCCTTGGCCTGCAGCACCGTGGCGCCGGCCAGCGTGCCGCAGGCACCGACGATGGCGTCGCACGGGCTCGTCATCACCGCAGAGTCGGGGTCTATCGGCCGCATGCCGGGCTTCAGCTCGCGCGTGAAGCACTCGTGCAGGCTGGCGAACCGCTGCTGGCGCGCCTCGCTCAGGTCGAGGTCGGTGAACAGCCGCCACACCGCGATGGACAGCCGTGCCAGGCCGGGGCTGCGGATCTGGCTGAACCAGCCCATGAAGCGCGTCAGCGCGATGCGCGGCACGCGGTTGGTGAGCAGGAAGTTGAGGTCCTCCTGCTGAAGCAGGCGCCGCAAGACCCCCGGCTTCGGGGAGTTGTCGGGAGAGGGCTCGGGCAAGGCTTCGGTTTTCATCGGCATGTCAAGGCAGGCAGGTCTGATGGGAGATCACGAGGACCACGGAACGACACATGAACGACACCCTCCTGGCGACTTGGGCCGTCCCGGCGCTGGCCGCAGGCAGCCTGGCCTGGCTGCTGCCCAAGGCGCGTGCGCGCTTGCAGCTTTCGCGCGCCAAGCACCGCTCGCTGGCCGGCCATGCGCGCATGGCCAGGCGCGTCGCTTCGATGATCCCGGGCTACGCCTACGACGAGGCGGCGTTCTTCGGCTCCGACGGCGCGCCGGCCGAGGTGCAGGCACGACGTCGCGCCGGCCTGCAGCAGCTGGCACAAGGCTTTCGCGATCGCTACCCGCGCAGCGTGGCGGCCACGGCAGAGCTGCGAGGCAGCCTGCCCGACCTGCGCTTCACCGGCAGCTACCGCGTACCTTTCCAGTACAGCCCCTACCTGCGCGAGCAACTCGGCGTCGGTGCCGTGCTGCAGTCGTCGGCTGGGGTGACGGTGGAGGACCTGGACGGCAACGTCTTCTTCGATCTCACTGGCTCCTACGGCGTCAACCTGCTGGGCTACGACGCCTACAAGGAATGCATCGACGAGGCCGTTGCCCGCGCCCGCGCGCTGGGCCCGGTGCTGGGCGCGTACCACCCGGCGACGCAGGAGGTGGTCGAGCGACTGAAGCGCGTGTCCGGGCTCGATGCCGTGAGCTTCCACATGTCCGGCACCGAGGCGGTGATGCAGGCGGTGCGACTGGCGCGCTATCACACGAAGCGCAGCCACCTCGTGCGCTTCTGCGGCGCCTACCACGGCTGGTGGGAGGATGTGCAGCCCGGCCCGGGCAACCCGGCCCCCGTTCGCGAGACCTACACGCTGAAGGACATGGACCCGAAGAGCCTGAAGGTGCTGGCCAGCCGGCGCGACATCGCCTGCGTGCTGGTCAACCCGCTGCAGGCGCTGCATCCGAACCAGGCCGCGCCCGGTGACTCCTCTCTGATCGACTCCAGCCGGCGCGCGGGCTACGAACGCGAGGCCTACACCGGCTGGCTGAAGGAGCTGCGGCGCGTGTGCACCGAGCGCGGCATCGTGCTGATCTTCGACGAGGTCTTCGTGGGCTTTCGTCTGGCCCCCGGCGGCGCACAGGAATACTTCGGCATCCAGGCCGATCTCGTCACCTACGGCAAGACGCTGGGCGGCGGCCTGCCGGTGGGCGTGGTCTGCGGGCGAGACGAACTGATGCAGCGCTTCCGCCCCGAGCGGCCGGCGGACATCTGCTTCGCCCGCGGTACCTTCAACGCTCACCCCTACGTGATGAACGCGATGCTGGCCTTCCTGCGCCGGCTCGACACGGCTCCGGTGCGCGAGCTCTACGAAGGGCTGGAAGAGCGGTGGATCGCCCGCTGCCAGCGCTTCAACCGGCGCATGGCCGAAGAAGGCCTGCCGGTGCGGTTCAGCCACCTCTCGTCGATCTGGACGGTGAGCTACACCGCGCCGTCGCGCTACAACTGGATGCTGCAGTACTACCTTCGCTGGCATGGGCTGGCCTTGAGCTGGGTCGGCACCGGGCGCCTGATCTTCAGCCTGAACTACGGTGACGCAGAAGTCGATGCGGTCCTGGAGCGCTTCGTTGCCGCAGCCAAGCAGATGCGCGAGGACGGCTGGTGGTGGACCGATCCCGCGCACACCGACCAGAAGATCCGGCGCGGCATCCTGAAGGAGTTGCTGCGCCGCCGCTTCACTCTGACCACCTGACCTCCAGCGATTCTCCGTATCCTCCGAGCGCGCGCAGCGCCGCTCCCATTCAGGGCGTGCGCGGATCCGGCTTTGCCGGTCCGCTGCGCGAGCCCCCTCGGGGGGCAGGCCCCGCTAGGGGCCGTGGGGGCCTCGTTCCTCGGCTTTGCCGGTCCGCTGCGCGAGCCCCCTCGGGGGGCAGGCCCCTGGCAAGGGGCCGTGGGGGCCCTATTTCACGTGGTCCATGGGATCGAGCAGTTCGCCACGGAGCAGGTAGATCGGCGCCTTGTAGTACAGCCCGATGTCGTGGAACGGGTCGGTCACGATCTTGAGGGCCCAGGTCATGCCCTTGGCCAGGCTACCCTGCCAGGTCAGCTGCGCCACGCGGAACACCAGGCCCGTCACGCCGAGGAAGAACCACGCCATGCCGACGTCGTGCGAAAACTCGCCATAGCCGTGCGCCGGCTGGATGAAGCCGAACAGGCTCGGCGACAGCCACAGCAGCGCGGGCACCACCGCCCAGGCGGCCATCAGCACGATCTTGCGACGGATGTTGTAGCCGACCTTGACGTCCTCCTTGTACTCGTCGGTGACCTGGTTCACCTGGTCGAAGCCGCGCGGCTCGAAGAAGAAGTGGCCCGCCTGCCGCGTGACCATGGAGACGCACCAGGCCACGATCGCGGCCCAGGCCGGGTCGACGAGCAGCAGGGCGTAGGCCACGAGGAAGCTGCTCGCGCTGACGAGGTGGAGGGTCTGGTTGATCCGGCTCTGGTGGTAGTACCGGTGGTCGTCCCAGCGCTGGATGGAGAGCTCTTTCAGGAAGCCGTTCACGCGGACCTCGCAAGGTGGTTCGATGGTCACCCTTGCGTGGCAAGGGCGTGACGGCATGCTGAACCCAGCGTGTGAAACGGCAGTGACGATGCTCTGTCCCGGCAAGACACACCAGTGTCACCAAACCGTTAGCGATGCTTGGCAGCATCGCGCCATGAGCATCGTCAAAGCCACGCCCCATCCGTTCACGGTCGAGAGCCTGGCGGCGCCGCGGCGCTCGCTGCGCATCGCCTGCGTCACCGAGACCTATCCGCCCGAGGTCAACGGCGTGGCCGGCACCCTGGCCCGCATGATCCAGGGCCTGCAGCAGCGCAACCACGAGATCCAGCTGATCCGCCCGCGGCAGAACGCGGGGCAGTCGGCGGAGTCGACGCCCGGCTTCCACGAGGTGCTGATGCGCGGCCTGCCGGTGCCCCGCTATTCCAGCCTGCGCATGGGCATGCCTTCCAAGCGCTCGCTGGTGCAGCTGTGGGCCACCCACCGGCCGGATGTGGTGCACATCGCCACCGAAGGGCCGCTCGGATGGTCGGCGCTGAATGCCGCGTTGCACCTGAAGCTGCCGGTGTGCTCGGACTTCCGCACCAACTTCCACGCCTACAGCCGGCACTACGGCATAGGCTGGCTGCACCGGCCCATCATGGCCTACCTGCGCAAGTTCCATAACCGCACGCTGCGCACCATGGTGCCGACGGAAGCCCTGCGGCGCGACCTCGAACAGGCCGGCTTCAGGCGCCTGGCCGTCGTGCGCCGCGGCGTCGATACCTCGCAGTTCGACCCGGCCCACCGCAGCCATGAGCTGCGCCGCGCCTGGGGCTGCGCGCCGGACGACCTGGTGGTGGGCTGCGTCGGCCGCCTGGCGCAGGAGAAGAACCTCGGCCTGCTGTCGGCCGCCTTCGCTGCCATCCGCCAGGTGGTGCCGCGTGCCCGGCTCGTCCTGGTCGGAGAAGGCCCGATGCGGGCGGAACTCCAGTCCCGCTGGCCCGATGCGCACTTCGCCGGCCAGCAGACCGAGGCCGCGCTGTCGGCCCACTATGCGTCCATGGACCTGTTCCTCTTCCCCAGCCTGACCGAGACCTTCGGCAACGTGACCCCGGAGGCCATGGCCAGCGGGCTGCCGGTGGTGGCCTTCGACTACGCGGCCGCGGCCCAGATCATCTTCAATGGCCGCAGCGGTGCGCTCGTGCCTTTCGGCCGGGAACCCGCCTTCATCGAGCAGGCCGTGGGCCTGGCCCGCACCCGCGAGGCGCGGCAGGCGATGGGCGCCGCCGCCCGCGAGGCGGCCACGCAGCTGGGATGGGACAGCGTCGTCGCCCGCCTGGAGTGGATCCTCACCGAGGCGATCAGCCAGCCCGCCGACCTGCGGGAGCCGACCCTGCGCGCTGCGCCTTCATCCCGGATCTGAAGCGGCGATCGTTGCCGGCGAGTCGCGCCGCGCACGACGCATCAGCGCCAGCATCGCGCCGGCGATCACGAAGCCGAAGACGCCCATCAGCGGCACGATGGGCAGCTCCAGCGCCACCAGTGCGGCATAGGCGGCCAGCATGCCCAGGATGCTGGCGTTCTCGCTGCAACCCTGAACGGCGATCGAGCGGCCGGCGCTGAGCAGGCTGTGGCCACGGTGTTGCAGCAGGGCATTCAGCGGCACCACCAGCAAACCGCCCACGGCGCCCACGAGCACGAGCAAGGGGATCGCCAGTGCGAGCGAATCCACCCGCGCCACCAGGGCCACCAGCAGGCCCAGCGCCACGCCGGCCGGCAGCATCTGCCGGGCTTGCGACAGCGCCACATGGCGGCCCGCCACCACGGCCCCCAGGATCACGCCGACCGCCACCGCCGCCTGCAGATAGGCCGCGCGATCCAGGGGCAGCCGCAGCACGTCCTCTGCCCAGCGCAGCACTGCAAACTGCAGCGTCGCGCCCAGGCCCCAGAAGATGGTGGTGACGGCCAGCGACAAGCCGCCGTCCCGATCGCGCCACAGCGTGAGATGGTCGCGCCGGAATTCGCGCAACAAGCGCCACGGATGGACCGCGCTGGACGGGTAGCGCGCGCCGCTTTCAGGCACGCCGATGTTGAACAGGCCGGCGATGCCGTAGACGAACAGCAGCACGCACAAGGAGCCGTCGAGCGCGCTCAGGTCCGCCACGCCGGCCCAGCTCAGCACCTCGACCGCCTGCTGCACACCCAGGCTTTCCAGCCACCACGGGCTGACCAGCGCGCCGCCCAGCACCGTGCCCAGCAGGGCCGCGCAGACCACCGAGACCTCCAGCCAGCCGTTGGCCGCGACGAGCCGCTGCGGCTCGACGATCTCCGTGATGAGGCCGTACTTGCAAGGCGCATAGGCCGCCGCGCCGAAGCCCACCACGATGAAGGCCAGCACCGGGTTCACGCTCAGCATCAGCGCCAGCGCCCCCAGGCCCTTGACCCCGTTCATCCACGTCATGAGCCGCGCCTTGGGCAAGGCATCGGCCAAGGGCCCGACGAAGGGCGCCAGCAGCACGTACGACAGGGTGAAGCCGAACTTCAGCAGCGGCGCCCACCATCCCGGCAGGTGGTGCTCGGCGAGCAACGCAATCGTCACGATCAGCAACGCGTTGTCGGCCAGTGCCGAACAGAACTGGGTGGCGATGAGAAGCCTGAACCCCTTGGGCAGCCCGCGTGCGGTAGTCGACGTCATGGGCCGCGATTTCAATGCGGTTTCGTGACAGTTCGACCCACCGGGCGACGACACCTCCCGGCCGTGCCGCGGCATACTGCCGCCCGCACCGCTCACAGCCGGTAGCTCGCATCGGAGAAACGGCCAGCAGGCCATCGAGAGGGAGCCTTCATGCCAAGGACAAGCACGGCCGCCGGACTGGCGGCCGGAATGATCGTCGTGTTGACCGCCGCGTGCAGTGGCAGCGGCGGCGGCTCGCCGCAAGAGCAGCGCAGCGTGAGCTTGCGCGCCAACACCCAGCTCACGCCATGGCGAAGTGGCGGGCTCGACCTCGAGGTGTCGCCGGCGCTGGCGGGAACCGAGTCGATGTGGTGTTCGATCGACGACGCTCAGGAGC
Organism: Ideonella flava; assembly: GCF_051857595.1. Taxonomy (NCBI): domain Bacteria; kingdom Pseudomonadati; phylum Pseudomonadota; class Betaproteobacteria; order Burkholderiales; family Sphaerotilaceae; genus Ideonella; species Ideonella flava. Next base: position 359,385 of record NZ_JBPZHD010000009.1, read on the forward strand.
AGGAATGCCGCGTCGACTCGCGCACCGGTCGCGTCGAGTATGTCAACCTTGTCCTGGGCGAGCACCGGCTCGCCGTCCGCACGGGCCCCCCAGGAGACACACGGACCCAGACCCTGAAGTGGCGCATCGCGTCGCCGGCCGTCGTCGTCTACGGCAGCACCCCGGCGGGCATCACCGCCGCCATCGCGGCCGCCAAGGGCGGCCGCGACGTGGTCTTGATCGAGCCGGGACGCTGGTTGGGCGGCATGGTGGCCGGCGGCCTGTCCAAGACCGACGCCAGCGGCGGCGAAAGCATCGGCGGCCTGACGAAGACCTTCTTCGAGCGGGTCCGTGCCCGCGAGGAAGCCATTGGCGCCTGCTCTAGCGACCATCCCTGCCCGGCGCGTTTCGATGTCAGCCCCGGCGTGGCGAAAGAGGTGTTCACCAGCATGCTTGCCGAGCAGCCGCGGATCTCGTTGCAACGGGAGCTGGCAGTCGGGAGCGTCCAACGGGAGGGCAACCGGATCGTGTCCGTGACCACCTCGCGCGGCAGCATCGACGGCAGTGTCTTCATCGACGCCACCTATGCAGGCGACCTGATGGCGCTGGCCGGTGTGAGCCATGTGAGCGGGAGGGAGGCCAGGCAGTCCGGCGGAGCCGATCCCGGCCTGGTCGAGGACGATGCGGGAACCGGCCCCTTCGTTCGGCCTTACGCCGTGACGGTGGATCCCTTCATCGTGCCGGGGCAGCCCGACAGCGGCCTGCTGCCATTCGTCGAGATCCAGCCCGATGTCTTCCCGCCTCTCGGCAGCGCCGACGATCGCGTCATGGCCTACAACTACCGGCTGTGCGTGACGGACGATCCAGGCAACCGCGTGCCCTTCACCCGGCCGGCAGACTATGACCCAAGCCGCTACGAGGGCTCCGGGCGGGTGGCCTTGGCCATCGCGGCCCGAGGCAATCCCCCCCTGGACGAGCTCTACTTCAACCCGGCCCAGACCGTGCGCTCCACCAATCCCGACTACTTCAAGCGGGACCTGAACGGCGGCTCGGTCTTCTCGACCGACATGTCGATGCCTGGCTGGAACCAGGCCTACACCACGGCGGACGCGGCCACGCGTTCCGCGATAGCCAGGCAGTACCGCAGCTACATCCAGGGCCTGCTGTATTTCTGGCAGACCGACCCCCGCTTCGGTGCCCTGAACGCCAAGGTCGCCAGCTTCGGCCTGTGCAAGGACGAGTTCACCGACAACGACCATTGGCCCTACCAGCTCTACGCTCGCGAGACGCGCCGAATGCTGGGCGAGTACGTGATGAACGAGAACGATGTCCTGCGCAACGGGCGTCGGCCGGCAATCGCCGACAGCGTGGGGATGGCCAACTACAGCATGGATTCGCACGTTCGCCGCATCACCTGGCGCCAGCTTTCCGTGAACCAAGGCCCGCTCGAGTACACGGTGGTATCCGAGGGCTTCCGCATCGTTCGCGGGCCCGAAGAAAAGCCGTATCCGGTGTCTTACCGCAGCCTGCTGCCACGGCGTACGGAAGCGATGAACCTGCTGAATCCGGTCACCCTGTCGTCGACGGCCATGGCCTATTCGTCGTTGCGCATGGAGCCGACCTTCATGATCCTCGGCGAATCGGCTGGCACCGCCGCCGCGCTTTCGCTGGAGACCGGCGCGGACTTGCACGATCTCGACATCCCCACCTTGAAGTCAAGGTTGCACCAGAGCGGCCAGATCCTCGACTGAACCCCGCAGATCAGCCCGGACCCGCGCTACCCCACCTGCCGCTGGTGCACATAGCACCAGCGCCAATCCTCGCCCGGCTCGGCGGAGCGGATGACGGGATGCCCGGTCTCTTGGAAATGGGCCGTCGCATGCCGGTGGGGCGAATCGTCGCAGCAGCCCACGTGGCCGCAGTGCAGGCACATCCGCAGGTGCACCCAGCGCCCGCCGATCTTCAGGCAGTCCTCGCACACCGGCCGCGCCGGCAGTGCGGGCACATCCCCCGGCACGTGCTCGCAAGCCTGGATTCCCATCGTTCAGGCCTGCGCCGGTTCGGTGAGGGATTCGAGGTACTTGTGGATCTGCGCCACCACCGCCGCGCCCTCGCCTATCGCCGCGCCCACGCGCTTGACCGAGCCGGCGCGCACGTCGCCCACCGCGAAGACCCCTCGCATGCAGGACTCCAGCTCCGTGCGGCCCTCGCCGCCGGTGGCGACGAAGCCGGAACGGTCGAACGAGACCTGGCACCCGGACAGGCACCCCGTCTCCGGCACCGCGCCGACGAAGAGGAAGAGGTTGCGCACCTCGAGCGTGGTTTCTTCGCCGCTTTCGCGATCGACGTAGGTCAGCGCGCTCAGGCTGCTGTGGGCATCGCCGTGCAGCCGCGTGACCTCCTTGCGCGTCAGCAGCTCGATGTTGGGCGAAGCCTGGATGCGATCGATGAGGTACTGCGACATCGTCGCCGACAGCCCGGGGCCACGCACGAGCATGGTGACCTTGGCGGCATGGTTGCTGAGGTAGACGGCGGCCTGGCCGGCCGAGTTGCCGCCGCCGACCAGCACCACGTGCTCCTGCCGGCACAGCTTGGCCTCGATCGGCGAGGCCCAGTACCAGACGCCGCGCCCGTCCAGCGCGGCGATGTTCTCCGCCTCCGGCCGGCGGTAGCGGGCGCCGCTGGCCACGACGACCGTCTTCGCCTGGATGGTGCGGCCATCGGCCAGGCGCAGCACCTTGAGTGCTCCGGGCGTGCCGTCGCAGTCGAGCGAGACCACCTGGGCCGGGATGAGGATGTGGGCGCCGAACTTCTGCGCCTGCACGTAGGCACGGCCGGCGAGCGCCTGGCCCGAGATGCCGGTGGGGAAGCCGAGGTAGTTCTCGATGCGCGCGCTGGCGCCGGCCTGCCCGCCGAAATAGCGGCAATCCATCACCACCACCTCCAGGCCCTCGCTGGCCGCGTAGACGGCGGTGGCCAGGCCGGCCGGACCGGCGCCGATGATGGCCACGTCGTACTCGCGGTTCAGCGGCCCCTGCGCAAGCAGCCCCAGGCAGGTGGCGAGTTGCGTCTCGTCCGGGTCGATCAGCACCGAGCCGTTGGGGCAGATGGCCAGCAGCTGGGGATCGCGCGCCTTGTACTGCTCCCAGATCTCTGCGCCCTCGCGGCTCTGGGCCGGATCCAGCAGCTGATACGGCTGGCCATTGCGGCTGAGGAAGGTCTGCAGGCGCACCACCTCCGCGTCGCCCTCGGTGCCCACCAGCACCGCGCCGGAGGCAGCGCTCTCGATGAGCGCGACGCGGCGCAGGATCAGCGCGCGGGTGATGCGTTCACCCAGCTCGGCCTCGGCCACCAGCAGCTCGCGCAGTTTGTCGGGCGTGACCAGCAGCGCCTCGACATCCTCCTCCGCATGGCCATCGACCAGGGCCGGCGCGCCGGACAGCTGCCCGACCTCGGCCAGGAACTCGCCCGGCCCCTCGCGCACGATGGGCGTCACCCGCCCCAGCCCGTCGCGCTGGCTGATGGCCACCGAACCCGACAGCAGCAGGAACATGCCGGGCCCCGGCGAGCCGGCGCAGAACAGGCAATCGCCCTTCTTGAAGCGCACCGGCGTGCCGAAGCGCGCGATGCGGGCCATGTCGGTTTCCCCGAGGATGGGAAACATCTGATCGGCCCGGCTGGCCATGGCGGGCGGCACGTTGGCGTATTCCATGCCGCCGAGCTTCGAGCCAACACCGGTGCGCGTCAAGCGCCGGGAGCCAGCAGCGCCGTGGGAAGGTCCGACAAGCGAAACACGGGGTAACGCCGGTGCTCCGGCTCGGCGTGGCGCGCGGAGGCCAGGAAGATGAAGTCGAGCACCGCCTGCGGGTCTGAAAGCAGCTCGGGATGCGCCGCCTTCCAGGCTTCGAAGCGCTGGCTCAAGCCGGGTTCCGTGGCGAGCAGCCGCTCGGCCTCGTCCTCGAACACGTAGTCGCTGTAATGCTCCTTCTTGTCCAGCACGCTGTCGAAGAAGGCCCAGCGGAACAAGCTGTCGATGCCCAGGGGCTCGAGCACTTCGACGATGAAGCGGTCATGCGGGCCGCCGAGAGGGATGACCCAGTCGCCGGCGGCCACGTCGGCCTCCATCGCCCCGAGCTGCACCTCCAGCGCGTCATGCAGATGCCGACCCTCGAAGGGCACCGGACGCTTCTGGAAGCGCAGGATGCGATAGGCCTCGGCCTTCACGCGCCCCGCGCGCACGGCGGGCTGCATCGGCACACCATGCGCGTGCAGGCGCAGCGCCACGTCGTGCCAGGCCTGGGGCAGCAAGTAGGCCTTTGGCGGTACGGCGCTGGCCGTCGGTTGGTAGCGGTCGAACCAGGCGATGTCCTTCTCCCAGGGCGCGCTTCGGTCGTAGCGCAGCCGCTGGTAGTGGCCGAGGCGGCTGGGCTCGTACACCGCCGTGAAGCCGCTGAAACGCCAGGGCCGGCTGCGACCCAGGTCCAGCTGCCAATCCAGCGCCACGGGCGCGCCGGCAGAGATGGCGGCCCGGTCTGCAGCGCGCGCCGCACGTATCGCCTCGCCCTGCGCCACGGTCCAGGCCAGCGCGCTGTCGATCAGCGCCCGCGTGCCGTGGTAGCGCGCGGCGAAAGGCTTGAGCATGTGCGTCTCGGGCATGAAGCCTATGGTGTGGTGCAGCGCCGCGTAGCCGGTGGAAAAGCGCGGCGAGTCGAGGAAATCGGCGATGCCGTCGTCGGGGATCTCCTTCAGCGGATTCACGTAGGGGCACATCGAAAAGCCGCGCGCCGCCATGCCCGCATGCAGCGCCGGGAGCATCGCCTCGCGCAGGTGCGCGCCGGTGCGGCCACCGAGCTTGTCGGGCTGGGTGGCGATGAGGGTGACGACGTGCTGGTAGTCGGCGCCGTTGGAGGTGTGGGTGTCGACCATCACGTCCGGGTCCCAACGCGTGAAGACCTGCGCGAAGGTCCGTGCGTTCAGGCTGTCGGCCTTGATGAAATCGCGGTTCAGGTCCAGGTGGCGCGCATTGCCGCGAAAGCCGAAGGCCTGCGGGCCGTCCTGGTTGACGCGGCTGGTGTCGCCGCGGTTCAGGCAGCCGTCGACGTTGTAGACCGGGATGTAGGCCAGCACCGCCTGGCCCAGTGCCGCACGGCGCTCGGCATCGAGGCAGAGGTCCCGCACCAGGGCCATGCAGACATCGACGCCTTCCGGCTCGCCGGGATGGATGCCGTTGTTGTTGAAGAACACCGGCCGGCCTTGCGCCTTGGCCACCTGCGGATCGAAGACGCCATCGGGCGAGAACACTCCGAGGTGGATTGGAACGCCCCCATCCGATCGGCCCGCCTCCTCGAAGCGCAGCCACTGCGGGAAGGCCCGGGCCAGGCGCAGGTGGAAGGCGATGCAGTCCTGCCAGGTGGTCGTCTGGTTGCCGTTGCCGCGCTCGAACGGAGTGAGCCAGTCGGCGGAGTCAGTGGGGGTGTGGTCCATGCGCCATTGTCACCATGGCGCTGGACGACAGATCAGGCCCGCTCGATGCGGGCGGCGTAGCAGCCGCGCCGGGCATGGTGGGCATGGAGGTAGGCCACCTCGGGAGGGGCCAGCAGGCGCTCGGCCAGAGCCTCCAGCCCCGTGCCCTCCACCACGTCCGCATCGACCATCATCCCGGCCTCGTCGAAGGCCCGCACCGAAAGCAGCCGGCGCCGCAGCGCATCGGGCACCACGTCCACCTCATCGAAGCGCTCACGGGCGCCTTCGCGCACGTAGATGGCGTGGCGGCCCCGGTAGGGCGTATCGGCAGCCAGGTACTCGTGGTTGAGCAGCAGCACCGTCTCGCCCGGCTCGGCATCGCGCAGCTCGATGCGGTCGGGCGCAGCGTGCGGCTCGTCCACGCGCCGGCGGATCACGCCGCGCGTGGCCAGCTCCGCGTCGGGCAGGCCGTAGAGGTGGAGGAAAGGGGCCGGATCCAGCCCGAGGATGCGCAGTGCCATGGTGGGGTCCTTCGCCGGTCGATCGGCATGGGGTGAGCCCATTGTTCGAGCCGGGCCCGCCCGTGTCGCGCCGTTTTCGGACACCTTCCTGCACCCACCTGCGAGCGCAGCTAGCTCGGCAGGAGCGGCGCGCCTATCAACACATCCGTGGTCGCCTCCAGCCATTCGGCCACCGGCTCGCAGACCTCGTCGGCCACGCCCTGGTTCCAGAACTGCGAAGCGCACAGGACCTCCAGGTCGATGCCTTCGAGCGACTGGCGGGCCAGCACTGCGCCTATGAACATGACCCGCGCGCGTTCGACGATGCCCCAGCCCTTGATCGCGCGGGCGGTGCATTGCAGCTCGAGCAGGAAGGCTTCGCGCTCGACGCCGTCGGCCGACTTGTCCTGCAGCCAGGGCAGTTGGTCGGCCAGGCGGGCATCGCCCAGCAGCACCTTCATCAGCTGGCGCAGCGCGGGGGGCGCTAGCGGCACGACGACGAAGCGCTCGGTGTCGAAACTCGGCGCGTCCTGCTCGCCCGGCTGGATCTCGTGGACTGGATCGCGAGGCATGGTCCTCCTGCAAATGCGAAGGACGATAGGCGAGGGGTCGCCACCGCCACGCGCGAAGGCGAAAGAGGGTGCGGCGAGCCGAAGGCTTGGCGCCTTTGCCTTTCTGAAGGCACACGCCTTGCCAACCTCCCTGGTGCTCCCTCCGGAGCGCCCGCTGTGCCCTCTATCGGCACCGCGAACCAGTCATCGGCAAGGCGCGGCCCCCGAAAGGCCCGCCATCGGTCGGGTTTGCCGATGCAGTTCTCACCTCACCCGACCCGACCCAGGACATCCATGCAAGACACCGTGATCTCGAACTCGATGCAGCCCTTTGCCAAGCTCGCCCAGGAAAACATGGCGGCACTGACCACCTTCGCCACTTCTCCCGAGGTGGTGGCCCAGGGCACCAATGCGATGGCGCAGATGCTGCAGCGCTCCACGCAGGCGGCGTCTTCGCTGTCGGACTCGAATGCCTATGCCCGCCTGATGCAGGCCTTGATGAAGAACTACACCGAGTTCTTCACCGAGGTGGGCCAGAGTGCCCTGCAGATGATGAGCGAAGGCCAGTCGGCGCTCGTTCGCCGCACCCAGGAGGCCACCGAATCCGTGGCCGAAGCCGCCACCACCCGGGGTCGGCGTTCCCGTTAATCAACCTAGGAAACCTCATGAATACCCAAACCACCTCCGATGGACGCCTGGTCACCGGCCTGTTCCCTGACCGCGAGAGTGCAGAAGCCGCCTACGGCGCCCTAGGCGAGCGCGGCTATGAAACCAAGGACGTCGACCTCGTGATGTCCGAGGACACCCGCAAGCGGCATTTCGCTGCCGCGGGGACCGAGACCGAGCTGGGCACCAAGGCCGCCAAGGGCGCGGGCATCGGTGGCGCCATCGGCGGCACCGTCGGTGCGATTGCGGCAGCGATTGCCGCCGTCGGCACCAGCATCGCCATTCCGGGCCTGGGACTGGTCATTGCAGGTCCGCTGGCCGCAGCGGCCGCCGGCGCCGGCGCAGGCGCCGCGAGCGGCGGACTGGTCGGCGCGCTGATCGGCTGGAGCATGCCGGAAGAGCGCGTCAAGCAGTACGAGGAAGGCATCAAGAGCGGCGGCATCCTGATGGGCGTGCGGGCGAAGAACGACGAGGACGCGCGCCACTTCGAGGAACGCTGGAAGGCCAGCAATGGCCAGCACATCTACCGATGAGCGCAGTGGACCTGCCACAGAGCCCGAACCAGCTGGGGGGCCTGTCCCCCCAGGCCCCAGCGCTTCGCTTCCTCGGGCTGGAGCCCCTGCGCGCGGCGCTGGAGTTCGCCGGCCTGCAACTGATGCCGGAGCGGGACTTCCCGCCCGGCGACGGGCACCCGGTCGTCGTCTTCCCGGGTCTGGCGAGCGATTCGCATGCGACGGTGCCGCTGCGCCGCTTCTGCGAAAAGCTCGGCTACGAGGTGCACGACTGGGGCCGCGGCTTCAACGTCGGCCCGCCGGGGGACTTCAAGCCCTGGGTGCGCGACCTGGCCGATGAGGTCGCCGAGCTGATCTCGGCCAACGGCCGGCCCGCCACCTTCATCGGCTGGAGCCTCGGCGGCCTGTATGCGCGGGAGGTGGCCAAGCTGTTGCGACCGCAGGTGCGGCGCGTGATCACGATCGGCACGCCGCTGGGGGGCGATCCTTCGCACTCCCATGCCGGGCTGGTCTACCGGCTGCTGAACGGCCGGGCACCCCCGGTGGATGCCGCCCTCAACGCCCGCCTCAGGAAGGCGCCACCCGTGCCCACCACCTCGATCTACAGCCGAAGCGACGGGATCGTGGCGTGGCAGTCCTGCGTGCAGGAAGGCGGCAGCCGGGCCGACAACGTGGAAGTCGAGGGCAGCCATTGCGGCATGGGCTGGAACCCGCAGGTGCTGGAGGTCGTCGCCGAGCGCCTGGCACGGTGAGCGACCCGGCCTCGCCGGGAGCTCGCCCGGCGGGCCGCTAGGATGGCGCCGGCCCACATCGGGCCGGATCAACAAGGGCCTCCATGCCAGACCACCATGGCGACGACGAAAGTCGTTCCGTCGCGCTTTACTGGGATTTCGAGAACCTGCACGCCAGCCTGCACGACGAGCGCTTCGGCGAGGGCAGCTACGCCAAGCAGGACAACCGGTTCAAGGCCCAGGAGCCCTTGATCGACGTGCAGGCCATCGTCGAGCTGGCCGCTTCGTTCGGCTCCATCGCGATCAACCGCGCCTACTGCAACTGGCAGTTCTACGGCCGCTACCGCGATGCGCTGCTGCAAGCCGCCGTCGAGCTGATCCAGCTCTTCCCTCCCGGCGGCTCGGCCAAGAACGGCGCCGACATCAAGCTGTGCCTGGACGCGGTCGAGGACATCGGCCGCTTCGCGCACATCGGCACCGTGATCATCATCGGCGGCGACAGCGATTACATGCCCGTCGCCCAGAAGATCAAGGCCGCCGGTCGGACGCTGGTGGGCCTGGCCACGCGCAAGTCCACCAACCGGCACTGGGCGAAGAGCTGCCACGAGTACCGCTACTACGAGAACCTCGTCGAGGCATCCGAGCCGCCGCCCCCGCCGCCAGCCGCGTCGGCAGCAGCCACCACGTCCGCCTCCCCCGCCCCGCCCGAGCCCGCGCCTGAGCACCACCCGGCCATCGATCTGCTGCGCCGGGCGATCAAGCTCCTGGCCGAGACCCAGGGCGACCCCTGGGTCAACAAGGGCTCGATCTGGCACATGATCAAGCGCCTGGACCCGACCTTCGACCCCAAGGAACACGGCTACGCGAACTTCCCCGCGATGGTGAAGTCGCTGGATTCGCTGCTGGAGGTGAAGAAGGGGGAGTCGGACCAGAGGGTCAGGTTGAGGTAGCAGGGCTTTGCCACTTTGCTTGAAGGCCCCGGGGGCGGGCTGTGCATGACGGCGCGCATCGACGAAGAGATCACCTTTCGCAAGCTCGAGATCCTGCTGGCCTTCATGGAGACCGGCAACCTCGCGCGCGCGGCTGAGCAGCTCGGCGTGAGCACCGCCAGTGTCCACCGCGCCCTGCATTCGCTGGAGACCGGCACCCGCTGCACGCTGTTCCGCATGGAGGGCCGCAACCTGTTGCCCAACGAGGCGGCCCGCGCGCTCGCCGAAACCGCCCGCGAAGTGCTGCGCACCATGGCCGAGGGCATACGCTCCACGCGCGAGCTGGCCGGCTATGCGGCTGACAGCATCCGCATCGGCTCGCTGTACTCCTTGACCCACCAGGTGGTGCCGGCGCTGGTCATGGGCCTGAAGCTGCGCAAGTCCGACATCCAGACCGAGCTCGTGCTGGGCTCGAACGCCGACCTGCTGCGCAAGCTGCACGACGGGGCGATCGATGCCTCGCTGATGGGCCAGCCGGAAGACGCGCCGGAGCTCGAGTGCCAGCTGCTGTTCGAGGACGACGTCTTCTTCGCCGCGCCCGAGGGCTCGCGCTACGCCGGCCAATCCGAGATCGATCTCAGCGCCTGCGCCGACGAGCGCTTCGTCAGCCTCAGCGACGGCTTCGTCACCTCCAGCGGCTTCATGGAGGCCTTCCGCATCGCCCGCTTCACGCCCAACGTGGTGATGAAGACCGGCGACATCTACTCGCTGATGAACCTCGTGGGCGGCGGCGTGGGCTGCACGCTGCTGCCCGGGCGCGTCAGGAGCACGCTGCCCAAGAAGGTGCAGTTGATCCCGCTTCAGGCCAGGTACTTCATGCGGCAGCGCATCAGCATGTGCTTCCTGCGCACGCGCGAGCGTGACCCGAACCTGCTCGCGCTGCTGGCCACCTGCCGGGGCTACCGGGCCCGAGCCGACTGACGCCACCGACCCGGTCGCCTCCGTGCGACCAAGGGTTAACCCTCGATCGTTTCGGTGCGCGAAAAGATCGGCGCCTGCGCTTCATTGATCCTGCCTGGCGGGGTGCGTACCTTTCGCACCCAGACGAACGGCACCGTGCCGGCCGTACCAGAAAACCCCGCCGGAGACAGATCGATGAGTGCTCACTGGATTTCCATCTACACGCTGATCGGCATGTTCGTGCTGGCCACCGTGCTGCCGATCAACATGGGCGTGATCGCCTTCGTCGGGGCCTTCCTCGTCGGCACGCTGGTGGCGGGCATGAATGCCAAGGCCATCATGGGCGGCTTCCCGGCCGACCTGTTCCTGACCCTGGTCGGCATCACCTACCTGTTCGCGCTGGCGCAGAACAACGGCACGATCGACTGGCTCGTCAGGCTGGCGGTACGCGCGGTACGCGGGCGCATCGCCGCCATCCCGTGGATCATGTTCCTCATCGCGGCGCTGCTCACCGCCGTCGGCGCGGTCAGCCCGGCGGCCGTGGCCATCATCGCGCCCATAGCGCTGGGCTTTGCGGCCAAGTACGGCATCAATCCGCTGCTGATGGGCCTGATGGTGGTGCACGGCGCGCAGGGCGGCGGCTTCTCGCCCATCAGCATCTACGGCGGCATCACCAACAAGATCGTCGCCAAGTCGGGCCTGCCCCTGAGCGAGATGACGACCATGCTGGCCAGCCTGGGGGTCAACCTGTCGGTGTCGCTGCTGCTGTTCTTCCTGCTGGGCGGCATGAAGCTGGTGCGCCAGAAGGCGGATGCGAGCGGCGCGATGCCTGCGGTGCAGCGCGTGGCCCATGGCCAGGGCGGCGCCCAGGTCTACGGCGACGCGGAAGGCGAAGCCCTCTCCGAGGAGCGCCGCACCGCCACCCCGGACAAGGACTCGCTGATGGACGCAGCGCCCGCGGCGTCCGCCGACCAGGGCTCGCGCACCTACCAGGTCGCCACCGTCACCGGCCTGTTCGCCCTGGCGGTGCTGACACTGTTCTTCAAGCAGGACATCGGCTTCGTCTCCATCTCCATCGGTCTGCTGCTGACGCTGATGGCGCCCAACCTGCAAAAGCGCGCCCTCGGGCAGGTGTCGTGGCCGGAGATCATGCTGATCGTCGGCGTCAGCACCTATGTGGGCGTGATGGACAAGATGGGCACGATCGATTTCGTCGGGCACAGCGTGGCCGGGCTCACCTCGCCGATGATGGCCGCGCTGCTGCTGTGCTTCGTCGGCGCCGTGGTGTCCGCCTTCGCTTCGTCGACCGCGGTGCTGGGCTCGCTGATCCCGCTGGGCGTGCCCTTCCTGCTGGGCGACACCGGCGTCAGCGCGATCGGCTTCATCGCGGCCATGGCGGTGTCCTCGACCATCGTGGACGTCAGCCCCTTCTCCACCAACGGGGCGCTGGTCCTGGCGAATGCCAAGGGGATCGACCGCGACGTCTTCTTCCGCAAGCTGATGGTGTACGGTGCCATCGTGACGCTGGTGGCGCCGGTGGTGGTGTGGCTGCTCTTCGTGGTGCTGTGAACCAGCACATCCACTTCGACCGAACTCCTTCACCCCTCAGGAACCCATGAACGCCAGACACTGGAACTCCAAGGCCGATGAGCGCGCTGCCCGGCTGGCGCGCGCGACCGGCGCCCTGGGTACGCGGCTGAGCGGCAGGCGCGTCGACACGGACGCCGTCGGCACCTTGCTCGAAGCCGTGATCGCCCCCGGCGACCGTGTCTGCCTCGAAGGCAACAACCAGAAGCAGGCCGACTTCCTGGCCCAGGCGCTGGTGCAGATGGACCCGCAGCGGGTGCACGGCCTGCACATGGTGCAGTCGGTGCTGGCGCTGCCGGAGCACCTGGACGTCTTCGAGAACGGCATCGCCAGCCGGCTCGACTTCAGCTTCTCGGGCCCGCAGGGCGCGCGCCTGGCCAAGCTGGTCTCGGCGGGCAGCATCGAGATCGGCGCCATCCACACCTACCTGGAGCTCTTCGCCCGCTACTTCGTCGACCTGACGCCCAAGGTGGCGTTGATCGCCGCCCAGGCGGCCGACGCCGAGGGCAACCTCTACACCGGCCCCAACACCGAGGACACGCCGGCGATCGTCGAGGCCACGGCGTTCTCCGGCGGCATCGTGATCGCCCAGGTCAACGAATGGGTGGACGGCCAGGCCACCACGCTGCCGCGCGTCGACATCCCGGCCGACTGGGTCGATTTCGTGGTCGTGGCGCCCAAGCCGAACTTCATCGAGCCGCTGTTCACCCGCGACCCGGCGCAGATCAGCGAGATCCAGGTGCTGATGGCGATGATGGCCATCAAGGGCATCTATGCCGAGTACGGCGTGCAGCGCCTGAACCACGGCATCGGCTTCGACACCGCGGCCATCGAGCTGCTGCTGCCGACGTATGCCGAGTCGCTCGGCCTGAAGGGCAAGATCTGCCGCCACTGGGCCTTGAACCCTCACCCTGCCCTGATCCCGGCGATCGAGGCGGGCTGGGTCGAGTCGGTGCATTCCTTCGGCTCCGAGCTCGGCATGGAGGATTACATCCGCGCCCGCTCCGACGTGTTCTTCACCGGTCGCGACGGGAGCCTGCGCAGCAACCGCGCCTTCTGCCAGGCCGCCGGCCACTACGCCTGCGACCTGTTCATCGGCTCGACGCTGCAGGTCGACCTCGACGGCAACAGCTCCACCGCGACGCTGGGCCGCATCTCCGGCTTCGGCGGCGCGCCCAACATGGGCGCCGACGCGCGCGGGCGCCGCCACGCGAGCCCCGCCTGGCTGAAGGCCGGCCGCGAGGCCCGCTCGGGGCGTAGCGGCGCGGCCGGCACGCCCCGCGGGCAGAAGCTCGTCGTGCAGATGGTCGAGACCTTCCGCGAGCACATGCAGCCGGCCTTCGTCGACAGGCTCGATGCCTGGACGCTGCAGCAGCAGGCCGGCATGGCCGTGCCGCCGATCATGATCTACGGCGAGGACGTGACCCACATCCTCACCGAAGAGGGCATCGCCAACCTGCTCCTGTGCCGCACTGACGAGGAGCGTGAACAGGCCATCCGCGGTGTCGCCGGCTACACCGCCGTGGGCCTGGGCCGCGACCGGCGCATGGTCGAGAACCTGCGCGACCGCGGCATCATCCGGCGCCCGCAGGACATGGGCATAGACCCGCGCGAGGCCACGCGCAACCTGCTCGCCGCGCGCAGCATGAGAGACCTCGTGCGCGCCTCGGGCGGCCTGTACAACCCGCCGCGGCGCTTTCGCCACTGGTGAACAGAAGGACCCCCATGAGTGCCATCCCTGCAGGGCTCGAAGCCCTGGACTACAGCTTCGCGGGCCAGCGCCCGGCGGGCACCTTCGCGCCCGTGCTGGTCGGCGTCGTCGGCTCGGGCAACCTCGAGGTGATGCTCGAGCCCGCCCCCGGCGCCGACTGCCACATCCACATCGAGACCTCGGCGCGCGGCTTCGGCGCGATCTGGGAGGCAGTGGTGCGCGACTTCCACCAGCGCCATCCGCTGGCCGGCGTGCGTGTGTCGATCAACGACATGGGCGCCACCCCGGCGGTCGTCAGCCTGCGGCTGGACCAGGCCGTCTCGGAGATGACGCCATGATCGAGAACCTGCGCGTCAGCTACGCCGAATGCTCCGGGCGCGAACGCCTCGCGCGCCTGGTCGATGCGGGCAGCTTCCACGAATGGCTGCCTCCGACCGAGCGCGTGACCAGCCCGCACCTGGCCCAGCTCGGCGTCCCCTCAGCCTTCGACGATGGCGTGGCCATAGGCCGCGCGAAGCTGGCCGGCCGGGAGGTCTTCATCGCCGCCCAGGAGGGCGAGTTCATGGGCGGTGGCGTGGGCGAAGTGCACGGCGCCAAGCTGGTCGGCCTGCTCCAGCGCGCCTTGCGCGACCGGCCCGACGCGGTGCTGCTGCTGGCCGAGTCGGGTGGCGTGCGACTGCACGAAGCCAATGCCGGGCTCATCGCCGTGAGCGAGGTCATGCGGGCCCTGCTCGACGTCCGCGCCGCCGGCATCCCGGTCGTGGTGCTGATCGGCGGTGCCAACGGCTGCTTCGGCGGCATGGGCATCGTGGCGCGCTGCGCCGACCGCGTGGTGATGAGCGACATGGGCCGCCTGGCGATGTCCGGCCCCGAAGTGATCGAGGCCTCGCACGGCGTCGACGAGTTCGACTCGCGCGACCGCGCGCTGGTCTGGCGCACGACGGGCGGCAAGCACCGCTGGCTCATCGGCGATTGCGACCTGCTGGTCGAAGACGACGTGGCGGCTTTTCGCGACGCGGCCATCGCGGCGCTGGACGCCTCCATCCCGGTGACGCTGGAGCGCCTGGAGCAGGAGCACGCGCTGCTGGCCACCCGGCTGCGGCTGCTGCCCGAGCAGGTCGAAGGCGACGAGGCGGTGGCCTTGTGGGCGCGGCTCGGCGTGGCGGATGCGTCGCGCGTGTCCGACCTGGACGTGGATGCCGTGCGCGCGCTGCGCACGGTGTGAGGAGCAGGCAGATGGAATGGAACCAACTGGCCACGGCCCTGTTCGGGGCCGACCACGGCATCGTGCAGGAGGGCGACGTGCTGCGCGGCAGCGTGCGCTTCGACGGGCAAACGCTGGCGGTGATAGGCACCACCAACCACGCGCCCATCGGCGTGCGGCTCGCGCTGGCGCAGGCTCGCGCCGTGCTCGACACGGTCACGCAGCATCCCGGCCGCCCCATCCTGCTGCTGATCGACACGCAGGGCCAGCAACTGCGCCGGCGTGACGAGCTGCTGGGCATCAACCGCGCGATGGCGCACCTGGGCATGACCATCGACCACGCGCGCCGGAGCGGGCACCGCGTGTTGGGCTTGGTGTACGACCAGGCCTTGTCGGGCGGCTTCATCACCTCGGGCCTGATCGCCGATGCCTGCGACGCCTTGCCCGAAGCCGAGATCCGCGTGATGCGCATCCCCGCGATGGCGCGCGTGACCAAGCTGCCCGAGGCGATGCTGAACGAGCTGTCGCAGTCCAACCCGGTGTTCGCCCCCGGCGTCGGCAACTACGTGGCGATGGGCGGCGTGCGCAAGCTGTGGCAGGGCGACCTGCCGGCGGCCTTGCGCGAGGCGCTGGCAAATGCCCCCGTCGAAGACCGGCGCGCGCGGGACGGCCAGGAGCGCGGCGGGCGCCGGCTGGCGGCGAGCGTGGCGCAGCGTGTGCTGGACGCGGCATGAGCTGTGCACGGCCGCCCTTAGGGGCACATTCCCTGTTGGAGGGACCGGGCTGCAGGCCCGAGGGTGCCCCAGTGAACACCCTTCCCCTGCGGCGCCACCAGATCGCCTGGCTCAGCGACGCCGGCTGGCGCGGCCTGCAACCCGGCCAAGGCGATGCCGAAGCGCGCGACTGCCTGGCGCACTGGGCTGCCAGGCGCCTGCCGCTGGTCGTGACTCGCCAGGTCGATGGCGGCGAGGCCGTCTGCCTCGGGCTGCCCGCGCCTTCGCGCTGGAGCCGGCAGCGCCTGGCCCTTAGCGTCGCCCGGCGCGACGTGCTGTACTTCGACGAGTTCCCCCTGGCCGAGAAGGCGCTCGGCCTGGTGCCCGCGGCCACGCGCCCCTCGTGGCGCAGCCTGTGCGCCCATCTCAAGGCCGCCGGCATCGCCGCTCGCGTGTATGGCAGCTACGGCTGGCAACTGATGAGCGGGTTCGATCATGTGCGTGCCGGGTCGGACATCGACCTGTGGCTGTCGGTCGCCGACGCCGACCAGGCCGATGCGGCGGCCGCGCATCTGCAATCCTTCTCGAGCGACTTGCTGCGGCTGGACGGCGAGCTGCTGTTCGGCGATGGCTCGGGCGTGGCGTGGCGCGAGTGGCTGGCGTGGCGCTCCGGGAGCGTGAAGGGCCTGCTGGTCAAGTCGCTCCACGGCAGCTCGCTGGTGCACTCGCCGGACTGGCAGGCGGCACCGCTGCTGGCGAAGGCCGCGTGATGCGCGAAGCCGCCGTTCGAGTTGCCGCGCAGCGCCCTGCCTTCGCGCCGCTCGCGCCGCAGGCCATAGGCCGCGCGGCGACGCTGGCGTTGCATGACGAACTGGCGCTTTCGCCCAAGCCCGGGCTGGTCACGCTCGTCGACAACGGCAGCCACGAAGACATGGATGCGCACACCTTCATGCGCAGCCTGTTCGCGCTGCGGGGCTACTTCGTGCGCATCGCCGGCCTCGGTGCGGCGCGCGCACCGTTCGAAGAGCTGGAGCGCTGCGGCATCGAGGCCGAAGCCCGCATGCTCGCGGCCACCGACGGCATCAATACCCACCGCGGCGCCATCTTCACCCTCGGCCTGCTGTGTGCTTCGGCCGGTGCGGTCTGCAGCAGCGGCGACAGCCCGACCCCTGCGCGACTGCGGGTCGCGATGCTGGAGCACTGGGGGGAGGCCCTCGCGGCGCGGGCCCACCGCCAGTCGACATTGCCCGGCGGCATCGCCGCCCGCCGGTTCGGCCTGCGCAGCGCCTCGGCGGAGGCGGCCCTGGGTTTCCCGGTGCTGTTCGAGACCGCCTTGCCCGCGCTTCAGTCAGCAGTCGAGCGCGGCCTGCCCCGACAACTGATGCTGCTGGAAACGCTGTTCCACGTCATGGCCGTCATGGACGACAGCAACCTCGCTCATCGAGGTGGGCTGCAAGGGCTGCGGCATGCGCAGAGCGTTGCGAACGGGTATCTCCGCGCGGGCGGCGCCGCGCGGCCGGACGGTGTCGCCGCCGCGCTCGAGATCTGCTGCGATTTCGTCAGCCGCCGGCTCTCGCCAGGCGGTGCTGCCGACACGCTCGCCGCCGCCTGCCTGGTCCAGCGCATCGGAACGCCCGGCCTCTGGTGAGCGAAGGCATGGGATTCGCGATCGTCTTCTCCGGCCAGGGCATGCAGCACGCGGCCATGCTGCCGTGGCTGGCCGAGGACGAACTCGTCGAAAGGATGCGCGCACAGCTCGGCATCGCCGACTGGCGAGAGTGTCTGCAGGATGCGGCCTGGGCCTCGCGCAATGCCAACGCCCAGGTCCTGCTGACGGGGCTGAACCTCGGGGCCTGGGCACAACTTTCGCCGTCGTTGCCGGCCCCCGCGGCCTTGGCCGGCTACAGCGTGGGCGAGCTGGCGAGCTTCGCCACCGCCGGCGTGTTCGATGCCGACACGGCCTTGACCCTGGCCGGTACCCGGGCGCGGGCGATGGACCGCTGCGCGGAGAAGGTGCCCGGCGGGCTGCTCGCCGTCAGCGGCCTGCCGCGCGCGCACGTCGGGCACCTGTGCGAACAGACGCGACTGGCCGTCGCCATCGAGAACGGTCCCCAGGCCTTCGTGCTGGGCGGCGCGCTCGCTGGCCTCGACGAGGCGGAGCAGATGGCCCGGGCCGCCGGCGGGCACGTCACGCGGCTCAAGGTCGACGTGGCGTCGCACACGCCCTCCATGGACGAGGCAGCCGAAGAATTCGCGCAGGCCCTTTCCGCGCTGCCCCTGCGCTCGCCGCGCGTGCCCTTGTTCAGCAGTGCGGCCGACAGGCTCACCAACGCTTCCCAGGCCGCCCGGGCCCTGGCGCGACAGATCTCGACCACCGTGCAATGGAGCGCATGCATGGACCAGATCCGGGCACGCCAGGTCGGCTGCGTGCTCGAGATCGGACCGGGCGCGGCCCTGTCGCGCCTGTGGAACGAGCGCTTCCCGGACGTCCCCGCCCGCTCGGCGGACGAGTTCCGCAGCGCCTCGGCCATCGTCGATTGGGTCTCGCGCCAGGCCGAACGCGGGGTCTGAGCGGGACGGGGCGAGTAAGCTCCCGCCCAGGAGGCCCTCATGATGCGGCTGGCTGATTTCATCGACGCCCACATGCCGGAAATCCTGGCCGACTGGGAGACGTTCGCCTCGTCCCTGCTTCCCGCGGCGGCCCAGATGGATGCCGTCGCGCTGCGCGACCACGCCGAGCAGATGCTGCAGGCCATGGTGCGGGACCTGCGCACCCCGCAGAGCCGCGTGGAGCAGTGGGCCAAGTCCAAGGGCCGGGAGCCCGTGCTGCCGGGAGCCACCGAGACGGCGGCGCAGACCCATGCGCTGCTGCGCGCCAGCGGAGGCTTCACCATCCGGCAACTGGTGGCCGAGTACCGCGCCCTGCGGGCCAGCGTGCTGCGCCTGTGGGCCGACGCAGCGCCCTACGGGCCGGAGGCGATGGAGGACGCCGGCCGTTTCAACGAGGCCATGGACCAGGCGATCGCCGAGTCGGTCGACTACTTCACGAGCGAGGTGGACCGCTGGCGTGCCATCTTCCTGGGCGTGCTCGGCCATGATTTGCGTGGCCCGCTGAACGCCGTCCTGCTGACTTCGCAGATCATCTCTGCATCGAGTGCCGGCACGCCGATGTGCCAGCAAACGGAGAAGCTCATGCGCAGCGGCGAGCGCATGAAGGAGTTGCTCGACGACCTGCTCGACTACAACCGCAGCTCGCTCCACATCGGCCTTCGGGTGACCCCGCAGCCCGTCGACCTGGCCACGGTGTGCCAGGAGGAGATCGAGTTGCTGCGCACGGCGCTGCCCGCATCGACGATCGAGTTCGTGGCCGAAGGACGCACGAAGGGGAACTGGGATCCTTCACGCATCAAGCAGGTGCTCAGCAACCTGGTCACCAACGCGGCGAAGTACGGTGAACCGGGCGGCGCCATCAGCGTGGCCCTGCGCGGCGTCGATGACCAGGTTCAGCTGTCGGTGGAGAACGCCGGCCCGACCATTCCGAAAGAGCTCCTGGGCTCGCTGTTCGAGCCACTGCGCCGCCACGCGGGCGCGGATTCTCAAAGCGAAGGCGAGAGCCTGGGCCTCGGTCTTTTCATCGTGCACCAGCTCGCACTTGCCCACGGCGGGAGCGTCAGCGTGGAGTCCGCAGATGGCAGGACGCGCTTCACGGTGAGCCTGCCGAAGAGATAGCCCTGCGCCGGTCCGTGTCACGCCAGCCAGGCGCGCAAGGCATCGGCCGCTTCGGGCCGGCTCAGCAGGTCCCAGTGGTTGGCCTGGGCGATCAGGCGCTTGTGGCTGGGGGGCACGGCCAGCGTGCGTTTCGGATCACGATGCTCGCCCCACGCGCTGGCCACCGTGACCAGGCCATCGCCGACGACAGCGTGACGAAGGCCGCGCGGCTTCTCGACCGTGGTGGCGGCGAGCAGGTAGACCGGCACGCCTTCGGGCAGCGGCGTCGCGACGCGTTCGTCCTTCGACGGTCCGTCGAGATCGCGCCCCTGCCAGTCCTCGTCCCGCAGGTTGCCCCAGCGCAAGTCGGTGATCCCGGCGCTGCGCGACTTGCCCAGCCGCGCAAACGGAGAAAGGTACGGGCTCATCTCCAGCACGCTGTCGACGAGGTGCCCACCTCGCTCCAGCAACGCCCCGTGGTGCGGCGTGCCGAGACACACGAGGCCACCGAGGTGATCACGCCACCCGAGGCTCTGCTGCTCGGCCTGCCAGATGGCGGTGCGCGCGACGAGACCGCCCATGCTGTGGCCGACCAGCAGCAGCTCTCGAACCGGCACTGGCCAATCCTGCACCAGGCCCTGGAGCAGCGACGCCAGGCTCGCGCCGTTCTGCGACACGTGCAGGCCCGTGTTGTAGTGCGCAGCCACCACCGAGCAGCCGAGCTCCTGCAGGACGCGGCCGTGGTGATGGCCCTGGCGCTCCCACTGCAGGTCGTTCATGCACAGGCCATGGACGAGCACCGCGACCCGTTCGCGCGCCGCAGGAAAGGCTACGGCCAGTCCGGCCGCACCGGGCGCGAGCGACCGGCCATCCACCTTCAGGCTCATCCGGATGCACAGCGGATTGGACGAGGCCGCCAGGTGGTCGCCCCACAGGCCGTTGGCCACGGCCAGCGCCGCCTCGCGTGGCGGGCCCACGGCCGCCGGCCCACTCGGCTCGACCCACTGCAGGGCGCGCCCCACGCCGCGCCCGACCAGCCGCATGCCGCGTCGCACGCTGCCGTAGACGAAGCCCGTGATGCCCCGCGTTCCGCCCCGGTGCGGCCCGCCCAGCGGGGCGCGATGCGCGGCGATGGTGGCGTGCATCTGCTCGACCAGGTCGGTGATGTTGAGGCCGGCGTCGATGCCGAGCTGCCAGAGGCCGCGTACGTCTGCCGCGGTCAGGGGCCGCCGCCGCTCAGGCGTCACTTTGGCGGGAGGTCTTTCGGACACCATGGCTGACCTCGAATCCGGTGGTTCGGCCCATTGTGCGCGCAGGGTGGCGGCCGTCAGGCCGGTGGAGCGAACGGGCTCGCGTCGATGGGCGGGGCCTCGCCTGCCATCGCGGCAGCCAGCAACGCGGCGCTGCCTGCTGCCAGCGTCAGGCCCAGCGGGCCATGGCCGCTGTTCAGCCAGAGGTTCGGCCAGCGCGTGCGGCCTACGAAGGGCCGGCCGCTCGGCGTGGCGGGGCGCAGGCCTGTCCACGGACTCTCTTCACGGGTGTCGCAAGCGCCCGGGAAAGCGGCCTCCGTGGCGGCGACGAGCGCCTCGATACGCGCCTGCGCGATGCGGGTGTCGAACCCCACCAGCTCGGCAAAACCGGCGACACGCAGCCGATGTCCCAGTCGGGCGTAGACGGTCTTGCGGCCGACGTCGGTGATGCTCGCCCGCGGCGCGGCCGCTTCGTCCACGATGGGCAGCGTGATGCTGTAGCCCTTGATCGGCTCGATGGGCAGCGGCTGACCCAGCCCGCGCATCAGCACCGCGCTGGCTGTCCCGGCAGCCATGACGAACTGATCGGCCTCGATGAGGTTCCCATCGGCCAGACGCAGCGCACGCGGTGCCGCGCCGAGCGGTTCGAAGCCGAGCACGGTTCGCCCCAGGTGCAGCGTGGCGCGGCTCGCCTCGGCCCATCCGGCGGCCAGCACCGGGCCATCGATCACTTCTTCGTCCGGCGTCCAGACGCCGAAGGCGATGGCCCGGCTGCCCAGGGGCGCGAGGGCGGGCTCGATCGCCAGGCACTCTTCGCCGCTCAACAGCTGCTGCCCGCAGCCATGGGACCTCTTCCAGTCCAGCTGCCGCTGGGCCGCCGCGCGACTGCCGGCATCGCGGTGCAGCACGAGCTTGCCCGGCCTGGCGAAGCGAGCGGCTTCGGCCACCCCTGGCAACTCGGCCAGCCAGGTGTGCAGCGTGCGCCGGCTCAGGAAGGACAAGGCCAGCAGCGCGGCCGTGGTCTGCCTCGCCTGCGCCTGGCTGCACGCCCTCACGAACGCCGCCAGCCAGGTCCAGTGCTCGGCATCGCCGCGCGGCCGCCAGCGCGCCGGCCCGCCGGGCTGCAGCAGCCACGCGGGCAAGGCGCGCAGCGCCGCGGGCGAGGCCAGGGGCTCGACGTAGCTGTAGCTGAGCTGCGCGCCATTCGCCAGGCTCGCGCCCTGACCCGGCGCGGCAAGCGCATCGACCAGCGTCACGCGCCAGCCATCGCGCGCCAGCGCATAGGCCGTGGCGCAGCCGACGATGCCGGCGCCGATGATGCAGGCGTGGCGGTGCATGGTTCCAGAAGGCGGATTGCTCTACAGGCAGGCGAGGCGGACAGCTGGACTCCTGTTGTACAGCGCTTCGAAGGCGTGCCGGACTGGCGGGAGCATCTGCGCGGCCGCGTCGCGTAGGCCGCGCAGGTGAATCCCGTCAAGGCGCGGCGGTTGCAGGCGCTGTACGAACGGATGGAGTGGGCGCCGGACCCGCCTGCCGCAGCGCCAGGGTGTGGATGAGCAGCGCCGCCACCACCATCGCCACGCCGGCCAGCTCATGTGTCTCGGGGGGCTTGCCCAGTGCCACGCCCATCAGCACGGCCGACACGGGCACGAAGTTCAGGAAGGCCGTGCCCGCCACCAGGCCGAGCGCACGCACACCGAAGTTGTAGGCCAGCACCGCCACCACGGTCGGCACGATGCCGACGTAGAGCAGCGATGGCCCGACCGCGAGCAGGTCCTGCGAGGACGGCGGCGCGGACCAGCCGAGAGCCGCACCCACGAGCGCCGCCAGCATCATCACCGGCCATGCGGCGAGGGCCGTCAGACCGCTGTACTCGAGCACGTCGAGCTGGGGCAGCGACGCCGCGCCGCGCGTGTAGGCGATCCACCCCAGGGTGCCCACCCAGGCCGTCAGGTCGCCGGCCAGCGTCGACGCTTCGCCGCCCTGCTGCAGCACCCCCGAGACGGTGACGACACCGGCCAGCGCCAGCACACTGCCCAGCACCGCCGCGCGGCCGGGCCGCTGGCCATCGAAGAGCCAGCGCACGAACTGCGTGGTGATCGGCATCGTGGCCATCACCACCGCCCCGTGCGAAGGCACCGAATGCATCAGGCCCAGCAGCACCAGGGTGCTGAACACGCCGTAGCCCAACGTGCCCAGCAACGCCAGGCGAAGCGCATGCGCTTTCAGCCGCGCCCAAGGCGCGCCGCGCCTCAGCGCCCACAGCAGAAGGCCGAACCCCACGGCCGCGATGGTGTAGCGCGAGAGCGTGAACCACAGCGGATCGACGTGCTGCAGCGCCGGCTTGCCGACGAGGAACAGGCTGCCCCAGGCGCTGGTCGCCAGCAGCAGGCCGGCGACGCCCAGGGGGCGGGAGGTGGGGGACATGCTTGCTCTCCGGAACGATCAGGCTGCTTGCCTGCCCTGCCCAGTGTGGGCAGGCGCTGCTTCGGGATCCATTCGCATGTTCGAAGCGGCCCTTCCGAAAAAGAAAACACGCCCGCGGTGACCGCTGGCGACAATCCGCAGCCATGGAGCTGTACCAGCTGAAGACCTTCGTCGCCGTGGCCGAGGAGCGCCACCTGACCCGCGCCGCCGAGCGCGTGTTCACCAGTCCGCCGGCCGTGAGCGCCCAGATCAAGGCGCTGGAGGATGAACTGGGCGTGCGCCTGTTCGACCGTTCCCCGCGCGGCATGCTGCTCACCGAGGCCGGCTCGCGGCTGATGGAAGAGGCCGAGCGGACCCTCGCCTCGGCCCACCGACTGCGCACCGCCGCAGCGCAGCTTCGGGGGTCGGCGCAGGGCGTGGTGCGCTTCGGCACGGTCAGTGACCCCGTCTCGCTGCGCCTGGGCCAGGCCCTGGTGACCCTGGCCGAGCGCCACCCGCAGGTCACGCTGCAGCTGCACCAGGGCCTGTCGGCGCAGACGCTGGCCAGCGTGCAGCGGGGCGAGCTCGACTGCGCCTACGTCATGGCCGACAGGGAGTCCATCGAAGGCCTGGAGCTGCAGCGCCTGAGCGCCGTGGACCTGGTAGTGGCACTGCCCACCGCGCTGGCCGAGGCGCATCCCGACGCCACGCTGGAAGAGCTCGTCGGCCTGCCCTGGGTGGGCACCGGCCCCGGTTGCGTGATGCGCAGCCACCTGGAGGCGCTTTTCGCATCGGCCCGGCGCGAGTACCGCGAAGCCGCCCTGGCCAACACCGAAGGCGCCGTGCGCAGCATGGTGGCCAGCGGCTTCGGCGCCGGCATCGTCCGCCTCGACCAGGCGGAGCAGGCCGAGCGCCAGGGCGAGCTGAAGATCTGGCGAGGCTGGCGCGCCCACACCTGGCTGTGCTGGGCCGCGCTGCCGGCGGCGCAGCAGAGCAGCGCGGTGGCGGCGGTGAAGCAGGCGCTGCTGGAGGCGTGGGGCTAGGAGCCTTGGCGGCAGAAGCCGCGCCGGCTCGCCGCCCCGTGGGGCGAATGTCCAGCTCCCCCTAGCCCCCTCCAAGAGCGGGGCTCCAGAAAGTTCGACAGCACCTCCCAGCCCTCCTCCGGGAGGAGGGCTCTAGGGAGGCTGGAGGGAGCCCACTGGCATGCTGGAACCCCCTCCCGGAGGGGGCCTGGGGAGCCCATGCAGGCCAATGGCCAGGAGCGGAGCGGAACCGCTCCGCCCCTAGACCTCCAGCCACTCCTTGCGGATGTAGGCGTCGGCCTTGAGCTGCGCGGGCGTGCCTTCGAAGACGATCTGGCCGTGGCCCATCACCAGGCAGCGTTCGCTGACCTCCAGCGCGATGGTGAGCTTCTGCTCGACCAGCAGCACCGAGATGCCGCGGCGCTGCAGTTGGCGCAGGTAGTCCGCCACCAGCTCGACGATCTTGGGCGCCAGGCCTTCGGTGGGCTCGTCGATCATGATCAGGTCGGGATCGCCCATCAGCGTGCGGCACAGGGTGAGCATCTGCTGCTCGCCGCCCGAGAGCACGCCGGCCTCGGTGTGCTGTCGCTCCTTCAGCCGCGGGAACATGGCGTACATGTCGTCGAAGCCCCAGCGGCCTTCCTTGCCGCTGCGCTTCTGGCCCAGCATCAGGTTCTGGTGCACCGTGAGCCTGGGGAAGATGTCGCGGTTCTCCGGCACGTAGCCAATGCCCAGGTGAGCGATCTCGAAGGCCTTGCGGCCGACCAGCTCCTGCCCGCGCCAGCGCACCGAGCCGGTGGCCTCCACCAGGCCCATGATGGCCTTGACGGTGGTCGAGCGGCCCGAGCCGTTGCGGCCGAGCAGGCTCACGATCTCGCCCTGGCCGACGTGCAGGCTCACGCCATGGAGCACGTGGCTCTTGCCGTAGTAGGCGTGCAGGTCCTTCAGCTCCAGCAAGGGTGTCATGCTGCAGCTCCAGCCGCCAGGCTGGCGGAGGCCGCCTGTGAGTCGGCAAGGACCGAGCCCAGGTAAGCCTCCTGCACGCGCGGGTTGGCGCGCACCGCCTCCGGCGTGTCGAAGGCCAGCAGCTCGCCGTAGACCAGCACCGCGATGCGGTCGGCCAGCCCGAAGACCACGCCCATGTCGTGCTCCACCGTCAGCAGCGTCTTGCCGACCGTCACCTCGCGGATGAGCTGCACAAAGCGGCTCGTCTCGCTCTTGCTCATGCCGGCCGTGGGCTCGTCCAGCAGGATGACACTGGAGCCGCCGGCGATGGTGATGCCGACCTCCAGAGCGCGCTGCTCGGCGTAGGTCAGGTTCATCGCCAGGTGGTCGCGCTTTTTTTGCAGGTGGATCTGCTCCAGCACCTGCTCGGTCCGATCGTTCACCGCACGCAGGTTGGACAGGAACTTCCAGAACTCGTAGCGGTGGCCCATGGCCCACAGCAAGGCGCAGCGGATGTTCTCGAACACCGACAGGCGCACGAACAGATTGCTGACCTGGAAGCTGCGCGAAAGGCCGGCGCGGTTGATCTGGTACGGCGTGAGGCCGCCGATGGATTTGCCGTGCAGCAGGATCTCGCCGCTGGTGGGGCCGAAGCGCCCGCTGATCAGGTTGAACAGGGTCGACTTGCCGGCGCCATTGGGCCCGATGATGGCCACGCGCTCGCCGGCCTGCACGGCCAGGTCCACACCCCGGATGATCTCGGTCTTGCCGAAGAACTTCTTGACCGAGCGCAGCTCGACGGCAGCGGTCATTGAGGCCCCCTACGATGCTTCGCATCGGTCCCCCCAAGGGGGAACGAGCGCCTACGGAACGGCCGGGCGGCGCTCATAGGGGCCCCCTACGATGCTTCGCATCGGTCCCCCCAAGGGGGAACGAGCGCCTACGGAACGGCCGGGCGGCGCTCATAGACTCGCCTCCCGCCGCTTGATCTCTTTCTCGATCTCGGCCTGCGCCTCGCCCCACTCGTGCATGAAGTGGCGCCGTGCCAGCTCGAACAGGCCGGCCGACACCATGGTCGCCAGCGCCAGGCCCACCCAGGTGTCGGCGCGGGCCACGTCCAGCGTGGTGCCGAAGAACTTCACTCCGCCTTCGCCCGACGAATCCAGCTGCAGGTGGTAGATGATCTCGACCACCGCCGCCACGGCCACCAGCAGCATGGCCCCCAGGCCGCCCAGCGCGAGGTAGGCCGTCCACAGCCGCCCCAGCTTGCCGAAGGCCGCCACCCGCAGGTTCATCATGATCAGGCTGGCCACGCCGCCCGGGGCGTACATCACCATGAAGAGGAACACGAAGCCGAGGTAGATCTGCCAGGCCGGCGTGATCTCGGACAGCACGACCGAGGACAGCACCAGCAGCACCGCGCCGATGATCGGCCCGAAGAAGAAGGTGGCCCCGCCGAGGAAGGTGAACAGCAGGTAGCCGCCCGAGCGGACCGCGCTCACCGTCTCGGCCGTCACGATCTCGTAGTTGATGGCGATGAACGATCCGCCTATGCCCGCGAAGAAGCCCGAGATCATGAAGGCGAGGTAGCGCACGCGCTGCGTGTCGTAGCCGACGAACTCGACGCGCTCGGGGTTGTCTCGCACCGCGTTGAGCATGCGGCCCAGCGGCGTGCGGGTGAAGGCATACATCGCCGCCGTGCAGACGAAGCAGTACACCGCGATGAGGTAGTACACCTGCTGCGCCGGCCCGAAGCCCCAGCCGAAGATCTTCGGCTCGTAGACCCGGTTGGTGCTGATGCCACCCTCGCCGCCGAAAAACTCCGGGAACATCAGCGACATCGCGTACACCAGCTCGCCGACGCCGAGGGTGATCATGGCGAAGGGGGTGCCGGCCTTCTTGGTGGACGGGTAGCCGAGGATGGCCGCCACCACCAGGCCTGCCAGGCCGCCCATCAGGGGGATGAACGGCAGCGGCACCGGCAGCTCGCCGTGGCCGGCCAGGTTCATCGCGTGCACGGCGAAGAAGGCGCCTAGCCCGGTGTAGACCGCATGGCCGAAGCTGAGCATCCCGCCCTGCCCGAGCAGCAGGTTGTAGCTCAGGCAGATGATCATGAGGTAGCCCATCTGCGAAAGCATCGTCAGCGAGGCGCCGCTGCTGAAGATCCTCGGCGCCACGAGCAGCAGCAGCGCGAAGCCGCCCCAGACGATCCAGCGACCGACGTCGTGGGGCTTCCAGTGAAAGCTGCGGGCAGCGGTGGCCATGCGTCAGCCCTCCCTCGTGCCGAGCAGGCCGCGCGGCCGGAACACCAGCATCAGCACCAGCAGCAGGAAAGGCAGGATGGGTGCGATCTGCGAGATCTTGAGCTTGAGCACCGCATAGCCGAAGGTCTGCGGCCCGGCGTGGCTGCCGAAGAGCTTGAGCAGGTCCAGCGCCGATTGATCCAGTGCGACGGCGAAATTCACCATCACCCCGATCAGCAGCGAGGCCAGGAACGCGCCGGCCAGCGACCCCATGCCGCCCACGACCACGACGACGAAGACGATGGCGCCGACCGCCGCGGCCATCCCCGGCTCGGTGACGTAGGTGTTGCCGCCGATCACGCCCGCCAGCCCGGCCAGGGCAGCGCCCCCGCCGAAGACCAGCATGAACACCCGTGGCACGTTGTGGCCCAGCGCTTCGGCCATGTCCGGATGGGTGAGCGCCGCCTGGATGACCAGGCCGACTCGGGTGCGGGTCAGCAGCAGCCACAAGCCCAGCAGCATCAGCAGCGCCACCAGCATGATGAAGCCGCGCGAGCGCGGGAACTGAGTCTGGAACAGCGTGAACAGCGGGCCGTCGAGCACGGGCGGCAAGGCATAGGGCACCGCCGCGCGGCCCCAGGTGAGCTGCACCAGCTCCAGCACCACGAAGCTCAGGCCGAAGGTGATGAGCAGCTCCGGCACGTGGCCGAACTTGTGCACCCGCCTCAGCGCGAAGCGCTCGAACAGCGCCCCCAGCGCGCCTACCACCAGCGGCGCGATCACCAACGCCGGCCAGAAGCCCAGCCAGCCCGCGATCGAGTAGCCCAGGTAGCCGCCGAGCATGTAGAAGCTGGCGTGGGCGAAGTTCAGCAC
Source organism: Ideonella flava (assembly GCF_051857595.1). NCBI lineage: Bacteria > Pseudomonadati > Pseudomonadota > Betaproteobacteria > Burkholderiales > Sphaerotilaceae > Ideonella > Ideonella flava. Next base: position 387,338 of record NZ_JBPZHD010000009.1, read on the forward strand.
GCCCATCATGCTGAAGATCAGCGTGAGGCCGGAGCTGAGCATGAACAGCAGCAAGCCGTAGCTGATGCCGTTCAGCAGGGAGATGACGAAGGCCTCGAGCGTCATGGCACGGGCGCCCGAGGCGCGAAAGTCAGAAAGTCAGGGGCGCTTCATCTGGCACGACGTCGGCGTGCTCGACACGTAGGCCGGGTACATCTTCGTCAGTGCGAAGGTGTTGCCCGTGTCTTCCACGTTGTAGCTCTGCTTGGCATCGGCCTTCTGCCACGTCGCGAAGAACAACGGCTGCTGCAGCTGGTGGTCCGACGCCCTCATCGTGATGTCACCGGCATACGAGCGCACCGTCAGGCCCTCCATCGCCTGGGCCACCTTCACCGGGTCGGTGGACTTGGCCTTGGCGACCGCGCCTTGCAGCGTGGCGAACAGGTGCAGCACGGTGGACGTGGAGAAGTCCTGCTTGTACTTCTCATGGAAGGCGTCGCGGAAGGAGGCGAACTCGCCGGGCAGGTTGCTGTAGGAGCCGTACATCGTGGTGATCTTGCCCGTCAGCGCGTTGCCGATGGCGGTGGGCGTGCCCTGGGCGCCCGCATAGTAGGTGTACCACTTGGCATCCAGGCCGGCGTCCTTGGCGGCCTTGATCAGCAGCGCGAGATCCTGCCCCCAGTTGCCGGTGACGACGGTGTCGGCACCGCTTTGCTTGATCTTGGCGACGTAGGGCGCGAAGTCCTTCACCGCCCCCAGCGGGTGCAGCTCGTCGCCCACCACCTGCACCGCCGGCGTCTTGCGGGCGATCACATCCTTGGCGAAGCGCGAGACCTGCTGCCCGTGGGCGTAGTTCTGGCCGATGATGTAGACCTTCTTGACCGTCGGGTCCTCCGACATCGCGGTCACCATCGCCTCCATCTTCATCGAGGTGTCGGCGTCGAAGCGGAAGTGCCAGAAGCTGCACTTGGCGTTGGTCAGGTCGGGGTCGACGGCGGCGTAGTTGAAGAACACCACCTCCTTGCCGGGGTTGCGCTCGTTGTGCTTGTTCACGGCATCGAGGATGGCCGCCGCGGCCCCCGAGCCATTGCCCTGGGCCACGTAGCGGAAGCCCTGGTCGATGGCCGACTTCAGGACGTTCAGGCTCTCCTGCGGGGAGGCCTTGTTGTCGAAGGCCACCACCTCGTACTTCACGCCGCCCTTGGCGCTCGCGCGCTCCGCGGCGAGCTGGAAGGTGCGCAGGATGTTCTGGCCGATGTTCGCGAACGGCCCCGACTGCGGGTCGATGAAGGCGATGCGGACCGTCTCGCCCGCCTGAGCGAAAGCCAGCCCCGCGGGCAGCAGCAAAGCCGCACCCATCGCCAGTGACCATGAACGACGCGTTGCCATGACGGGTGTCTCCTTTTGTGGTCCGCAGCACTGCCGACGGTAGCGGCGATTGCCGCACCCCGGCTTCAGGAGTTCCCCGCACGGCCTGTCGCCAGCGAGACAGCACGGTCAGATCCGGCCCTGCCGATCCGCCGCGCCCCCTTCATCACTCTGCCCGCCTCTTCGAGCGCGCGCAGCGCCGCTCCCTTCCAGGGCGTGCGCGGATCCGGCTCTGCCGGTCCGCTGCGCGAGCCCCCCTGGGGGGCAGCCCCCTGGCAAGGGGCCGTGGGGGCACCATTCCTCCCTACGCACCTCTGTCCAGGTCAGCGACGCCTTACGAGCGCGCGCAGCGCCGCTCCCTTCCAGGGCGTGCGCGGATCCGGCTTTGCCGGTCCGCTGCGCGAGCCCCCTCGGGGGGCAGCCCCCGGGAGGGGGCGTGGGGGCTCAAAGTCTGTAGTCTTTGAACTGCTCCCGCAGCTTCAGCTTCTGGATCTTGCCGGTGGCGGTGTGAGGGATCTCGGCCACGAAGGCCACGTCGTCCGGGATCTGCCACTTGGCGATCTTGCCCTCGAAGAAGCCGAGCAGCTCTTCCCTGCTCACGGCCGCGCCCGGCTTGGCCACGACCACCAGCAGCGGGCGTTCGTCCCATTTCGGATGCTTCGCCGAGATGACCGCCGCCTCGTGCACGGCGGGGTGGGCCATGGCGATGTTCTCCAGGTCGATCGAGCTGATCCACTCGCCGCCGGACTTGATCACGTCCTTGCTGCGGTCGGTGATCTGCATGAAGCCGTCGGCATCGATGGTCGCCACGTCGCCGGTCGGGAACCAGCCGGGCTCGCCGTCCACGCTGACCAGCGGCGACTCGGGCCGGTTGAAGTAGCTGCCTATCACCCAGGCCCCGCGCACCACCAGGTTGCCGGCGCTCTTCCCGTCCCACGGCAGCGACCGGCCTTCGTCGTCGATGATGGCCATGTCGACGCCGTAGATCACCCGGCCCTGCTTTTCCAGCAGGTGCTGCTGCTCATCCTTCGGCAGCGCATCCTGGCGCGAGGTGAGCCTGGACAGCGTCCCCAGCGGGCTCATCTCGGTCATGCCCCAGGCGTGGATCACCTCGACGCCGTAGTCGTCCTGCAGCGTCTTCATCATCGCCGGCGGGCAGGCCGAGCCTCCGATCACCGTGCGCTTGAAGCTCGAGAACTTCAGGTCGTTGGCCTTCATGTAGGTCAGCAGGCCCAGCCACACGGTGGGCACGCCGGCCGAGAAGGTGACCCGCTCCTGCTCGAACAGTTCGAACAGCGACTTGCCATCCAGGTGCGGCCCGGGCAGCACGAGCTTGGCGCCGACCAGCGCGCCGGAGTAAGGCAGCCCCCAGGCGTTGACGTGGAACATCGGCACGACCGGCAGGATCACGTCGCGGCCCGAGCAAGCCATGGCGTCCGGGATCGCCGAACCGAAGGCATGCAGCACGGTCGAGCGGTGGCTGTAGATGGCGCCCTTGGGATGGCCGGTGGTGCCCGAGGTGTAGCAGATGCTCGACGCCGCGTTCTCGTCCAGCACAGGCCAGGCGTAGTCACCGTTCTCGGCCTCGACCAGCTCGTCGTAGCACAGCAGGTTCTCAAGCGGGCTGGCGGCCGGCATGTGGGCGCGGTCCGTCATCAGCACCAGGTGCCTGACGGTCTGGAGTGCCGGCGCGAGCTTTTCCACCAGCGGCAGGAAGCTCAGGTCGAAGCACAGCACCGAATCCGCCGCGTCGTTGGCTATCCAGGCGATCTGCTCGGGGAACAGGCGCGGGTTGATGGTGTGCAGCACCAGCCCCGAGCCGGAGCTGCCGTAGTAGATCTCGAGGTGGCGGTAGCCGTTCCAGGCCAGCGTGGCGACCCGGTCGCCCTCGGCGCAGCCCAGCCTCGCCAGCGCCTGGGCCACTTGCCGCGAGCGCCGCTCGATCCCCGACCAGGTGGTTCGGTGGATGTCGCCCTCGACCCGCTTGGACACGATCTCGGTCTGCCCGGCGTGCCGCGCGGCATGGCGGACGAGCGACGAAATCAGCAGCGGCATGTGCATCATCTGGCCGTTCAGCGCGGTCATGCTTGTCTCCTGGTGAAACGGATGACGGGATATTAGTTCGCGCCCGGGGATCGCCGGCCCCGCGTCTTCCCCGTGGATCCTTGCCCGGCGGGTGCGGCGGGCCTTCGTGCGGACGACCGCACGCCGGTTCCGGTGTCCGCGGGCTACCGTGGCACATACGCGGCACGGCGGGTGCTAGATTCCGGACCTTCACGCCCCGCCCGCCTCGTGCCGCCACCCCCCTCCACCGCTCGCCCGCCCCGGCGGCAGGCCCTGCGCATGTTCGCGGGGCTGGTGGGCGCCGGCGCGCTGCCGGCCCGGGCGATCCTGCCGGGCGAGGCCGGCGCCGGCCTGGCGGTGCTGTATCCCGACATCGGCGAGCCGTTCCGCGCCGTCTTCGCCTCCATCGTCGAGGGCATCCGCGAGCAGGCCCGGCAGCCGGTGCCGACCTTCGCGGTGGCCGGCGAGTCGCCGCCGTCCAACCTGGCTGAGGAACTGCGCCGGCGCGAAGTGCGGGTCGTCATCGCCCTGGGCCGCAGCGGCCTGAAAGCCGCCGCCAACCTGGACCGCGCGATAGGCGTGATCGCCGGCTGCGTCATAGGCGCGCCGGAGGCACAGGCCCAGGCCTACACGGTGCACAGCCTCGCGCCCGACCCGGCGCTGGTGTTCTCCCAGTTGCGCAAGATGGTGCCGCCCGTGCGGCGCGTCTTCCTCGTCCACGACCCGCAGCAGAACGCCTGGCTGGCCCGGCTGTCCTTCGAAGCGGCCAAGGCCGCCGGCATGGAGCTGGTGGCGATAGAGGCCGAGGATTCCCGGCGGGCGTTGCGCGCTTACCAGGAGGTCTTCCCGGCCATCGATGCGCGGCGCGATGCGCTGTGGCTGCCGCAGGATCCAACGACTGTCGAGGAAGGCACCCTGTTGCCGCTGGTGCTGCAGGAAGCCTGGCAACGCAACTTCGCCGTCTGCTCCAGCAACGTCGCCCACGTCCGCCGCGGCGCGTTGTTCGCCCTCTATCCCGACAACCCGGCCCTGGGCCGCAGCCTGGCGCAGTCGGCGCTGGATGCGCTCGCCGGGCGCCGCCCCCCCCGCGGCCTGGTGCCGCTGCGCGACGTGCTCGTCGCCGCCAATCACCGCACCGCCGCGCACCTGGGCATCGAGCTCGACCTGCGCGCCCAACGCATCGAGAAGCTCTACCCCGAATCATGATGCGCCTGCTCCAGGCCATTTGGCCCCGCTCCGCGCCTGCCGACGGGCTGCCGCCCACCAGCTTCCGGCGCCAGCTGGGCACCGCCGCCACCGTCGGCGTGCTGCTGATGGCCCTGCTGTCCTCGCTGGTCAGCTCCTGGCAGGCCAGCCGGCAGATCCGCGCCACCCTGGTCGAACAGGGCCAGCAGGTGGCGCAGAGCCTGGCGTCGCAGGGCACCCTGGCCTTGATGTCCGGCACGCCCGACAACGCGGCCGAGGCGGTGGCCGCGACCCTCGCCTTCCCGGACGTGATCGGCGTCGAGCTGCGCAGCGCCGATGGCCACGTGCTGCTATCGAAGGGCAACGCCGAAGCGCCCCCTGACTGGCCCCGGCTGCCGGCCGCCGGGGCCGTCCGCCTGGCGGCGGACACGGCCGAAGCCTGGCATTTCGTGGCGCCGGTCGTCGCCCGCCGTCCGGACTCGCCATTCGACGTCAGCGCGGCCGGCGGCGACAACCTGCTCGGCGACGTGCGCGTGGCGCAGGGCAAGGGCACCTTGCGGCGCATGATGGCCCAGGTCTTCTTCACCAACCTGGCCACGTCGCTGGCGGTGGCGGTGGTGTTCGTGCTGGCCATGCGCTGGCTCGCCGGCCGGTTGACCCGCCCGTTGACGGAGCTGTCGGACGTGATGGCGCGCGCCGAGCGTGGCGACGACCAGGCGCGGGCCGACCCGCACGTCGGCCCGCGCGACATCGCGCTGATGGCGCGCGCCTTCAACCGCATGCTCGATGCCCAGCGCCTGCGCGAGCTGGAGTTGCGCCACCACCGCGAGCGGCTGGAGCAGGCGGTGACCGAGCGCACGAGCGAGCTGCGGCAGGCCAAGGAGGTCGCCGAATCGGCCAGCGCGGCCAAGAGCGAGTTCCTCGCCCGCATGAGCCATGAGCTGCGCACGCCGCTGAACGCAGTCCTGGGCTACACCCAGATCCTGAAGATGGACGGCCACCTGACGGCGCGCCAGCACGCGGGGCTGGACCACATCCAGACCAGTGGCGAGCATCTGCTGACCCTGATCGTCGACATCCTGGACCTGTCGCGCATCGAGGCCGGCAAGACCGAGCTGCACTACGGGCCGGTCCCGCTTCAGGGCCTGCTGCAGAGCGTCAGCGACATCGTGCGGCTGAAGGCCGAGGAGAAGGGCCTGGCGTTCAACGTGCTGGCCCATCCCGCCCTGCCCGGCAGGGTGCTGGGCGACGAGAAGCGGCTGCGGCAGGTGCTGATCAACCTGCTCGGCAACGCGGTGAAGTTCACCGACCGCGGGCACGTGACCCTGTCCGTCAGCCCGGAAGCGCCGGCCGCCGGGCGCGGCGTCCGGCTGCGGTTCGAGGTGGCCGACAGCGGCGTGGGCATAGAGCCTCGGGCCCTGCGGCGGCTGTTCCAGCCCTTCGAGCAGGCCGGCGCGGCCGAGCAGCGGGCGGCCGGGACGGGCCTGGGCCTGGCGATCAGCCGCCACCTCGTGCAGCTCATGGGCAGCGACATCCTGGTCGACAGCCGACCGGACCAGGGCAGCCGCTTCTGGTTCGTGCTCGACTGCGACGGCCTGGACATGGACAACGAACCGGTGGCCGGCACGTCCACCGCGCTGCTGCCGCGCCAGTACGACGGCCGCCGCCGGCGCGTGTTGGTCGTCGACGACGTGCCCGCCAATCGCCAGTTGCTGTGTGACCTGCTGGAGCGCCAGGGCTTCGAGGTCGACCAGGCCGAGCATGGTGCCCACGCGCTGGAGCGCGTCCATGCCCTGGCGCCGGACCTGGTGCTGATGGACATCCGCATGCCGGTGATGGACGGGCTCGAAGCCACGTCGCGCCTGCGGGCGAACGACGCCACGCGGGCGCTTCCCATCGTCGCGGTGTCGGCCAATGCGTCGCCGGAGGACAGGCGGCGCAGCCTCGAACGCGGCGCCAACGCCTTCTTGTCCAAGCCGGTCAGGCACGAGCTGCTGACCGCCGTGCTGACCGAGCAGCTCGGCCTGCGCTGGCTCGACATGACGAACTGATGAGATGCGGCTGCAGGGCTGACGTGGTCGCGCCACAGCCGCTGTCAAGAGCAGGTGTTCTCGGGTTGTGCCGCCCACGGGGGCAGCCTATCCTTCGCGCGCTCCAAACCAAGCCGCCGATGCCGCGGCCGTCGATGCCCATGCTGTTTGCCCGACTTGCCGCCCTGAGCCTCGCCACGACCCTGGCCCTGCATGCGCACGGCGCCGGCGTGTCGGAGGAAGAAGAGCTGGCCATGTCCTTCGGCGACAAGTCGCATGTCAGCATCGCCACCGGCTCGCGCGTGCCGGTGGCCCGTGCGCCTTCGGTGGCCACGGTCATCACCGCCGAGGACATCCGCGCGATGGGCGCCATCGACCTGGACGAGGTGCTCGAGACCGTTCCCGGTCTGCACGTCTCGCGATCGCCGGTGCTCAACGCGCCCATCTACACGATCCGCGGCATCCGGGGCACCCTGACCAATCCGCAGGTCCTGATGCTGGTCAACGGGGTGCCGCTGACCAGCGTCTACGCCGGCGACCGAGGCCTGAACTGGGGCGGCCAGCCGCTGGAGAACGTCGCCCGCATAGAGGTCATCCGCGGCCCGGGTTCGGCGGTCTACGGTGCCGATGCCTTTGCCGGCGTCATCAACATCATCACCCGCGGCGCGGCGGACATCGCCGGGACCGAGGTCGGCGCGCGTGCGGGCTCGTTCGATACCGCTTCGGCCTGGGTCCTTCATGGCGGCCACTGGGGTGGCATCGATGTCGCCGCCTACCTGGAGGCGGGCCGCACCGAAGGTGGCGGCCGCACCATCGAAGCCGATGGCCAGACCGGCCTCGACGCGATCTTCGCCGCCTTCGGCGTGCCGCCGGCGTCGCATGCGCCGGGGCCGATGAACAACGACTACAAGCTGATCGACGCGGCGCTCGAGCTCGCCGGCGGTCCGTGGAAGCTGCGCGGCAGCTACAAGCGCGTGTTCGAGCTCGGCTCCGGCGCAGGCGTGGCGCAGGCGCTGGATCCGACCGGCAACAACGCCAGCCAGCGCCTGGACGTGGACCTGAGCTGGCATGACACCGACGCCGGCAACGACTGGGACTGGCTGGTCCGTGGCAATGCCGTGCGCTACACCGAGGATTCGCAGCTGGTGCTGTTCCCCGCCGGCACCAACCTCGGCGGCGGATTCTTCCAGGACGGCATGATCGGCAACCCGGCCAAGTGGGAGCACCGCTTGCGGCTCGACGCCACGGCGCTGTACTCCGGCATCGCCGGCCACCGCCTTCGCTTCGGCCTGGGCTATGTCGACGAAGACTTGTACCGCCTGCGCGAGTCGAAGAACTTCAATCCCGACTTCAGCCCCATCGGCAACGGCTCCTTCGGCGACGTGGTGGATGTGACGGACACGGTGCCGTTCATGGTGCCCCACCAGCGCGAAGTGATGCATGCCTATGCGCAGGACGAATGGAGCCTGGCGCGCGACTGGTCGCTCACCGCCGGCGTGCGCCATGACCACTACTCCGATTTCGGCGGCACCACGCATCCCCGCGTGGCGCTGGTCTGGGACGCGGCCTACGACCTGACCGCCAAGCTGCTGTACGGCAGTGCCTTCCGCGCGCCGTCCTTCTCCGAGCTCTACCTCATCAACAACCCCACGGCCATCGGCAATGCCCGTCTCAAGCCGGAGAGGGTGCGCACGCTCGAGATGGCCGTGTCCTGGCAGCCGGCCGCGAACGCGACCTTGGGAGCCAACGCGTACCGCTACTGGATGACGGACATCATCGGCCTGGACAGCACCAACGTCTATCAGAACCAGGGCCGGCAGACCGGCAAGGGCCTGGAGCTCGAGGCCCAGTGGGAGCCGGCGCGGCACTGGCGTCTGGCCGCCCAGTACGCCTTGCAGCACTCCGAGAACCAGCTCACCGGCGCCGACCCCGGGCTGGCGCCGCGTCAGCAGGCCCAATTGCGGGCGGATTGGCGCATCACGTCCGGCTGGCAGGCCCACGCGCAGGCCAACTGGGTGGGCGAGCGGCGCCGGCAATTCGGCGACGTCCGGCCGCCCGTGGCCGACTACACGACGGTCGACATGGCGCTGCGAACCCGGTCGGCCAATGGGCGATGGGAGCTGGCGCTGGTCGCCCGCAACCTGTTCGACAGCGACGCCCGCGAACCGAGCCCGAACGGCGTGCCCTTCGTCTCCCTCCCGCAGGACCTGCCCCTGCCAGGGCGCGCGGTCTTCGTCACGGCCGAGGTCCGGCTTTAGCACCTCCTTGGATATCCGCGTTTGAAAGCGCGGATTCGGTCACGTCCACACCCCGTGGTAACCCTTGCCGCGCCGGACCGAAGACGTGACAATTTGTTCGTTGAGGTAACTAATTAAATAGTGCGCGCGGCTACAGCCGCCGATGGCCGATGAGCCCGATGTCTGCGCCATGCAGACACCGCCCTCGTCTGCACCCCGGGCTCCCCGCCCGGACCGCCATCGGTGAATGACGCGCCGGGGTCCAAGCGCAAGGACACGGCCCGCCAGTTCGCACCCCAGGGAGATCCCCCCCACGACTCAGGCGTCATTTCGGCGCCGGCGTGGTCACGCCTTCGCGCCGCGATTCACTTTCATCGCCGGCTGCGGCCTTCAGCCTTTGTCTGGAGGCCGCGGCCCGGCCGTGGCCGAAGCACATCAGTTGATCGTCAGAGGTACGAAATGGACAGTCTGAAGCGAGCGGCCGTGGCATTGCCCGAAACGGCCGTCGCCCCCGAGGTGGCCCCCATGATGGAGGCCGCGGAACTCATAGTCACCTACCTGGAACGCCTGGGCGTCGAGGCGGTGTTCGGCGTGCCGGGAGGTGCGATAGAGCCGCTGTACAACGCGCTGGCCCGCAGCGAAAGGCGCGGCGGCCCGCGGCCCGTCGTGACCCGTCACGAGGCCGGCGCCGCCTTCATGGCCGACGGCTATGCCCGCGAGACCGGCAAGATCGGCGTGGCCATAGCCACCTCCGGACCCGGCGCGACCAACCTCATCACCGGCGTGGCCACGGCCTACGCCAACAAGGTGCCGATGCTGGTCATCACCGGCCAGCCGCCGCTGCGCAACTTCGGCCGTGGCGCGCTGCAGGAATCCAGCTGCACCGGCATCAACGCGGTGGGCATGCTGCGCCACTGCACGCGCTACAACTCGCTCGTCTCCCACGCCGACCAGCTCGAGACCAAGCTGCTCAACGCCTTGATGCGCGCCTTCCAGACGCCGCAAGGGCCGGTGCACCTGTCGATCCCGGTCGACATCCTTCGCAGCGCGGTCACGGCCCCGCGCGAAGACGGCGACCACAGCGCGTTCGTCTATGCCAGGCCCGCCCTCGTCGACCTGGATGCCGTGCACTTGCTGCAGGGCGAACTCGAGCGCGCCGAATCGCCGGTGTTCCTCATCGGCGACGGCTGCGGCGAGGCGGTGGACGCGATCATGCGGCTGGTCGATCTGACCGGCGCCAGCTTCATCACCACGCCGGATGGCAAAGGCCTGGTCAACCCGCGCCACCCTGCCTTCCACGGCGTGTTCGGCTTCGGCGGCCATGCCAGCGCCGAAGCGCTGCTGCGCAGCCACACCGGCCTCGTGGTCGCCTTCGGCACGGCCTTCAGCGAGCTGGCCAGCGCCGGCTGGAACAGCGCGCTGCTCAACGGTCGCCTGGTTCACGTGGACCCGTGCGACGAGCACCTGATGCGATCTCCGATGGCCAGGCTGCACGTGCGCGGCCGGATCCTCGCCGTGTGCCGCCTGCTGATCGACGGCTTCGCGGCCAACGATGCCCGCAACGTGGAGAGCCTGCCCAGTCACAACGTCGATTCGCACAACCCCAACGTCGCACTGCATGCGCCAGAGGCCGTCGACAGCGACGCGGCGCCCATCAAGCCGCAGCGCCTGATGCGCGAGCTCTCGCGGCGCTGCCCGCCGCACACCCGCTTCCTGGCCGACACGGGCAACAGCATGATCTGGGCGGTGCACTACCTGCAGCCGCTCAGCCGCCGAGGCACCGGCGCTGCCGGCACGCTGCGCGCGGGCCAGGCAGACCGCCGCAGCGGCACGGCCAACTGGCTGCGCGTGATGATGGATTTCGCGCCCATGGGCTGGGCCATCGGCGCCGCCGTGGGCATCGCCCGCGGAAACCCGCGCTGCCCGGTGGTCTGCATCACCGGCGACGGCAGCTACCTGATGAGCGGGCAGGAGATCGGCGTCGCCGCGGCGGAGGGCCTCACGGTCGTCTACGTGGTGCTCAACGACAGTGCCTACGGCATGGTCATGCATGGCCAGCGCCTGGCCAAGGCCGAGCCGGTCGGCTACGAGCTGCCGCAGGTGGACTTCGCGGCCCTGGCCCGCGCCATGGGCGTGCCGGGCCACGTGGTCGAGTCGCCCCAGGAGCTGGAAGCGATCGACTTCGAGGCCCTCCTCGCCCGCCGCGGCCCGACGCTCATCGATGTGCGCATCGACCGCGACGAGGTGCCGCCGATGATCCAGCGCCTGAAGGCGCTCGGAGCCGTCAAGTGAACGCGATCCACACCTCCCTGTGGCACGAGGAGGCCGAGTCCGGTGACGCGTTCGCGGCCCGGCGCGCGCACTGCCGCGGCTACGACGTCTACGGCGAACTCGTGGGCCGTGCCAGCTGGGCCGAGATGATGTTGCTGCTGTGGCGTGGCGAAAGGCCTTCGCCCGGCGATGCGCGCCTGCTGGAGGCTCTCGCGGTCGCGCTGGCCAATCCGGGGCCGCGCGACCCGTCGGTGCACGCGGCCATGTGCGGCGGCGTGGGCGGCTCGCCCGCGGCGGCGAGCCTGATGGCGGCGCTGGGCGTCGGCGCAGGCCGGCTCGGCGGCGGGCAGGAGGTCGCGCTCGCCATGCGGGCCTGGCAGGCCTGTGGCCTGGATGTGGCAGCGAGGCGGCATGCGATGGAGGAGCCGGAGCCCGACCACGCCAGCATCTGGCCGAAGGCCGAGCACGCGCCAGGCTTCGACCCGCATGGCAGGCAGTGCGCCGGGACCGTCCGCCAGGCCCTCGCGGCGCTGGCCGTCCTGAGCACCGGCCCGCACCTGCCGTGGCTGCTGGCCGAGCGCGAGGCGCTCGAAGACGCCGTCGGCCTGCCGCTGGCGATGACGGGGGTCGCAGCGGCCGCGTTGACCGACCTGCATCTCAGCCCCGAGCAGGGCGAGATGCTCTGGCTGCTGCTGCGCCTGCCCGGGGCCGCTGCCCATGCCCTGGAGCAGCACCTGGCGTTCAAGCGCTTCCCGTTCTTCGAGCACGAGATCGAAGAGCCAACCGCGATGGATACGGAGCCTGACCATGTCCCGGCCTGACCCCCGCAACGAGCACATCGGCCGCGTGCGCTCGCGCGTCGGCGGCCTGCGCGCGGATCGCCGCGTGCGCTACCGCGGCCGCGACCTGCACGCCGAACTGAAAGGCGTCGACTGGCTGGACCTCTATGCCTTCGGCATCACCGGCCGGCGCTTCCAGGCTTCGCAGTTGCGGTTGATGCATGCCCTGTGGGTGCACACCAGCTACCCCGATGCGCGCATCTGGAACAACCGCGTGGCGGCCCTGGCCGGCTCCTCGCGAAGCAACGGCAACCTCGGCATGGCCGCCGCCCTCGCCGTGTCGGAGGCGCACATCTATGGCCGCGGCAACGAGCTTCAAGCGGTCGCCTTCTTCTTGCGCGGGCGCCGCTCGCTGGACCACGGCGCGACGCTCGAGGACTGCCTCGGAGAGGAGATGCACAGGCACGGCCGCATCGCTGGCTATGGCCGGCCGCTGCTGGAAGGCGACGAACGCATAGCCCCGACGATGGCCCTGGCCGCCTCGCTGGACCTGGACCAGGGGCGGCACGTGCAACTGGCCTTCGACATCGACCGCCACTTCGCCGAGCTGGGCAAGCCGCTGCGCATGAACTATGGCGGCCTGGTGTCGGCCTTCGGAGCCGACCTGGGATTCAGCCCGGAGCAGTTCGCCCTGTTCATGTTCCCGTCCTTCCTGGCCGGCATGCCGCCGGTCTACCTGGACGCGCGGTCCCGGCCCGAGGGCACGCTGCTGCCGCTGCCATGCGAAACGGTTCTTTACCAAGGGCCGCCCCCGCGGGCATGGTGAGGGGCGCTGGCAGACGGAATCCCCTTCGGCCGCAGCAGGCGCGCGCCTGCCTACACTGGCGCGACACGCTGTAAGGTCCCGGGCTGCCGCCCGACGAACCGTCAGGTCCACTCCATAGCCACGAGCCGTTGCCCATGAGCGCAAACGACAGCCCCCATCGCCCCGACGACCCCCGCTACGCCGTCCACAAGACGGACGAGGAATGGCGCGCCCAGCTCAATCCCACCCAGTACGCGGTGGCCCGGCAGGCGGCCACCGAGCGGGCCTTCACCGGCCGCTTCTGGGATCACTGGGACAACGGCGTCTACAAGTGCGTCGGCTGCGGCGAGGTGCTGTTCAGGTCCGACTCCAAGTTCGACGCCGGCTGCGGCTGGCCCAGCTACTGGCAGGCGGTCGACGACGGCAAGATCGAGCGCGTGATCGACCACTCCCACGGGATGACCCGCGTCGAAGTTCGCTGCGCCAAGTGCGGCTCCCACCTGGGCCACGTCTTCGATGACGGCCCGGCGCCGACCGGCGAACGTTTCTGCATCAATTCGGCCGCGATCGATTTCGAGCAGGGGCCGCCCTCGGCCTGAGCGCCTGTCCGGCCGGGTCCGCCCGGCCGGCGGATTTCGATCAGAGGGAGTGAGTTGCTCCCCCGGGCGCGGTTAGACTGCGCGCCGCGCATGAAGCTGTTTCTCGATTTTCTGCCGCTGCTGCTGTTCTTCGGCACCTACCAGTTCGGCAAGTTCAACAAGGACTGGGCCGCGGCCTTCGCCACCCAGTACCTGGGCTTCGCGGTGTCCGGCGGTGCCGTCGGCCCGGAAGAGGCGCCCGTCATGCTCGCCACCGTCGTGGTGATCCTGGCCACGGCCCTGCAGGTGGCCTGGCTGAAGTGGCACAAGCGCAAGATCGACCTGATGCTGTGGGTCAGCCTCACGCTGGTCATCGTGCTGGGCAGCGCCACGGTGTGGCTGCACGACGCGATGTTCATCAAGTGGAAGCCCAGCATCGCGTTCTGGCTCATGGCCATCATCTTCTGGGTCAGCGAGCGCTTCTTCCACCGCAACCTGCTGCGCAACACCATGGGCGGCGAGATCCACCTGCCCGATGTCGTGTGGCGCCGGCTGCTGCTCGGCTGGATCGCCTTCTTCGCCGCCATGGGGGCCATCAACCTGTGGGTGGCGCATGCCTTCTCCACCGACGCCTGGGCCAACTTCCACACCTTCGGCACTTACGCGCTGATGGGGTTGTTCATCGTCAGCCAGGCGCTCTACATCGGCCGCCACATGCCCGACGAGGCCGCCGAGGCGCCGGGCGCCGAGCCGAAGGCCGGCCAGGACAAGCCATGAATCCCGCCGGCCACCCCCACGTCAGCGCCCGCTCGGTGCAGGCTGCGCTGCAGCAGGCGCTGGACCCGGTGGCGCTCGAAGTGCGTGACGACAGCGCGGCCCACGCAGGCCACGCCGGCGCGCGCGAAGGCAGCCACCTTTCCGTGCGCATCGTCAGCGCGCGCTTCGCCGGCCTGCCCAGGCTGGCGCGACATCGCCTCGTGTATGATGCTTTGAGCACTTTGATGCCTCAGGGTATTCACGCGCTGGCGATCGACGCCCGTGCACCCGATGAGCCCTGACATAACCCAGCCAGCGCAAGCCCTCCGGTGTCCACGCGGTTCTACACCACGTGCCGTGCCCCGGTCGCGCCTGACGCGGCAAGCCTGACAAGCCACCCCTCCCCTCGTCCGCTTCGTTGACACTCGTCACGAGTCACCACTTAAAGGCGACACGCATGAACCTGAAATCCACCGCCGCCCTGGCTGCTGCCCTCCTGCTGCCGCTGGCCGTGCACGCGCAGAACGTGACCACGGTGAATGGCAAGCCCGTTCCGAAGTCGCGCGTCGAACTCCTGGTCAAGCAGGCCACCCGCGGTGGCCAGCCGGTCACGCCCGAGCTGCGCAAGCGCGCCGAGGACGAAGTGGTGATGCGCGAGATCTTCACGCAGGCCGCCGAGAAGGCCGGCGTGGCCTCCAGCCAGAGCTACAAGGAACAGATGGAGCTGGTGCGCCAGACCGTGCTGATCCGCGAAATGTTCGAGGACTACAAGAAGAAGCACCCGGCCACCGAAGCCGAAGCCAAGGCCGAGTACGACACCGTCAAGGCCACGCAGAGCGGCACCGAGTACCACGCCCGTCACATCCTGGTGGAGAACGAGGACGAGGCCAAGAAGCTGATCGCCGACATCAAGGCCGGCGCCAAGTTCGAGGACGTCGCCAAGAAGAACTCCAAGGACACCGGCTCGGCCGAGAACGGCGGTGACCTGGACTTCGCCAAGCCCGACAACTACGTGCCCGAGTTCAGCGCCGCGATGACCAAGCTGAAGAAGGGCGAGATGACCGAGACCCCGGTCAAGAGCCAGTTCGGCTACCACATCATCAAGCTGGAAGACACCCGCGAAGCCACCTTCCCGAGCTTCGAGGAAGTCAAGCCCCAGCTGATGCAGCGCGTCGAGCAGGCCCGCCTGCAGAAATACCAGGACGACCTGAAGAAGGCCGCCAAGACCGACTACAAGTTCGCCGCCCAGCCGTGAGCCCCCACGGCCCCCTGCCAGGGGCCTGCCCCCAAGGGGGCTCGCGCAGCGGACCGGCAAAGCCGGATCCGCGCACGCCCATGATGAATGCCAAGGCGCCCTCGGGCGCCTTGTGCATTTCAGGGGAGCAGCCTGCCGGCCTCGATGTGGAGCTGGCGTTCGCAGCGGTCGGCCAGGGCGCGGTCGTGGGTCACCATGACCAGGGTGGTGCCGGCCTCGCGGTTGAGTTCGAGCATCAGCGCCATCACCGTCTCGCCGGTGGCGAAGTCGAGGCTGCCGGTGGGCTCGTCGGCCAGCAGCAGCATGGGGCGCACGACGAAGGCGCGCGCCAGCGCCACGCGCTGCTGCTCGCCTCCGGAGAGCACTCGCGGGTAGTGCGAAAGGCGCTGTGAAAGGCCGACGCGGCCCAACATCTCGGTGGCCAGCGCGCGCGCATCGCGCCGGCCGGCGAGTTCGAGCGGCAGCATCACGTTCTCCAGCGCCGTCCGGTTGCCCAGCAACTGGAAGCTCTGGAACACGAAGCCCAGCTTGCGCGAGCGCAGGGCGGCACGCGCGTCCTCGTCGAGGGCGAAGAGATCCTCGCCGTCGATGACCACGCGGCCTTCGCTCGGCACGTCGAGCCCGGCCATGAGGCCGAGCAACGTGCTCTTGCCCGAGCCCGAGGCGCCGACGATGGCGGCCGACTCCTGCGACCGCAAGGTGAAGTTGATGTCGTGGAGAATCGTCAGCGTGCCGGTGGAGTCGCTCACCCGTTTGCACAGGTGCTCGACGGCAATGATGGGCTCGGACATGCGCAGCTTGGTCTTCTTTCTCGGGGCGTGGTGCCGGGCCGGCGGGCCGCGGCGGGTGGCCGCCCACTGTAGCCTGTGGCTTGCCGGCCTGTTGCTGGCGCTGCCCGCCGCAGCGGCCCCCTCGAAGCTGGTGGTGGTCGGCGACAGCCTGTCGGCCGAATACGGCCTGCCGCGCGGCAGCGGATGGGTGGCCCTGCTGTCGCAGCGGATGGCGCGCGAGAAGCTGCCCTACGAGGTCATCAACGCCAGCATCAGCGGCGACACCACCGCCGGCGGGCGAGCCCGCCTGCCGGCCCTCCTGAAGGCGCAATCGCCGCAGGTGGTCGTGATCGAGCTCGGCGGCAACGACGCGCTGCGAGGACTGCCGTTGGCGCAGACGCGCGACAACCTGATCGCGATGGTCAAGGCGGCCCGCACGGCCGGCGCGAAGGTGCTGCTGGCCGGCATGCAGGTGCCGCCGAACTACGGCCGGCAATACACGGCCGACTTCTCCAGGACTTTCGAGGACGTCGCCAAGGCAGAGCGCGTGGCACTCGTGCCCTTCCTTCTGCAGGGCGTGGCCGACCGGCCGGACGCCGAGGACTGGTTCCAGTCCGACCGGATCCACCCGGTGGCCAAGGCGCACCCGATCATCCTTGACAACGTCTGGCCGGTTCTTCGCGGCCTGCTCCGCTGAATCCCTCGTTCTAGGGGAAAGCCCGAGTGCTCGGGCGCCTCCGCCATGCAAACCTTTACATATCCTGCGGCTCCAACCGCAGAGGAGGTCCCTGCAGTGCGTGATCGATCTTCTCCGAATCCGGCCGAGGCCGCAGTCTCCCGCCGGCGCTTGTTCGCGGGTGCGGGCACGGCTGGTGCCCTGGTGGCCACCGCGGCGGCGCTGCCGTTGGTGAAGCCTTCCGAGCCGCCCAGCGCCGAAGGGCCCGCCGAAGGCAGTGAGGCCCAGGGCGGTGGCTATCGCCTGACGGCCCACGTGCAGCGCTACTACCAGACCACCAAGGTCTGACGACAACTCCCACCCTGGTGCTCCGGCACGGCCGGGGCGGCCGACAGGAGACACCATGTTGCTGACTCGCAGAGCGCCGGCCCCGGGCACGGCCGCCACGTCCCCTTCTTCCGCGCTCGTTTCCAGCCTGGCGCGCGGCGTCGCCCGCGCGATGCCGACCATGGACCGGCGGGCCTTCCTGCGCCGCTCCGGCCTGGGCGTAGGCGCCGGCATCGCGGCCTCCGAACTGCTGCTCGTGCGCAAGGCGCGCGCGGCCGACGACAAGCCGGCTGCGGCCGCGGATGCGCGCAAGGTGGAGGTCAAGCGCACGGTGTGCGGCCACTGCTCCGTCGGCTGCGCGGTCGACGCTGTCGTCGAGAACGGCGTCTGGGTGCGACAGGAGCCGGTCTTCGATTCGCCGATCAACCTGGGCGCGCACTGCGCCAAGGGCGCCGCCCTGCGCGAGCACGGCCACGGCGAGTTCCGGCTCAAGGCGCCGATGAAGCTGGTCGACGGCAAGTACCAGAAGATCAGCTGGGACCAGGCGCTCGACGAGATCGCCGCGAAGATGAAGGAGCTGCGCCAGGCCAGCGGGCCTGATTCGATCTTCATCGTCGGCTCGTCCAAGCACAACAACGAGCAGGCCTACCTGCTGCGCAAGTGGGTCAGCTTCTGGGGTTCGAACAACTGCGACCACCAGGCGCGCATCTGCCACTCCACCACGGTGGCCGGTGTCGCGAACACCTGGGGCTACGGCGCGATGACGAACTCCTACAACGACATGCAGAACGCCAAGGCGGCGATGTACATCGGCTCCAACGCCGCCGAGGCGCACCCGGTGTCCATGCTGCACATGCTCCACGCCAAGGAGACGGGCTGCAAGATGATCGTGGTGGACCCGCGCTTCACCCGCACCGCGGCCAAGGCCGACGAGTACGTGCGCATCCGCTCGGGCTCCGACATAGCCTTCCTCTTCGGCCTGATGCACCACATCTTCAAGAACGGCTGGGAGGACAAGCAGTACATCGCCGATCGCGTCTACGGCATGGACAAGGTGCGCGAGGAGGCCCTGAACTTCTGGACGCCCGACAAGGTGCAGGAGGTGTCAGGCGTCGACGAGGCCACCTGCTTCAAGGTCGCCAAGATCATGGCCGAGAACCGGCCGAGCACCGTGGTGTGGTGCATGGGCCAGACCCAGCACACCATCGGCAACGCGATCGTGCGCGCCTCCTGCCTGCTGCAGCTGACGCTGGGCAACGTGGGCATCTCTGGCGGCGGCACCAACATCTTCCGCGGCCACGACAACGTGCAGGGCGCGACGGACGTCGGCCCCAATCCCGACTCGCTGCCCGGCTACTACGGCCTGGCCGACGGCGCGTGGAAGCACTTCGCCAAGGTCTGGAACGTCGACTACGAGTGGATCAAGAAGCAGTACGCGCAGGGCATGATGACCAAGCCCGGCATGACGGTCTCGCGCTGGGTCGACGGCGTGCTCGAGAAGAACGAGCTGATCGACCAGGATTCGAACCTGCGCGGCCTGTTCTTCTGGGGCCATGCGCCCAACTCGCAGACGCGCGGGCTGGAGATGAAGCGGGCGATGGACAAGCTCGACCTGCTCGTCGTCGTTGACCCCTTCCCCTCGGCCACCGCCGCCATGGCGGCCATGCCCGGCAAGCCGGAGGACCTGAACAAGAACCGCGCGGTCTACCTGCTGCCCGCGGCCACGCAGTTCGAGACCAGCGGCTCGGTCACCGCCAGCAACCGCTCGCTACAGTGGCGCGAGAAGGTGATCGATCCGCTGTGGGAGTCGCGCTCCGACCACATGATCATGTACCAGCTGGCCGTGAAGCTCGGCTTCGGCGCCGAGCTGGTCAAGAACTACAAGATGCAGAAGGTCAAGGGCATGGACGAGCCCGAGCCCGAATCCATGCTGCGCGAGATCAACGCCAGCTGCTGGACCATCGGCTACACCGGCCAGAGCCCCGAGCGGCTGAAGGCGCACATGCGCAACATGAATGTCTTCGACGTGAAGACGCTGCGCGCGCGGGGCGGCATCGACAAGGAGACCGGCTACTCGCTGGACGGCGACTACTTCGGCCTGCCCTGGCCGTGCTACGGCAACCCGGCGCTCAAGCACCCGGGCTCGGCCAACCTGTACGACACCACCCGGCACGTGATGGACGGCGGCGGCAACTTCCGCGCGAACTTCGGCGTGGAGCGCGAGGGCGCGCCGCTGCTGGCGGCCGACGGCTCGCACTCCAAGGGCTCGGACCTGACCACCGGCTACCCCGAGTTCGACCACGTGCTCATGAAGAAGCTCGGCTGGTGGGGCGAGCTGAGCGAGGCCGAGCAGAAGGCCGCCGAAGGCAAGAACTGGAAGACCGACCTCTCGGGCGGGATCATCCGCGTGGTGATGAAGAACCACGGCTGCCATCCTTTCGGCAACGCCCGGGCGCGGGCGGTGGTCTGGAACTTCCCCGACCCCGTGCCCAAGCACCGCGAGCCGCTGTACAGCACGCGTCCGGACCTGGTGGCCAAGTACCCCACGCACGACGACAAGAAGGCCTTCTGGCGCCTGCCCACGCTCTACAAGACGGTGCAGGACAAGAACGCCGAGATCGGCAAGACCTTCCCGCTCATCATGACCTCGGGTCGCCTGGTCGAGTACGAGGGCGGCGGGGAGGAGACGCGCTCCAACCCCTGGCTGGCCGAGCTGCAGCAGGACATGTTCGTCGAGATCAACCCCAGGGCCGCCAACGACCGCGGCATCCGCCACGGCGACTGGGTCTGGGTGAAGACGCCGCCCATGGCGGCGATGCCGGAGTTCAAGGGTCTGAAGGTCAAGGCGCTGGTCACCGAGCGCGTCGATGCGGGCACGGTCTTCCTGCCCTTCCACTTCTCGGGCCGCTGGGGCGGCATCGACCTCGCGCCCTACTACCCCGAAGGCGCGATGCCGGTCGTGCGTGGCGAGGCGATCAACACCGCCACCACCTACGGCTACGACAGCGTCACCATGATGCAAGAGACCAAGACGACGGTCTGCCAGGTTGAAAAAGTCACGGCATAAGCAGAGGAGCACAGCATGGCCCGAATGAAGTTCATCTGCGATGCCGAGCGCTGCATCGAATGCAACAGCTGCACCACGGCCTGCAAGGCGGAGCACGAGGTGCCCTGGGGCGTGAACCGGCGGCGAGTCGTCACGCTCGACGACGGCGTGCCGGGCGAGAAGTCCATCTCGGTCGCCTGCATGCACTGCTCCGACGCGCCCTGCATGGCCGTGTGCCCGGTCGATTGCTTCTACCGCACCGACGAAGGGGTGGTGCTGCACGACAAGGACGTGTGCATAGGCTGCGGCTACTGCTCCTATGCCTGCCCCTTCGGCGCGCCGCAGTTCCCCAGCAACGGCACCTTTGGCCTGCGCGGCAAGATGGACAAGTGCACCTTCTGCGCCGGCGGCCCGGAAGAGAACGGCTCGCAAGCCGAGTTCGAGAAGTACGGCCGCAACCGCCTCGCCGAAGGCAAGCTGCCGGCCTGCGCCGAGATGTGCTCGACCAAGGCGCTGCTCGGCGGCGATGGCGACGTGGTGGCGGACATCTTCCGCAACCGGGTGCTGGTGCGAGGCAAGGGCAGCGAGGTGTGGGGCTGGGGCACGGCCTACGGCAAGCCTACGCAAGGCGCGCCGTCGGCAGCGCCTTCGCAGACCACCGCGGAAGGCAAGTCATGAACCGCGCGTTGATCTCGCTGGCGGTCGTCGTCGCGATTGCCCTGCTCCTGCCGGCCTGCAAGGAGCACTCCCAGGCCGAACCTGCGGCGATGAAGAAGGCCGACGCGAAGGCCTACACCGGCGCGGCCGGCGAGCCCAAGGTCTACACCGCCACCGGCTGGACGGCGGGCGACGACGCGAGCTGGCAGAACCAGATCCGCGGCCGCACGCAGGGCCAGAACGAGTACGTGCGCATCAGCGCCACCCACGGCTCGGCCACCGCACCCGACGCATCGCCGCCCGCGGCCAGCGCGCCGGCCGTCGCGGCCAGCGAGCCTGCGGTCGCCAAGGCGCCTTGAACGTCCATGTGCCAGGAGGCGTCACCATGCATCGCCTGATCCGAGCCGGCGCCTTGGCGCTGGCCCTCGCGGCCGCCGCGGGAGCCGCGCTGGCGCAGACCGCCGCGCCGCCGGCCACGGCTTCGTCGGCCGCGGCTGCGCCCGAGCCCCAACCCACGGACACCAACGCCCAGCGCGCCCGCAGCCAGCCCGGCAACAACGCGCCCATGTGGCGCGCCGTGCGCGACCAGGGCGGCACCAGCACGCTGCCCGGCGCCGAGAAGGGCGTGCTGATCCAGCCCTTCACCCGGTACCCCGGCTCGCGCTGGACCAATGCGGGCGAAGCCTGGCGCCAGGTGCGCAACCACTGGCTGATTCCCTATGGCGGCGCGCTGCTGGTCATCGTCACGCTGGCGATCGCGCTTTTCTACTGGCGCAAGGGACCTCTCGGCCACACGCCCAACGACGGCACCTCCGGCCCGATCGAGCGCTTCACGCCCTTCGAGCGCGCGGCCCACTGGACCAACGCCATCGCCTTCGTCGTGCTCGCCGTCTCCGGCATCGTCATGGCCTTCGGCAAGTTCTTCCTGCTGCCGCTGATCGGCTCGACGCTCTTCGGCTGGCTGACCTACCTGCTCAAGACCGCGCACAACCTGGTGGGCCCGCTGTTCGCCGTCTCGCTGGTGGTGGTCATCCTGACCTTCATCCGCAGCAACCTGCCCCAGAGCGGCGACCTGCGCTGGCTGGCCCGCTTCGGCGGGATGCTCGGCCAGCACGAGGTCCCCTCCCACCGCTTCAACGCCGGCGAGAAAGTGATCTTCTGGGTCGGCGTGCTGGTGCTGGGCCTGACGGTCGTCGGCTCGGGCCTGGTGATGGACAAGCTGGTGCCGGGCCTGCCCTACCTGCGTGGCGACATGCAGCTCGCCCACATGATCCACAACACCGCGGCGGTGCTGATGATGGCCCTGTTCATCGGTCATATCTACATCGGCACCATAGGCATGCGGGGCGCCTACAGCGCGATGCGCAACGGCTATGTGAACGAGGCGTGGGCCCACGAGCACCACGAGCTCTGGCACGAGGACATCCGCGCCGGCAGGATCCCCGCGCAGCGCTCGCCGCCGGAGGTTGCGCCGACACCGCCCATCGCACGCGCCTGAACCCGCCTGGAGCCGCCCCATGAAGCCTGCTGCCCTGACCACCGCGATCCTGGCTCTGCTGTGCCTGGCCGCCACCTCGTCGGCCAAGCTGGCGCCGCCCAGCGACGAAGCCAAGGCCAAGGCCGCCGAAACCGCGGCCAAGACGAAGTGGACCGACAGCGTCGCCGCCTACCAGCTGTGCAAGGCACAGGACCGGGTCGCGGCCGCCTACTTCGCCGAGGCGAAGAAGGCCGGCAAGCCGGCCTCCGGGCCCATGCCGGCCCCGGCTGCCGCCTCGGCGCCGCCGGCCTGCAGCGACCCCGGCCCCTTCGCCTACACGCCGGCCACGCCGGAGAACAAGCCGCTCGAATCGTCCGGCGCTCACTCGCCCCCGGGCACGGCCACTTCGCCGCCCAGCACGAATCAGCCGGCCGCGGCGGCCAGCGGCACCAAGAAGTAAGCTCGACGGATGTCCCTCCCCCGCACCGCCTCTCCCCCGCCCGCGCCGCCGCCGCAGCGCGTGCCCCGGATGACGGCCGCTCGCCAGCCCCTGCTGCGCGAGATCGAGATCCTCGACGAGTACGGCGCCCGCCGCCGCATCCACATCCCGGCCGAGCGGCCACTGACGGTCTTCGTCGACAAGCGCGAGCTCGTCACCCTGATGACGCTGGGCGCCGAGCCCGAGCTGCTGGTGCTGGGCTACCTGCGCAACCAGCGCCTCGTGGGCTCGATGGACGAGGTCGAATCCATCACCGTCGATTGGGATGTCGGGGCGGCGGCCGTCCGCACACGCCACGGCCTGCCGGACCTCGAGCAGCGCACGCAGCGCCGCACCGTGACCACCGGCTGCGGCCAGGGCACGGTGTTCGGCGAGCTGATGCACGACGTCACCGGCCTCATGCTGCCGCCGCCCGAGCGGGCGCGCATCCGCCAGTCCACCCTCGCCTCAATGCTCGAGGTGATGCGCCAGCAGGAAAGCATCCACCGCAAGGCCGGCTCGGTGCACGGCTGCGCGCTGTTCCGCGGCGGCGAGATGCTGATGTTCGTGGAGGACGTGGGCCGCCACAACGCCATCGACACCATCGCCGGCTGGATGTGGGTGAACGGCGTGACGGGTGGCGACAAGTGCTTCTACACCACCGGCCGGCTCACCAGCGAGATGGTGATGAAGGCCGCGCACATGGGCGTGCCCATCGTCGTCTCGCGCAACGGCGTCACGCAGATGGGCCATGACCTGGCGACCCGGCTGGGCATGACGCTTTTCGGCCGCGCCGCCAACAGGCACTTCCTCTGCTACACCGGCTTCGAGCGCTTCGATTCCGAGCCGCTGCCCGAGCCGGCCGCCATGCGGGTGGTGGCCTCATCCTCCCCTTCCTGACCCCGGATCCTGCGATGGAAGACGCCCTCGACTCCCCGGCCGTCGAGCGCCGATTGACGCTGCGCGCAGCGGTGCTGATCGAACGCGAGCAGGCACCGAACGAGTGGGAGGCCTGGCGCTTCCGCCTCGCCGGCGTGGAGATGGACGACGGGCATCTCGGCAGCCCCACGGAGGACTCGCGTCAGCCGCGCGTGCTGCGCGACGACGGCCGCCGCGCGCTGTGGGCCTTCCCCGGCTTCAAGGTCGAACTGCACCCGGACCAGGCCGAGGGCTACTACCTCAACCTCACCAGCGGCCAGCCGGTCTGGTTCGTGATGTGGCGCGTCGATGACGAAGATCCCTCGCGCGCCTGGCCGGAGATCGTCACGCTGTCCTACCACGAGGCCGGCCGCTGGCTTGACGCGCAGGAGCGGGTCGACAACTGCCCGCTGCCGACCCCGGTGGTGGAGTTGCTCCAGGCCTATGCCGACGAGCACTACAAGCCCGAGCCGCGCAAGCGCCAGCGCCCGGCATCGTTCCGTGCGCCCGAAGAACGCGGCGGCCGGGAAGGCCCGCGATGAGTGCTCCGCAAAGCCCGGGCTTCCTGGCCCGCTGGTCGCAGCGCAAGGCCCTGGCCCGGCAAGTCGGCGAGGCGGCACTGCCGGCGGAACCGGAATGCGCCGTCACGATGCCCGAGCCACCCGCTGAGCCGGTGGCCGGCGTTCCCCAGGCCGCGCCTGCGCCAGAGCCCGCCGAAGCCCCACCCACCCTGGCCGATGTCGCCGAGCTCACCCCCGCCTCGGACTTCAGCCGCTTCGTCGCTGAGGGCGTGCACCCGGAAGTCAAGAATGCCGCGCTGAAGACGCTCTTCGCCGACCCGCACTTCAACGTGATGGACGGCCTGGACACCTACATCGACGACTACAGCGTGCCCAGCCCGCTGCCGGCGTCCATGCTGAAGAAGATGGCCCAGGCCCGCTTCCTCGGGCTGGTCACCGAAGACCCTGACGAACCTCCCCCCGCGGTCCCTGCTCCAACGGCGAGCGCCACTGATCCCTTGCCCGATGAAGACCCTGATCTGCGACTGCAACCGCACGATGCCGCTGGACGCGAAGGCCCTGGCCCAGGCGCTGGCGAAGAGCCCCGGCGCGAGCCCTGAGGGCCTGCAGACCACCCACAGCCTGCTGTGCCGGCGCGAGGCCGCGGCCTTCCAGCGCGCCGCGCTCGAAGAGGCTGGCACCCTGGTCGTCGCCTGCACCCAGGAGGCGCGCCTGTTCGCCGCGCTCAACGAAGAGACGGCCGGTGCCAGGCCCATGGCCGAGCGCCCGATCCGCTTCGTCAACATCCGCGAGACCGGCGGCTGGGCGCGCGACGCCGCGCAGGCCACGCCCAAGATCGCCGCGCTGCTGGCGGCCGCGCAATTGCCACCGCCCGAGCCCGTGCCCACCGTCGGCTATGCCTCGGCCGGCCGCACGCTGGTCGTCGGACCGGCGGAGGCGGCGAGCCGGGCGGCCACGCTGCTGGGCGATGCGCTCGAGGTGAGCCTGCTCGTCGAGCGGCCCGGCGGCGCCCTGCCCCAGCCACGCGACCAGGCCGTCCACACTGGCCGGCTCGTGCGCCTGTCGGGCTGGCTCGGCGCCTTCGAGGCCGAATGGGAAAGCGACAACCCCATCGATGCGGACCTGTGCACCCGCTGCAATGCCTGCGTGGCCGCCTGCCCCGAAGGAGCGATCGGGCTGGACTACCAGGTCGACCTTGAGCTCTGCCGCGCCCATCGCGCCTGCGTGCGGGTGTGCGAAGCCGCGGGCGCAATCGATTTCGAGCGCGGGCCGGTCCGCCACAGCGAGCGCTTCGACCTCGTGCTCGACCTGCGTCCCGCGCCAGCCTTCACCATGCACCAGCCGCCGCAGGGCTACCTGCACACCGGCAGCGACGAACGCAAGCTGATGGAGGCGGTGCTCCAGTTGCGCGACCTCGTCGGCGAGTTCGACAAGCCGCGCTTCTTCCGCTACCAGCACCGCCTGTGCGCCCACAGCCGCAACGAGCAGATCGGCTGCACCGCCTGCATGGACGTCTGCTCGGCCCGCGCGATCCGCAGCGATGCCTCGGCCAAGGGCCGCTCGAAGAACGACCTGCAGCCCGCCGGCGGCATCGTCGTCGAGCCGCACCTGTGCGTGGGCTGCGGCGCCTGCACCACCGTCTGCCCCAGCGGCGCGCTGACCTACGCCGCGCCCGGTCCGGCGCACCAGGGCAAGCGCCTGCAGACGCTGCTCGCCACCTACGCCCGCGCCGGTGGGAAGGACGCCGCCCTGCTGCTGCACAGCGAAGGCGCCGGCCAGCGACTGGTGCATGAACTCGGCCGCGCCGCCCGGTTGGACAAGTCGATGAACGGCGTGCCGGCCCGAGTGATCCCGGTGGCGCTCTGGCACACCGCCAGCGTCGGCCTGGACCTGTGGCTGGCCGCCATCGCCCAAGGCGCGTCGCAGGTGTGGGTGCTGCTGACGGACGAGGAGGCCCCCGAATACCGCGAGGCACTGTCCGATCAGATGGCCATCGCGCAGTCCGTCCTCGCCGGCCTGGGCTATGCGGGCGAGCACTTCCGCCTCTTCGAGGCCCGCGATGCACGTGACCTGCCCGCCCTCGATGCCGCACTGCGTGCCCTGCCGGCCCAAGGCGTGGCCCAGGCGGCGAGCTTCGCGGCCCAGGCCG
This sequence comes from Ideonella flava, assembly GCF_051857595.1. Lineage (NCBI taxonomy): Bacteria > Pseudomonadati > Pseudomonadota > Betaproteobacteria > Burkholderiales > Sphaerotilaceae > Ideonella > Ideonella flava. The sequence goes on from NZ_JBPZHD010000009.1 coordinate 413,664, forward strand.
ACAAGCGCCCGACGCTGGAGCTGGCGATCGACCACCTCCGCCAGGGCGCCCCGCGGTTGCCGGTGCCGGACGAAATCGCCCTGCCCGCCCCCGGTGCGCCCTTCGGCAGCCTGCAGGTCGACACCGAGCGCTGCACCCTGTGCCTGGCCTGCGTGGGCGCCTGCCCCGAGGCGGCCCTGGCCGACAACCCCGAGCGGCCGCAGCTGAAGTTCATCGAGAAGAACTGCGTGCAATGCGGCCTGTGCGCCAGCACCTGCCCCGAGGACGCCATCCAGCTGGTCCCTCGCTTGCTGCTGGCCGACGAAGGCCGCGCCCGCAAGGAGATGCGCGTGCTGAACGAAGCCCAGCCCTTTGCCTGCGTGCGCTGCGGCAAGCCCTTCGGTACGCTGCGCGCGATCGAGAACATGCTGAGCAAGCTGTCCGGCCACGCGGCCTTCCAGGGGGCCGCGGCAGAGCGGCTCAAGATGTGCAGCGATTGCCGCGTGATCGACATCCACAGGAACACGGCGGAAGTCCGGATCACGGACTTGTGAGCGGCGACCCTCGAACGCCGGGTGCCTCGCAAAATGACTCGCTCGTCTCGTGGACGGCCTGCTCCAGGCCCGCGCCGTGGCGCCAGCGCGGAACTACTTCTTCGACACCACCATGGGCGCCACGGCACTGCGGGCCGCGAGTTGCTTGATGATCTCGGACGTCATCGAATCCATCTCGCTCAGGATGCGCTCGCTGGTGGTGGCGATCGTCGCGAACTGCTCCTTCGTCGGGCTGTCGATGCTGCCGAGTGCGTTGTCGAAGAAGATCATCTGCATGCGGGCCATCTCGAGCCGGTCGGCGATCTGCGGGAACTCCGCCTTGGCGTCGTCGAAGGCGCTGATCGCGGCCTTGAAGTCGGCCGTCGCCTTCAGCGCGCGCGCCTTCAACTCGGGCGACTTGGCCGCCGCCTGGTAGGCGAAATAGGATCCGGCCGCCCGCTGGGAGAGCATGCGCTGCCTGGCCGCCAGGTTGACCAGCGCCGCCGGTGCCTCGGCCCCCGACTTGACGAAGCCCTGTGTCACTGCTTCGGCGTTGGCCAGCAGCTCCTCGCTGACTTGCGCGGCTTGTTGCACCGTGCCTGCGCTGGGCGGCGTCCTGGTCACCGCAGCCAGCTTGTCGATCAGCGTGGCCTGGGATTGCAGGGCGGCCAGATTGGCGTCCTTGGCCAGCGTGCGCAGCGTCGCGTTGCTGCTCTTCAGCTCATCCAGCGAAGCCGCGAGAATGGGCGCGGCTTTCTCGGGCATGACGTTCAGCGACAACTGCGCATAAGCCTTGAGCGCGCGCAAGCTGAGCATGCGCTGTTTGCCAGACATGGCCACCCCGTTGAGCGCCACGATGCTCTGCGCTTCCGCCGAGGGAAGCGCGGTCACGCATCCCACTGCCAGGGCTGCCGCAAGAATGAGGGGGCCAAGGTGTTTGCTCATGGTCGTGCTTTGCTGGAGGTTTCGGGCGGCCACGCGTGCGGCTGGACGCTGATCCCGCCGCCGGCGGCGGACAGGAGGCGGTCGTGCCATCAGTGCAGCCGTGTCTGCCCCGCCAGTCTGGGCATACGGGCGCGGCGATAAATGAGCAAGCCATGACGGGCAGCGCGAGCTCGCCCGAACCGGGAAAATGTCCGTCAGCTATCTCACGCCCTCCATGGGACAGGCCGCTGCCGGCGCCCTCGACCCCCCCTTCGCCCAGCCCAGACCATGACCGACAACAACGCCCTTCACTTCGCCAGCCCTGACCAGGGCGAGGAGCTGGCCCGCGCCGAGCTCTACGGCCTGCTGGCGAGGCTGTGGCTGGCGCCGCCGGACGAGGCGCTGCTGGCGCAGTTCCGCGTGGCCGTCACCGAGGCCCCGGTGCCTGGCGGCCACCTCGAGGGTCCGTGGCAATCGCTCGTCGCCGCGCTGCGCGGCACCACTGCAGAAGCCGCGGCCGCCGAGCACGACGCGCTCTTCGGCGGCATCGGCAAGCCCGAGGTCTTCCTCTACGGTTCCTACTACCTTTCGGGCTTTCTCAACGAGAAGCCCCTGGCCGCACTGCGCAGCGACCTGAGCGCCCTCGGCCTGACCCGCGACGAAAGCCGCGGCGAGACCGAGGACCACATCGCCTACGGCTTCGAAGTCATGCGCTACCTCATCGCCGGCGACGATGCCGCGGTCTGCACGCTCGAGCAGCAGCGCCGCTTCTTCCGTGGCCACTTGCAGCCGTGGGTGGAGCGCCTGTGCGACGCCGTGCAGGCGCACCCTGCTGCGCAGACATGGCGAGAGATGGCGGCCTTCACGCGAGCCTTCGTGCAGGTCGAGTCCCAGGCCTTCGACATGCTCGAATAGGCCATGAACACCGTGATCGACAAGGACGACATCACCGGCCTGGTCCTGGCCGGCGGCCGCGGCAGCCGCATGGGCGGCGTCGATAAGGGCCTGCAGAACCACCAGGGCACGCCCCTGGCCCTGCACGCGCTGCTGAGACTCGCGCCGCAGGTCGGCGCGACGATGGTCAACGCCAATCGCAACCTCGGGGCCTACGAATCGATGGGCTCGCCGGTCTGGCCCGACGCCCTGCCGGAGTACCCGGGCCCGCTCGCCGGGTTCCTGGCGGGGCTGGAACATTGCGATACGCCCTGGCTGGTGACCGTGCCCTGCGACACGCCGAACTTCCCCACCGACCTGGTCGACAGGCTCGCCACTGCGGCCGCCCAGCAGGAGGCCGACATCGCCATCGCCGCCACCCGCGAGCCCGATGGCAGCCTGCAGTACCAGCCCGTCTTCTGCCTGATGCGCGCCAGCTTGCTGGAAAGCCTGGTGCGCGCCACCACCATCGGCGAACGCAAGATCGACCGCTGGGCCAGGCAACACCGCTGTGCCGAGGTGGTGTTCGAGGACGCCGACGCCTTCTTCAACGCCAACACGCTGGCGGAGCTGCAGAGCCTGCAGCGCAAGCGCTGAGCCGACGACGCACCGCCGCGCATCACTGCCATCCGCCCGTGGCAGGATCGCGCGTTTCGCCTCACGCCGCCCCATGCCGTTCCCGCACCCCCGCCGCTTCGGCCTGTCCCTGCCGGCCCACCGGCAGGTGTTCGCCGCGTTCTTCCTCTACGCCTTCTCGCTCGGCGGCTTCTTTCCCCGGCTGGCCGAACTGCAGCGCAGCATGGGCGTCACCGAGGGCGGTCTCGGTCTCGGCCTGATCGGCGCAGCCTGCGGGACGCTTTTCTCGCTGAGCTTCGCGGGGCGGCCGGTCGAACGCATAGGGCACCGTCGCACGCTGCTCGTGCTGATGCCGCTGCTGCCGCTGTTCTACGCCCTGGCCGCCCATGCGCGCGGGCCGCTGGCGCTGTTCCTGTGCCTGCTACCGGCCGGCCTGTGCATAGGCGCCATCGAGCTCGTCGTGAACCTGGAGGCCGATCGCGTCGAGCACCAGGGCGGGCGTCGCATCATGAACCGCGCCCACTCGTTCTGGAGCTTCGGCTTCTTCGGTGCCGGGCTGCTGGGCGCGCTGGCCGCGAGGCTGGGCATCTCGCCGCAGTGGCAGCTGGCGGCCGTCGTGCCGCTGACCGCCGTGCTGGTGCCGCTGATGCTGGGGCGCTTCGAAGACGCCCCCCAGCGCAGCGGCGGCAGCCAGGAGCCGGCGCATCACTTTGCGCGGCCGTCGCTGGCCATCATGGGGCTGGTCCTGTTCTCGCTCTGCGGGCTGGTGCTCGAAGGCGCGGGCATCGACTGGTCGGCCATCTACATGCGCGACGCGTTCGACGCCGCGCCGTTCTTCGGCGCACTGGCCGTGTCCTGCGTCGCCTTCGCGCAGGGCGGCACGCGTTACCTGGCCGACCGCTTCGTCGAGCGCCACAGCCCGGTGGCCATCGCACGCACCCTGCTCGGGGTGCTGGGCGTGGGCACGCTGCTGGTCACCATCGCGCCTTCCGCGCCGCTCGCTCTGCTGGGCTTCGCCTTGATCGGCGTCGGCACCAGCGTGATGTTTCCCCTCGCCATGTCGGCGGCGGCGCAGCGTGCCGATCGCCCCGCGTCCACCAACGTGGCGGCGCTGGCCCAGACCTCCTTCGTCAGCTTCCTGCTCGCACCGCCCCTGCTGGGCTTCGTCGCCGAGCACTGGGGCGTGAGAACGAGCTTCGCCATCGGGTTGCCGCTGGTGCTGTTGAGCGTGGCGCTGTCATCCAGGCTGAGGGCTGAACCTGGGCGCCGGTGATCGCGGCAGCTTCGTGGATGCGAGCTCCACCGTCGGCTCCGCCACCGACATCAACGCGCGTCCCGCGAAAGTCTGGCGACCCTGACGGCCAACGGCCCTGTGCTGGCGAACGGCACGCACTTCGCAGTAGCCTTCGCTCCTCGTTTCACGCGGAGCGCCCCATGCCACCACGCCTGACGGCCCAGGATTTCGACCAGGACCTGCTCATCCTCTTCGACGCCTACGTGCACGGCCAGCTCGACCGGCGCGGCTTCCTGCAGAAGGCGCAGCGCTTCGCCAAGGCGGGGGTCACGGCAGCCGGCCTGCTCGCCGCCTTGAGCCCGGATTTCGCGGCCGGGCAACAGGTCAAGCCGGAGGACGCACGGCTGAAGACCGAGTGGATCACCATCGAGTCGCCAACCGGGTCGGGCAAGGTGCGCGGCTACCTCGCGCGGCCCGCCTCGGCCGGATCGGGCCGGCTTCCGGCTGTCCTCGTCATTCATGAGAACCGCGGGCTGAACCCGCACATCGAGGACATTACGAGGCGCCTGGCCCTGGACGGCCTCATGGCTTTCGCGCCGGATGCCCTGACGCCACTGGGCGGCTACCCCGGCGACGAGGACAAGGCGCGCGCGGCCTTCGCGACACTGGACCAGAACAAGACTCGAGAGGACTTCCTCGCCGCGGTGGCCTGGCTGCGTGCGCGGCCCGACGGCAACGGCAAGTGGGGCGCGGTCGGCTTCTGCTACGGCGGCGGCATCGTGCACTGGCTGGCCACCAGGCTGCCCGACCTGAATGCCGGCGTGCCCTTCTACGGCAACGTGCCCGCCCCGGAAGACGCAGCCCGCGTGAAGGCGCCGCTGCTGGTGCAACTGGCCGGGGTGGACGAACGAATCAACGCCGCCTGGCCCGCCTACGAGGCGGCACTGAAGGCCGCCAACGCGAAGTTCGAGGTCCACCAGTACCCGGGCACCCAGCACGGCTTCAACAACGACACGACGCCGCGCTACGACGCCGCCGCCGCCAAGCTCGCATGGGAGCGGACCGTCGCCTTCTTCAAGCGCAACCTGGCAGCCTGAGCCGCCGTCACATTGCTGGAGTCTCGATGCCAACACCCAAGCCTGCCGCCGAATCGCCCTCGGCCCTGATCGACGCGCGGATCGCCGAACTGGGCGACTGGCGCGCAGAGACGCTCGCCCGCCTGCGCGCCCTCATCCACGAGGCGGATCCAGGCGTCACCGAAGAGTGGAAGTGGAACAATCCTGTCTGGTCGCACGATGGGCTGCTGTGCACGGGCGAGAGCTACAAGAAGGTCGTGAAGATGACCTTCCCCAAGGGCGCATCCCTGCCCGATCCGCACCAGCTGTTCAACTCCAGCCTCGACGGCAACGTGCGCCGTGCCATCGACTTCCACCAGGGCGACAAGCTGGACGAGAAGGCGCTCAAGGCGCTCATCCGGGCCGCGGTGGAGTTGAACCAGTCGTCCAGATCGGCCTGAAGCAACTGGCGGCCGGCGCCACGGCCCTAGGCTCCGACAGCCACGCGTTCGCCGGCGGCCTGGCGTCGCATCAGCTGCACCACCTGATCGAAGGACATGGGCCGGCCCAGCCCGAAGCCCTGGTAGAAGTCGCAGCGCAGCGTTTGCAGGTGGGCCAGGTCCCCGCCGGTCTCCACGCCTTCGGCCACCACCTGCATGCGCAGGGAATGCGCGACGTCGATGATCGATTGCACCAGGGTCGAGGCGTCTTCCGAGACGCCGACGCCCTTGACGAAGCTGCGGTCGATCTTGAGCTTGCTGCAGCGCATCCGGCGCAGGTAGCCCAGCGAGCTGTAGCCGGTTCCGAAGTCGTCGATCGACAGCGCGTAGCCCATGCCCTGCAGGGCGACGAGGATGGAATCGGGCGAGTCGATGTCCTCGAACACATTCGATTCGGTGAGCTCGAACTCGATCACCGAAGGCTGCAGGCCGAGCTCGTGCAGCAGGTCCAGGTAGACCTGCCGCTGGCCCTGCCGCTTGAACTGCCGTGCCGACAGGTTCACGGCCACGCGGGGCATGGCGACGCCCTGCTCGCCCCAGTGCTCCAGATCCGTGCGCAGCCTGCGCAGCAGGCCGAGGCCCAGCGAGGCGATGAGCTCGGACTGCTCCGCCACGGCAATGAACTCCTGCGGCGGCACCCAGCCCCTGACCGGGTGTTGCCATCGCGAAAGCGCCTCGAACGAGACCACCTTCCCCTTGGCATCGAAGATGGGCTGGTAGGCCAGGGACAGCTCGCCGCGCGGCAGGCCGGCGCGCAGGTCGGCCTCCAGCGTGAGCCGCGCCTTCATCGCCTCGCCCAGCTGCGCCGAATAGAAGTGGTAGGCGTCCTTTCCGGCACGCTTGGCCTCGTACATGGCCGTGTCCGCACAGCGGATGGCATCTTCGGGCGTCCTGGCATCGCCCGGCAGCAGCGCCACGCCGACCGAGGCGCTGACCCGCAGCTCGGTGCCCTCGAAGGCGATCGGCTCAGGCAGGCGCCGCACCACCTCGGTCGCCACGCGCGTGGCAGCCGCCGCGTCGGCGGCATCGAGCAGGACCGCGAACTCGTCGCCCGACAAACGCGCCACCACGTCGCCCTGCCGGACGGCATCGCGCAGCCGCTGCGCCACCGTCTGCAGCACCGCGTCGCCGGCGGCATGCCCGAGGCGGTCGTTGATCTGCTTGAAGTTGTCGATGTCGACGAACAGCAGTGCGTCCTGGCGCGAGCGCCGCTCCCAGTGACCCTGCGCATGCGCCAGCAACATGTGGAACGACGTGCGGTTCGGCAGGCCCGTCAGCGCATCATGGGCTGCGAGGAAGCGCGTGCGGGCCTCCACCTCGCGCACCCGCGCCCGCATTCGCCGGGAGGCAACCAATGTCAGCGCGAGCGACATCAGCATCACCGTGAGCGCGCTGGCGACGAACTTCGCCAGGCCGACCCACACGCTGCCCAGTCCGGCGCGCACCTCGAGCCGGCCCACCTCCTTGCCGTTGGCCACGATGGCGTGGCGCACCTGCACCTCACCGACCCGGCGGCTCCACCCATCGGGCGTCCCCCGCCCGCGATTGAACTCGGCCAACGGCCGGCCGTCCGCGCGCAGCAGCCGGCCCTGCAGCACCATCGGCGAGCCGGCCAGCGATTCGAGGATCTCCTGCGCGTCCGAGGCGCTGTCGAACAGCACCGCGGCATTGGCCGTGCGCCCGACGATCTCGGCCTGCGTCTGCAGCTCCTCGACCAGCCGGTCCCGCAGGGCGACGTACTGCAGCACCGACAACAGCAGAACGAGCACCGCGGCGGCCATCGCCGCCACCAGCCCTTCATCCAGGGCCTGGTGCCAGGGCGCGGGCGATCCGCCACCATCGTCTGCGGGGGACATCCTAGGATTCCTTCACGTAGCGGGCCAGGCGCAGGACCTTGGCGCTGATGTCGAGCCCGCTGCGCCGCAGCGTCTCCAGGCCGATGTCGAACACGACCTTGCCGGACTCCACCTGCAGGTTCAGCATGGCTCCGCGGTCGAGCAGGCCCAGCTCGTCGCCCACCCACAGGACGCCATGCGATGCGGCCTGCTGCTGCAGCGCCGGCTGGCCCGCGTGGCCGACATAGGCGACATGGCAGGCGCCCAGCTGCTCCACGGACACCCGTCGCCAGCTGAACACCCGGTCGTTGATGCGACGCCCTTCGAAACTGCGCATCGCCTCGGCGAGCGGTGTGTCGTCGAGGGTGCAGAACTGGAACGAGGTCTCGCCCGTGCGCCCGGGCCATTGCACGAACAGCATGACCTGGAACAGCACCCGCGCCTTGAGCTCCGGCTCCTCGCGCTGGGCCTGCGCGGGCATCGCGGCCCACGCCAGGATCAGCGCCAGCAGCCACCCGCACGCGGTGTGCGCGGGCTTGGGCCCGGCGGCGCGCGGTCGGGTGGGAAGGAGTCGGCGCATGGGGGCGGCGGGCGGCTCAGAAGGCGACGGAGCAGTCCAGCGTCAGGGCACGACGCGGCTGCGGGACGCGGTCCACCGGCAGGCCTGGCGTCGCGACGTCGAAGGCCCTGGCATCGCCGAGGTTGGTCACGCGCAACGCCACGCTGTCCCCGGGGCGCGGCTGGTAGCGCAGGACGGTGTTGAGCAGCGCATAGGCCGCTGCGTCGACTTGCGCCGTCCTGCGTCCCACCGCATTCGCCTCCAGCCCCAGCCACCAGGACGGGGCGAGCGGGGCCAGCAGGTGCCCCTTGAGCAGCCAGCGCGGCGAGTTGGAAGCCGCTTCGCCGTTCACGATGGACCGGGTCAGCGTCATGCTGGCCCGCCAGCGCCACGCACCACCGGCCTGCTCGATGTCCAGGTCCAGGCCATCGGTGCTCGCGCGGCCGACGTTGCGGTACTGCCCGATGTCTTCATCGACCGGGACGACGAAATCGATCATGCGTCCCAGCTGGTAGCGGTAGACGCTGGCCGAGACCCGCACGCCGGATGGCAAGGCGTGCTCCCAGCCGAGTTCGGCCGTGGCGATGTGCTCCAGGCCGAGCGACGGGTTGGCCGCCTGCGAAGACCCGTCGTCGTAGTACAGCTCCGCGATGTTCGGCGCCCGGAACGCCCGGCCGAGGCTGAACTTCCACGCGTCGTTGACGTCGGGCCGGTAGTTGATGGCCAGGCGCGGAGAGAACTCGGCCGCGCCGTCGCCGAGGTGGTCCAGGCGAAGCCCGGTCGTGACCGACCAGCGCTCGGCCGCGCGCCACTGGTCCTGCAGGTACAGGCCGGCGCGCCAGTTGTCGACGCGCCGGTCGAGGTAGGTGGTGGCGGGCTCGAGGTCCCGGTTGAGCAGCCGGGCGCTGTAGACGCGCCGCCAGTCGAGGCCGGCGACGACGACGTGGTTGGTGCGGCCATGCCATTGCAGCTTGGCCTCGCCGTCCAGCCAGCGGCCGCTCAGGTCGTCGATGTTGGTCAGGTCGTCGGGCGTGCCCGCGTCGTAGCGGTAGTGGCCGAGGTAGCGGTAGCTGCCCAGGGCCACACGCGCGCTGGGCCGAAGCGACCCGGTCCAGCCGCCGTCCCACCCGAACTCGCTGAAGCGGTAGGCATCGACGTAGTGAGTGCCCGGCGCGCCGAAGCTGGTGTCGAACTCGCCGGTGGCGATGTCCTTGTCGCGCTCGTGCGAGATGAAGCTGGCCCGCCACGGGCCGGCGCGCAGCTTGGCGAAAAGGGACTGGTAGCGCGTGCCGTCCAGGCCGCGCGCCACGCCGTCGGGCGCCTGGGCCGAGGCGAGCTCGGGAAAGCTGAGCTCTTCGCCGCGGTCGCGGTAGCCCACGACGCCCACGAAGAGATCGAGGCCGGACGGGTCCGCCAGGCCGTAGCTGGCCGCGGCCCGCACCCGGCCGAAGCTGCCGGCGCCGGCCCGCACCGTGGCGCCCGGCGCGTCGGCGCCGTCGAGCATCGCGAAATTGGCCACCCCCAGCAGGGCATTGCTGCCATAGACCGAGGCCGCCGGGCCGTAGATGAGCTCGGTGCGCTTCACCCAGTCGGCCGGAATGGGGAATTCGTAGCCGGGCAGCGCCTGGTCGAAGACCGCATCGTTGACCCGCAGGCCGTCGATGGTCATCAGCGTGCGGGAGTTGTAGTCGCCCGCACGGTTGAAGCCGCGCAGCCCGAAGGAGGTGTAGCTGCGATTGGTGCTGAGGTAGACACCGGGCAGCCGCTGCAACAGGTCGCCCACCGTCTCGTGGCCGAGGAGCGAGGCGTCGGCGTGCTGGAACACGCGCACCACGGCGGGGGCATCCAGCGTGCTCTGGGCATACCGCGACGCGCCTTCCACTTCCACATCGAGCAGGCGCGCCAGGTCGGCATCGTCGTGGGGCTGGGGGCCCTCGGCCCATGCAAGGCGCGGGGCGGCGAGCGTCACCCACACCGCGAACTGGCATGCCACGCCAACAGCCCTGCGCCGCACCTTTCGGCGGTCGTGCATCTCGCGTCTCGTCCTCGATCAAGCTGGGGCCGAAACATCCGGCCCGCCCGCATTCCTTCATCGGCACCGAACAGGGGCGCTTGATGCAGACGAGTGCCAATCTTCACGCGCAATGCCGCGAGACCACCCCTGCCGTGTCGGCCTGCCAGCGAAGTTCTTGAGGGCCAGGCGGGCCGTCGCCCGCGGCGAATGCACGTTCTCGAGGAGCGTTCTTCAGCGCTGCTTGAAGGCCGCCGAGATGGTGTCTATCCACTCGCGCTTGGTGACCCAGTCGCGGCCTCGCTCGAAGAGCACCGAGTACTCGTCGGGGTTGCCCGCGCCGCGGTAATCCCAGTAGGTGAACCCGACGCGGCTGCTGACCAGCGCCTGCATCATTTCGCGCAGGGCGCGGCGGTCCGGATCCTCCTTCGAGCGCACACCCACCTGCTGCACGAACACCGGCACGTTGTGCTGGGCACGGAAGTCCGCCAGCCGCTTCAGGCGATCGCGGAATTCGGCCAGGGCCGCATCGTCGGCACCGCGCGCCTTGGCGTGCAGGAACAGGTTGCCGGTGTAGACCACGTCCTTCCAGGCGGGATCGAACACATCGTCGATCGCCTGCGCGTGGTAGCTGCGACCGCCGATGAGCAGCGGCACGCCCGGTGCCGCCTCGCGGATGGCCGCCATCACCTCGGCGTAGAAGGCCTTGATCTGGCCGCCGGGGGTGCCGTGCGGGTTGGGCTCGGGCAGGGGCTCGAACAGGCCGAGGTAGGGCGTGTCCTTGTAGCGGCTGGCGACGAAGCGCCAGGCGGCGATGAACTTCTGCCGCATCGCGGCGTCGGTCCAGAAGTTGTGGCCGTTGGCCCCGTACTGGCCGCCGGGGTCGCAAAAGCGCTGCTGCTCCGGCTGCATCACGCCGTTCTGGCCGCAGTCGGAATCCAGGAACAGCACGATCCACAGCTTCGCCGCCGAGGCCGCGCGGACGATCTGGTCCAGCTTGGCGATGTTGGCCGGCGCGAGGCCGGCGGTGGCGGTGGCGTTGTCATCTCGGCTCTCCACGCCCTTGCCGGGGTAGTTGCCCCAGTAACGCAGCGGGATGCGAACGGCGTTGGCCCCTTGCGCGGCGTTCTCAGCCGCGTCCTGCAGCTCGATCTGCGCCCAGTGACCCCAGTTCCAGCCGCGCAGGAGGATGGGCTGGCCGTCGGGGCCGACGATGTCCTGGCCGCGGACGGCCAGTCGGGGCGGCGCGGCCCAGGAGGGCCAGGGGGCGGCGAGGGTCATGGGCAGTCCCAGCAGGGGCAGCTTCAGGGCGCTTCGGCGGGTGGGCATGGTGGTCCCCCAGGTTCAGCCGCGACGCTTGAAGTACTGCACCTCGCGCTCGTGCTGCTCGGCGGCCTCACGGGTCTCGAAGGTGCCGAGGTTGCGTCTCTTGCCGGTCTTCGGATCGGTCTTGCGGGAATAGAGCCGGTATTCACCGGAAGCCAGCTTGCGGATCATGGCGCGCTCCAGAAATCAGTCATTCCTCACTCTGACGCAATCGTCGCCCGCATCTGCCGGCACAGGCCGCATGCGCTTGTAGGCCGATGCTCACGTGCGGCCGGGCGCGGGGCGCCACAACGGCTTCAGCATGTAAAGGCCGAAGGCCGGGCCGACCGCCAGCCAGGGCAGCAGCCCTTCCAGGGACACGGCCGGCGCCGTTCGCGAGAACAGCTCGATGCTGAAGACGGTGATCGCAAACCCGATGCAATTGGCAAAGGTCAGCACGCTGCCCACCAGGCTCGGCGGCGCGTTCTGCGCGGTGAGCGTGGACAGCTGGGGCGAATCGCCGACGATGGTGATCCCCCACAGGGCCAGCCAGGCGATGAACAGCGGCGTCGGCGCCTGCAGCATCAGCGGGCTGGCCACGGCACACGCTCCGCTGGTGGCCAGTTGCGCCGCCGCCACCCGTGCCGGCCCGTGCCGGCGCGCCATCAGGCCGCCGACGACGCAGCCGGCGAAGCCCCCTGCGATGATGCCGAAGGACGCTGCGCTGATCGCCGCGCCCGCCATCCGCGTGGCCAGGATCAGCGGCAGCAGCACGTAGAAGGTGTAGAGCTCCCACATGTGGCCGAAGTAGCCGAAGACCGAGGCCCGCACGCTGGCGTCCGTCCAGATCACCGCCAGGGCCTTGGGCGTGATGGGCGCGCCGCGGGTGGCCTGCGGCGTGTCGGGCAGAAGCAAGGCGGTGGCCAACCCGCCCAGCGCTGCCAAGGCCGAAACAGCCATCAGCACGCCTTGCCACGGCAGCGAGGCGCCAAGGGCACGCAGGCCGTGCGGCAGTGCCGTGCCCAGCACCAGTGCGCCGATCAACACACCCATCGCGGCCCCCAGGCCCTCGCGATACCAGGCCGCCGCGATGCGCATGCCCACCGGGTAGATGCCTGCCAGGAGAAAGCCGACGGCGAAGCGCAACGCCAGCAGTGCGGCCCACTGACCCTGCAGCAACACGGTCGACGCGTTCGCGGCGGCACCCGCCAGGGCGCAGGCGAGGAAGACGCGCGTGGGCCGGTGGCGATCCGCCACCATGAGCAGCGCAAAGGTCAGCGTCCCGCACACGAAGCCGACCTGCACGGCCGAGGTCAGCGTGCCGGCGGCCGATGCCGGCAGCCCCCAGTCGCGTTGCAGGTCGGGCATCACCGCATTGGCCGCGAACCACAGCGAGGTGCCGCAGAACTGCGAGACGACGATGACGGGCAGGACCCGGCGCGGTGCGCGGCTCATGGGCCCTGCGGCGGCCGCGGCGTCAGAAGGCGAAGGCGTTGCTCAGGTCCCCCGCCCCAGCGCGGGCGCCGGGCAGCGGCTCCAGCGCGAAGCGCCTGGTGATGAGCTTGATGATCGAGGTGGTGTCGTAGCTCGTCTTGTCGACGAAGCCCTTCTTCGCGAACGGCGAGATGACGATCGCCGGGATGCGCGTGCCCGGACCCCAGCGGTCGCCCTTGGGCGGCGGCACGTGGTCCCAGTAGCCTCCGTTCTCGTCGTAGGTGACGATGATGGCCATCTTCGGCCACTGCGGGCTCTTGACGAGCCTTTGCAGCAGCGCGTCGATGTGCTCGTCGCCCTGGGCGAGGTCGGTGTAGCTGGGGTGCTGGGTGAGCCGGCCCACGGGCTTGTAGAAGCTCACGGCGGGCAGCTTGCCGGCATCGATGGCGGCGGCGAAGTCGTCGTAGTCCTTCAGATGCTCGGCGCGGTCGGCGGTGCCCGGAGCGAAGCGGGCGAAGTAGTTGAAGGGCTGGTGGTGCGGCTGGAAGGCCAGCGCCTCGGGCGTCGAGCCGTTGTAGATCACGCCGCGGCGCTCGCCGGGCGCCTGGCGGCCATCGGCCAGCGCGGCGTTCCAGCCGCCGGCGTACCAGGCCCAGGAGATGCCCTTGGCGGACAGCGTGTCGCCTATGGTCTTGGCGGTCTGCGGGGGCACCGGGTTCTTGGCCAGGTCGGCGAAGTCGAGGTTGCCGCCCACCGCCGGCGGCGCCCCGCTGGGCTGGTAGGCCGGCTGGCTGGTGTTCACCGCATAGCCGTCGGGCGTGACCGAGCCGTCGAAGACCTGCACCGGCCCGTTCAACACGCTGGGGGGCGAGTTGGGCTTCTTCATCAGGCGGCCGTCCTCGTCGAGCTGGGGGCGCATCGATTCCGGCGCATTCGGGAAGCTCGGCGTGCAGGCGCAGACGAGCCACTGGTGGTTGAGGAACGAGCCGCCGAAGGCGCCCATGAAGAAGTGATCGGCCAGGGTGTACTGCTGCGCCCACTTCCACAGCTTCATCTGCGAGCCGTCCCAGTAGCCCATGGTCCAGGCGCCCACGGTCGTCATGGCGACGAACTTGTTGTTGGCTCCGCCGTTGATCTGCTCCTGGTTCTGCCAGAAGTTGTGGATGGGGCTGGGCAGGACCTCGTCGAGACGCCGGTTGACTGGCGCCTGGTCGATGCGGAACGGGCCATTGGGCAGCTCGCTGGGAAAGCGCGTGCTGGGCTTGCCGCCTTCGTAGACCGGCGGCAGTGTCGCCAGCGGCGTGCCGTCGTGGTTGAGCTGCGTCTTCTGCTGCGCCGTCGCCTGGGCGATGCCCTCGGCGCCCGGGAACAGGCCGTAGAGATGGTCGAAGCTGCGGTTCTCTGCGTAGATGACGACGATGTGCTCCAGGCGGTCGAGGCCACCCGCCGGGCCGGGCGGCTGCATGGGCGCGCAGGCGGCCAGGAGGGAGGCGGCCAGCAGGAAAACGGTCCGGTGATGGCTTCGCATGTGCGTTGTTCCTCGGGCAGGTGGGGCAGCTGGCGTGCCGGTCGCGCGGATTGTGACCTCCCCCGGCTAGGATGCCGCGCCCCCACCGCCGCATCGTCGTAACCATGGATGTCCGCACCCTCTTTCTCGCCCAGACGGGTGCGCTCGGGGCGACCGCGGCCATGCTATGGCTGGCGCGAAGCGAGGCAGACGAGCGCTCCGGCCTGCGGATCTGGACCTGGGCCGTGACGATCCAGGCCGTGGCCTACCTGCTGCTGGCAAACGCCGGGCGCCTGCCGGCGTGGCTGACGGCCTTCGGCGGCAACGCACTGGGCGCGACCAGCGTGGTGCTGTTCTTCGCGGCCATCCGGCGCCTGCTGCAACGGCCTCATCCGCGCTGGCCGCTGGCCGTGATCGTGGCAGCGGTCGCCGTGACGGGCGGCCTGGCCGGCGGAAAGTACGAGATCGCCACCATCTTCAACGGCTATGTCTACGGCCTCGTGCAGTTGCTCAACGGCTGGGCCCTGCTGAGCTCGCGGCAAGGCCTGTCGCGCCGCGTGCAGCGGCTAGTCGCCGTCTTCTACCTGGCGATGGGCGTGATCCTGCCCCTGCGCGCCACCGCGCTGCTGCTGCAGGGCTCCGGCGTGGACTACCTCGACCATCCGCTGGCCTGGCAGGAGCCGATCTACGCCTTCGGCTTCCTGTTCGTCATCGTCACCAACCTGGGCTTCCTGCTGATGTGCAAGATGCGAGCGGAAGCCGAGGTGCGACAGCAGGCCATGACCGATGAACTGACCGGCCTGGCCAACCGCCGCGCGCTGGATCAGGCGATCGCGCAGGCGCTGGCCCAGGCCGGCCCCGGCCGGCCTTCGTTCGCGGTGGCGATGGTCGACGTGGACCATTTCAAGCGCATCAACGACGACTTCGGCCACTCCGCCGGCGACGCTGTCCTGACCGCGTTCGCGCAGCGGCTGCGCGCCGGCGTCGGGCCCGAGGACCTGAGCTTCCGCTACGGCGGCGAGGAGTTCAGCGTGCTGCTGCCCGGCGTCGACCTGACGGGCGCGCTGGTGGTGGCCGAGCACCTTCGGCAGCAGCTCGCCCGCCCGGCATCGGGTGATGGCCTGCACCCGGTCACCGCCAGCATCGGCGTCGCCGCCTGGCAGCCGGGCGACACGGCCGACACGCTGCTGCGCCGCGCCGACCTGGGTCTCTACCAGGCCAAGGCGCTGGGGCGCAATCGAGTCGAGGCGGGTCAGGCCGGGGCGGCGGAAGCCGCTCCGGCCTGACC